>NZ_CP012623.1:2400000-2744284 GCF_001280305.1 Hymenobacter sp. DG25A | reverse complement strand
ACGGTTCTGGTAGTGCAGGTAGTAGGCGTGCTCCCACACGTCCAGGCCCAGTACCGGAATGCCTTTGCAGCCGGTGTCGGGCATTAGCGGGTTGTCCTGGTTGGGGGTAGAGCAGATTTGCACCGAGCCATCGGGCTGCTTGCACAGCCACGCCCAGCCGGAGCCGAAACGGCCCACCGCGGCTTTGGTGAATTCTTCTTTGAACTTCTCGTAGCTGCCGAAAGCCGAGGTAATGGCCTGGGCAATAGCGCCGGTAGGCTCACCGCCGCCGTTGGGGCTCATAATAGTCCAGAACATCGAGTGGTTCCAGTGGCCACCGCCGTTGTTGCGCACGGCTACCGGAGCGGCCGCAATGTTGTGCATCAACTCTTCCAACGAATGGTTTTCCAACTCCGTGCCGGCAATGGCGTTGTTGAGGTTGGTTACATAAGCCTGATGGTGCTTGGTATGGTGGATTTCCATGGTCCGGGCATCAATGTGCGGCTCAAGGGCATCGTAGGCGTAGGGTAGCGAGGGCAGTTCGAAAGCCATAGGGTAAGGAGTTTTAGTGAAGGATGGAGGGAATTAACTACTAACCGCCGCCGGGCCCTTAGGGTTACGGTGGGCGGGCAGCGGCAACGCCAAAAGTAGATTATTTACGCTTGCGGGCGAAAAACTCCTGCATCAGCGCCGCGCACTCATTAGCCATAATGCCGCTGACCAGCTCTGTGCGCGGGTGCAGCAGGTTTCCGTGCCGCCGGAAGCCGCGCTTGTCCTCGGGGGCGCCGTACACCACGCGCTTTACCTGGGCCCAGAAGCTGGCCCCGGCACACATCACGCAGGGCTCTACGGTAACGTACAGGGTGCAGTCGGAAAGGTATTTGTTGCCCACGTGGTTGGCGGCGGCCGTGAGGGCCAGCATTTCGGCGTGGGCGGTAACGTCGCGCAGCTTTTCCGTCTGGTTGTAGGCGCGGGCAATAATCTGCCGGTCCATCACCACCACGGCGCCAATCGGAATTTCCTCTTCCACCAGGGCATACTGCGCCTGCTTGAGCGCTTCCCGCATGTACTGCTCGTCAGAATAAAGGGAAAGAGTCACGGAAAAAGGATGTGGATAAGTATTGTGGATATGTGGATAATTGACAGAATAAATTTTCACATAGCAGGAAAATATTCTGCTTATCCACAAGCGGCCGGGGGCTATTTCATGGAAATGCTCTGCATAACGGCCTGCGCCGTAGGCTGCCATTTGGCCTGATCATCGGCCGGCGCCGTGAAGGTGAAGACTGTCAGCTGGTCGCCATCAATGGCATACTGCACCATCTGGTAGCGCCGGATGGGGGCCAGGTTGCCATTGCGGCGCGTGTCGGAGAGCGTAGAAACGAATTCCAGTACCACAAAGTCGCGCTTGTTGATGGTGCGGACATCTTCGGCCAGAAACTCCACCTTGGTGTACATATTCTGAATGCTGGCCTTGTAGATTTTCAGCAGCAGGCCATAGTCCTGGCTGGTGAAGGGCGTTTGCTTCTGAGCCACGCTCAGATCGATGCGGCCGCTGGGGTCGCTGAACACGGCCAGGGGCTTGCGCGGGGCCGGAAACTTGGCGGCAATGCCTTCATCAGGTAGCGGAATAAACCCAGCGGGCACGCCCAGACTAATACGGTTATTAACAGCGGTTTTCTTGAGCTTGGGACGAGGGCCGGCTAAAGCGGTCAGCGTGAGCAGCAAAACCAGGAACAGAGACGAAAAAAGACGAAGTTTCATAAGACAGGAAAGAGGAAGATGCCAGGCGGCCAAGCGCTGCGGTGCTGCAATCTGGGTGAAAAACGGGAAAAGCAGGTGCGGGCATGCGCCTTGCTAAAGAAAAGCCTCCGCAACCAGGCTGGCTGCGGAGGCTGAAAAATCGGTAACTGAAACGGTTAGCGGCGGTTCTTTTTCTTTTTGGTGTTGCTGCTGGCTACGGTGGGGTATTTAATGCGCACTTTCTTCCAGTACACGTAGTTGCCGGTTTTGGCTTCTACCAGGTAGGTGCCGGCCGGAATACGGCCCAGGTCTACGGGCTGGCCGGTGTTGTTGGCAGGGTCCAGCGGGGTGGTGTAAATCGGCTCGTTTTTGTAGTTGGTCATCACCAGCGTGCCGGGCACCGTGAACTGCTGCGTAAAGCTGAGCAGAATGGTGTTGGTACCGGCGTTGGGGTACACATCAATGCCGGAGAGGGTTTCTACTCGCCGCACGGGCCCGTTGAGCACCACGGAATCATTGCCGGAGCTCTTCGATTTTACGGAAGCATCTTCGTCCTTGGCCTTGGTTTTAATTTTGGTCTGAGCCTGTGCGGCAGAGAAGCTGAGAGCAGTAGCGAGAGCGAGAAGTGCGAAACGTTTCATAATAAGTAGAGAAGGCTAAGGAAGCGGGCATGCACCCGTACACAGCCCTTTGCAGAAGTCGGGCCAAACTTGAAAAAGTAGCTTTTTTAAGCGTATACGCTAATATTTCAACAAGTGTGACTAAGATGGCATACAACAGAAAGCCCAGTCCGTAACGACTGGGCTTTCTATCAGGTTCCGGATTCTGGTTTATACCTTTTTCTCGGTGGGCGCTTTCACGTTGTCATCGGGGTTGCGGTCTATCAGCTTATTGAATGGGTCGATGCCCACGCGCTCCGGTTTCTGGGGGGTGGTGAACTCCAGATGGTTGAGGCCGGGCTTGAGGCGCTGCTTCTGCACCAGCAGGGGCACATCCAGCCACTTGCCTTTTACTTTTTTGCGGCCCAGCACGCCCACCTCAATCAGGTCACGGGACTTCAGGTCGGCCGTTTCATTGCCGAGGGAGTCGGCGTAGAGCTTCTTGGTATCCACGGTAAACTGCACGCGGTACTGGCCGTTGGGCAGCTTGCGGTAGGAGGCCGAGTCTACCTTGTTTTCATAAAGCGTGATGCGCTCAAACAGGTCCGTCACCAAATACTGCAGCGAATCGGGCGTGTGCTTGCGCAGGTAACCCACAAACTCTACCGAGTTGGTGAACGGGGCGCGCTGGTAAGCCACTTTGTCGCGGTATTCCTTAATGGCGGCATTCACGGCCGCTTCGCCGATGTAGTCCTGCAGGGCATACATCACCAGGGAGCCTTTGCGGTAGTGGATGTAGGGCTGGTTTTCTACCAGATACAGCGGCACTTCTTTTTTGCGCTCCGTGCTGCGGCCCACCAGGTAGGTGTTCAGTTCAAACCGCAGAAACTTCTTCATTTTCTCCTCGCCGTAGAGGTGCTTCATCACCATGAGAGCCCCGTACTGGCTCAGCGTTTCCGACATAAGCGTGCCGCCCTGCACGTTGCCGCCGATAATCTGGTGGGCAAACCACTGGTGGGCCACCTCGTGGGCCGTAACGTAGAGCGGGTAATCAATGTCTTTGGGGTCGGTGGAGTCTACATCGGCAATAAAGCCGATGCTCTCGGAGAAGGGAATGGTGTTAGGAAAGCTTTGGGCGAAAGAGCTGTAGCCGGGAAACTCCAGAATGCGCACCTGCCGGTGCTGGTAGGGGCCAAAGTGCGTGGTGTAGTACTCCAGGCCCTTTTTCACGCCGGAGGCCATGCGCTTCAGGTTATACTCGTGGCCCGGCTGGTAGTAGATTTCAATGGGAATATTCTGCCACTGGTCCTTATACACGGCGTAGCGCGCCGAGAGGAAGGAGTAGAAGTTGAGGATGGGCGCATCCATCTTGTAGTGGAAATACCGGCGGCCATCTTTCGTCCACTCTTTCTGCAGGTAGCCCGGGGCAATGGCAATCTGGTCGGGCGTGGTGCTTATGGTGGCTTCAAACCGAATCCAGTCCCCGTCGTTGCCGATGTAGGTGTTCATGCGGGCCAGCGAATCGTTTACCCCGGCCATGCGGGCCTTCGGCAGCAGGCCCTGCTCTTTGCGGGTGTCATCGGAGCTCAGCTCCACGGCATCCTGGTAGCCAATGTGGGGCAGCATCTGGGAGTTGTTCACGAAGGTGCCGTTGTACACCACGTTGGTGCTGAGCTCTTCGTTTTTGAAGCCGGGATTGGTGTACGCCAAATCGAAGTTAAGCTGCACGGAGTCGCCGGGCTGCAGGGCCTGGGCCAGGCGCACAATGCGGTAATCGATGTCGCCAATCTGGTCGTGCAGCACTTCCTTGCCGGCGCGGCCCAGGGCCAGCTGCTTTATCTCGGCTTCCGAACTGCTGACGAGGTGCACCGAGTCGATGGGCTGCCCGGAGCGGTTGAGCAGCCAGTAGGAGCCCCGGAAGCGGATGTCGCGCTCCTGCGGAAACAAATCGGCCTGAATATTCACCGCCACAATGCGCGGCTGGGGCCGTTTGGCGTAGCGCTTGTAGGTTTTCTCATAGCGGGCCGTCAGCGCCTCCTCCTCATCCGAGGTGCGGTAAGAGTTGAGCACGTTGGTGTTGTAGAAGATATAAGCGCCCAGGCCGGCAAAGGCCAGCAGCGCTACACCCGCTACCACGCGCAGGGCCGGCGAAAAGCTGGAGCGCACCTGCTGCCAGCGCCAGGAAAAGCGGGTTTCGGTGCCGCGGGGCCAGAGCAGGGAGCTGGCCAGGGCCAGCAACACGGCAAACATGGCCCAGTACGCTTTAAAGGTCAGGAACGGCAGCACAAAGTGCCCGTAGCCGTTCATGGCCGAGTATGGCGTGCCGGGGGCCGAGTTGAAGGAGTACAGGTTATGCTCCAGCCCCAGCGTGCTCTGAAACAGGTTGAAGGCATAATACAGAATCATGATGAAGTGCCCGAGGTACTTGTTGTTGGCCAGCACCTGCACCAGCATGGCCAGCACGCACAACATCAGCATGCCAACCAGCCGGAAGCCGAACAGCTCTTTCAGGTACACATCCAGCTCATAGTTGAAGTAGCCTTTCAGCGTCTGCAGCAGCAGTCCGCACACCAGCACCACGGCCAGCAGCACCACCTGAATGAGCATGAGCGCGCCCAGCTTGGCCACAAACGGCACCCAACTGGGCATGGGCATGGCATCGTAAATCTGATGCACGTTGGAGTCCCGCTCGCGCCACACCAGCTCGCCGGCGTAGAAGGTGATAATGATGAGCTGAAACAGGGCAAACGTGCCGGCCAGCAGCTGCACCACCACGGGCGTAACCGGGAAGGTATTGGTGCCATACATCTTGCCCACCTGCATGCCGGAAATCAGCAAAAACAACACCCCGGCGCCTACAATACCCATAAAGTACACGCTGCGGATGGTGCTGAAAAACTCCAGCCGCACCAGGCGGCCCAGCTGGGCCCAGGCCAGGCCCGGCGTGAAAAGGGGCGTTACCTGCGGTAGCGTCAGCTGGTTGGGCCGGGCGGCCACGCCCAGGGCCTCGCCGGCCTTGGGCCGGGGGCCGGAGTCGGCTTTGTTGGCGAAGGAAAAGCGGAAGAAAACGTAGCAGGCCACCAGCGTCAGCACGCCCACGCTCATCCAGAGCAGGCGGTTTTGCAGGATGTAGGTGCTCCAGGGCATCAGCAGGGTGTTACGCTCGGCTGTTGTCCAATAGCGCTGGGTCAGGTCAATGGCGGCACCGCCCAGGGGGTCGAGCAGGCTGCGCAGGGTTTCGTTATCCATATCCTGCTGCAGGCTGCCGCTGATGGAGTACAACACCAGAAACAGCACACCGCCCAGGTAGATAGCCAGCGCCGAGCGGGTAAGCGTAGCCGCCGTAAAGAAGATGGCGCCCGTCAGAAACAGGTTGGGAATCACAATCTGCAGGTAAGGGTGCAGATAGGCCGCCAGCATGTTAGGCCCCAGCTTATCGGGGAGCATGGTGGGCCAGTACGTAGCCAGCCAGGCGCCCAGGGCTCCACCCAGAAAAACGGCCACCGTTACGATAAACGAGCCCAGAAAACGCCCGCCCAGATAGCCGGCTTTGCTGATGGGGGCGGTGTAGTAGAGGGAGTGGGTGCGGTGGTCGAAGTCCCGGTATACCGGGGTGCCCATCATGGAGGAGGTGATGAACACGCCAAACAGGCTTACCACCGTGAGAATGGTGTTTACCTGATAGGCGGAGTTGGCCAGCACCTTGCCGCTTGCGCCGCCAATGGTCACATTGGCCCCAAACACGCCACCCAAGGCCAGCATGAACAGGAAGCCCATCAGGGCCATCAAAAAGAAATAGATATAGGTTGCCGGCCGTTTCAGACGGTAACGAAGCTCAAAAAGGAAGATTTCGAGGAACATGGATTGAAGTATTCAGGGTCATGCAGAGGCGTAGCCGAAGCATCTCGCGTGCTGATGTTGCTAAACTATTTACCACACTGGCCGGCTGCATCGGCGGCGCCTCTGCATGCCGGTCTTACTAGTGCCTTTTTAGCCTTTTAGTACTTCCGAAGCCACGTTTTCGGCCGCGTGAATGCGGGCAAAGTACACGTCTTCCAGCGTCGGCTCCACGCCCTCAAAACCGTTGCCGGGCTGGGACAGGCTGTGCACGTGAATAATGGTCTGGCCGGCAAACAGGCGCGAGGAAATCACGGAAAACTGCTGTTGATACGCGGCCAGCTCATCCTTGCGGATGGTGCGCCGCCAGATCTGGTTGCGCATTTCCTCAATGGCCTGCAGCGGGTCGCCGGTGTACAGCACCTGCCCTTTGTTGATGATGGCAAACTGCCGGCACAGGTCCGATACATCGGACACAATGTGGGTGCTCAGAATCACAATGCGGTCCTCGCCAATTTCTGCCAGCAGGTTGTGGAAGCGGTTGCGCTCGGTAGGGTCCAGGCCGGCCGTGGGCTCATCCACAATGATAAGCCGGGGGTTGCCGAGCAGGGCCTGCGCAATGCCGAAACGCTGCTTCATGCCGCCGGAGTAGCCGCCCAGATTCTTGTTGCGCACATTGTAGAGGTTGGTCTGGTGCAGCAAGGCATCCACTACCTGCCGCCGCTCACTTTTATTGCTGATGCCTTTGAGCACCGCAAAGTGCTCCAGCAGCTCGGCCGCCGTTACTTTGGGGTATACGCCAAACTCCTGGGGCAGGTAGCCCAGCACCTGTCGTACTCTCTCCGGCTGGTGCAGCACATCAATATCGCCCAGCTGAATGCTGCCGGCATCGGCCTCCTGCAAGGTGGAAATGGTGCGCATCAACGAGGACTTGCCCGCTCCGTTGGGGCCCAGCAGGCCAAACATACCCGGCTCAATGCGTAGGGAAACATTGTTGAGGGCCTTGGTGCCGTTGGGGTACGTCTTGGAGAGGTGGTCGATAACCAGTTCCATAGTTTATAAAAGTGTTAGGGTTGAGGAGCGGGAGAAGGAGACGAGGAACTGATAATAGGTTGCAGCCACTAATAGGCTAGGATAATGGAAGTTCCCGGCAAACATAGGGAATTGTATATGCCTTCTGCAGCTTTTTTTGCCTATTTCATCTAAGAATAACTACACCACCAGGTGGCAAAGCGGAAAAGGGCCCGGCGCCAGGTAAAATGTGCCTGCTTGCCAGCCGGGGTGTGGTGCGCCCGCCCCGGTCTTCTATCTTTGCGGTGGGCCGCCGGCTCTTTTCATCTGAATATCTCTATTATGCTCCGTACGCACACCTGCGGCGAACTTCGCCCCGACCATATTGGCCAAACCGTTACGCTCTGTGGCTGGGTACAGCGCACCCGCGACGCTGGCGGTATTTTCTGGATTGTGCTGCGCGACCGGTATGGCCTCACCCAGCTGGCTCTGGAAGAAGGCGTGGAGAGCGAAGAAATCCGCGCGAAAGGCCGGGAGCTGGGCCGCGAATTCGTGATTAGCGTGACGGGCAAAGTGGCCGAGCGCTACTCCAAAAACGACAAAATGCCCACCGGGGCCATTGAAATCAGGGTGGAGCAGCTGGAGGTGCTGAACCCCGCCAAGCTGCCGCCTTTCCTGATTGAAGACGAAACCGACGGCGGCGACGACCTGCGGATGAAATACCGCTACCTGGACCTGCGCCGCAACCCCGTGCGCCAGAACCTGATGCTGCGCCACCGCGTGGCCCAGGCCACCCGCCGCTACCTCGATGGCCAGGAGTTCATCGAAGTGGAAACCCCCGTGCTCATCAAAAGCACCCCGGAAGGCGCCCGCGACTTTGTGGTGCCCTCCCGCATGAACCCCGGCGAGTTTTACGCCCTGCCGCAGTCGCCCCAGACGTTCAAGCAGCTGCTGATGGTGTCGGGCTTCGACCGCTACTTCCAGATTGTAAAATGCTTCCGCGACGAAGACCTGCGCGCTGACCGCCAGCCGGAGTTCACGCAGATTGACTGCGAAATGTCCTTTGTGGAGCAGGAAGACATCCTCAACACGTTTGAAGGGCTGGTGCAGTACCTGTTCCAGGAAGTGAAAGGCCTCGATATTGGCACCCTGCCCCGCATGACCTACGCCGATGCCATGCGCTATTACGGCAACGACAAGCCCGACACCCGCTTCGAAATGAAGTTTGTGGAGCTGAATGACCTGGTAAAGGGCCAGGGTTTCCCAGTGTTCGATAACGCCGGTCTGGTAGTAGGCATCAACGCCATCAACTCCGCCGTGTACACCCGCAAGCAGCTGGATGAGCTGACGGATTTCGTGAAGCGCCCGCAGGTGGGCGCCACCGGCCTGGTGTACGCCCGCATCGAGCCCGATGGCGCCGTGAAATCATCGGTTGACAAGTTCTATTCCCAGGAAGAGCTTCAGAAGTGGAAAGCCGCTTTCAACGCCAACCCCGGCGACCTGCTGCTGATTCTGGCCGGCGACCCCAACAAAACCCGCAAAGCCCTAAGCGAGCTGCGCCTGGAAATGGGCCAGCGCATGGGCCTGCGCGACAAAGACACTTTCTCGGCTCTGTGGGTAGTTGATTTTCCGCTGCTGGAATACATTGAGGAGGAAGGCCGCTACTTCGCCATGCACCACCCCTTCACTTCGCCCAAGCCCGAGGACGTAGCGCTGCTCGATAACCCCGACACCATCGGGGAAGTACGCGCCAACGCCTACGACATGGTGATTAACGGCGTAGAAGTGGGCGGCGGCTCCATCCGTATTCACGACCGCGCCGTGCAGGCCCGCATGTTCTCGCTGCTGGGCTTCTCCGATGAGGAAGCCAAAGCGCAGTTCGGCTTCCTACTCGATGCCTTTGAGTATGGCGCGCCACCCCACGGCGGCATTGCCTTCGGCTTCGACCGCCTCTGCTCGCTCTTCGGCGGCGCCGATTCCATCCGGGACTTCATTGCCTTCCCCAAAAACAACTCCGGCCGCGACGTCATGATTGATTCGCCTTCCCAGATTTCGGAGGCGCAGTTGAAGGAGCTGAGTATTAAGACGGCGGTGGTAGCCAAGTAGCCCTTGCTGTTGCAGTAAAACAGGCTAAAAGCCCGGCTAAAAATTTAGTCGGGCTTTTTGTTGCGTAGTTGAAAAACATTTAGACATTTGCCTAAATAACTAATCAATCTTGAACGCACTCTTCAAAGCTCTTAATGACCCCACGCGCCGCGCCATTCTGGAGCTGCTGCGCGAACAGCCGCGCACGGCCGGGGAAATAGCCAACCACTTCCAGTTCTCGAAGCCCACCATCAGCCACCACCTCGATTTGCTACGGCAGGCCGACCTGGTGAGCAGCGAAAAGCAGGGGCAGTTTATCCGCTACACCTTAAACATGACGGTGATGGATGAGCTGCTGGGCTGGCTTTTGCAATTCAAATCATAACTCTGTTTCGTATCCCATGAAAGCTGCCTTTTCCATCTGGAGTCTGTTTACGCTGTTGCTTGTGCTGCTGCCTTCGCTCTATTTGTTTTATACCTGGCCCAGCCTGCCGGCGCATATTCCCACGCACTTTGGTATGGGAGGCAATGCTAATGGCTATACCAATAAAGAAAACATGTGGCTGCTATGCACCTTGGCGCCCCTTGGCATCTGCCTTCTACTCTGGTTTACCCCGCGCTTAGACCCTAAGCGGCGTCTGAATGCCGGCAGTGCCAATTACCAGAAGCTGATGTTGGCCTTGGTAGGTTTTATGAGCGGTTTGCTGGTTTACATTTTGTATCTGGCAATTCATCCGCAGGAAAAGGCAGGGCAGGGTATGGCCATTCTCATGGGGTTATTCTTTATGTTGATGGGAAACTACCTGACTACCGTGCCGCCCAACTATTTTATGGGCTTTAAAACCCCGTGGGCCCTGGAGTTTCCCCTGATTTGGGCCCGTATTCATCGGGTAGGGGGCTGGATGTTTTGTGTAACCGGCTTGCTTAGCTCCCTGCTGGCCGTGTTATGGTCGGTGCCGGTAGCTACGGGAGTATTAATTGCCGGGGTGCTGGCAACGGTTATAGTGGTCTATGGCTACTCTTATTACTTATATCAACAGGTAGGTAAAGCAGCCTAAGGCACTACTAAGCAGGCAAGTTGGCCTGATAGCAGAATAGGAAAACCCTTGGGGAGCAGGAGTAGCGCTAGTCGCCTATTTTGCTAGCTTTGGCAAGCCTGGCCGGCACTGGGGGCAGGTTTGCCAAATCTGCATGAACCGTAGCTTTCTACCTGTTCTCTTTTTGTCTTTTCTGGTCCTGTTGGCGGGTATTGCCACTGCCCAACCCGCCATGCCCCTCACGTTCCGCACGCTTACGGCCGAGCAGGGCCTGTCGGAAAACAGCGTGTACAGCATGGCCCAGGACCGGCGCGGCTTTCTATGGCTGGGCACGCAGGATGGCCTGAACCGATACGATGGCAGCACCTTCAAAGTCTTCCGCAACGACCCGCAACAGATTGGCAGCCTGAGCAGCAACTTCATTCTGGCGCTGACCGTGGATGCGCAGGGTGCCCTGTGGATTGGCACCGGCGGGGGCGGCCTCAACCGCTTCGACCCCGTAACCGGCAAATTCCGGGTGTTCAAGCACCAGGAAGGCCAGCCCGGCACCCTGACGGACGACTTTGTGCGCACCGTTTTCTGCGACCAGGCCGGCACGATATGGGCCGGCACCGAAGGCGGCCTGCATCGCTACAACCCCAAAACCGGCCGTTTTCAGCTGTTTAAGCAACCGGGCAGCACTTCTACTAACCCGCGTATTAACTCTATCCGGGCTATTGAGCAGGATGCGCAGGGCCGGATCTGGGTAGGCACCGGGGCCGGCCAGGTGGCCCACCTGGATATGCAAAGGCAGCAGTTAGCGGTGCACCCGGCATGGTCTTCGGCTTCCTCCGTCACCTCCCTGCACCCCGACCGGGCCGGCATGCTCTGGATTGGTACTGAAACCAACGGCCTGCGCCGGGTTTCGCTCACCGGCAACCAGCCCATGAGCACCTGGCGGGTGGAAGCCGGCAACCCCCGCAGCCTTCGCAGCAATGAGGTGCGGGCTCTGATTGAAGACCGGCAGGGCCGCCTGTGGGTGGGTACCACCGAAGGTCTGCATCTGCTGAATCGGGCAACTAACGATTTTACCGTCTATCAGCAGCGCCCCGGCAATAACTTCTCGCTGCCCAATAATACGGTGCAGGCACTGTTTCAGGACCGGAACGGGCTGCTTTGGGTGGGTACCGATGCCGGCGTCAGCTCGTTTGCGCCCCGGCCCAACGCCTTTGTGCCCGTGCCCATTACTACGGGGCCCGAGCCCGTTTGGGCGGTAGCCGAAGATGCCCGGCGTCGCCTCTGGGCTGCTACTGAAAATCAGGGGGTTATCTGCTATGATCCGGCCACCGGGCAGCGGCAGGCTTACCGGCACAAAGCCCGGCAGCCGCAAAGCCTGAGTGAGGATTTTGTGCGGGCGCTGTGCTTTGATGCCGAAGGGCGTCTGTGGATAGGCACCCAGCGCAGCGGCCTCGACTGTCTGAACCCCACCACCGGTAAAATCACCCACTTCCGCCATCAGCCCGCCAACCCGCATAGCCTGAGCGATAATGCGGTGCGGGCCATCAGCCGCGCCAGTGGGGGCCGGCTCTGGGTGAGTACGGAAGGCGGTCTGAACCTGCTGGACCCCACCACCGGCAACTGCACCATATTCCGCGACAACCCCCAGCAGCCTGCCACCAGCCTGGGTACCAACTACGTGCGCCTGGCGTACCAGGACCGCCAGCAGCGCCTGTGGGTAGGCACTGGGGGCGGCGGACTGGTGCTGCTGGATGCCGCCACCGGCCGGTGCGTGCCCTACCGCAACATTCCCGGGAAAACCCGCAGCCTGAGCAGCAACTTTGTGCGGTGCATTCTCCAGGACCGCAAAGGCACCCTGTGGGTAGGAACCGAAGGCGGCGGCCTCAACCGGCTGGATGACGCCCGGCGCGGCCTGTTCACCACCTTCCGGGAGCCCCAGGGCCTGCCCAATGACGTGGTGTATGGCATGCTGGAAGATGAGCGCGGCAACATCTGGGTTTCTACCAACCTGGGCATAGCCTGCTTTACCCCCGCCACGCAACGCTTCCGCACCTTTGATACCCGCGACGGCCTGCTGCAGGATGAGTTCAACGCCGGCTCCTACCTGCGGGGCGCCGATGGGCAACTGTATTTTGGGGGCAGCAATGGGCTGCTCAGCTTCCGGCCCGCTACGGTGCCGGCCAATACGGTAGCCCCGCCGGTAGTGCTCACCGAGTTTCGGAAATTCAACCGGCCCGTACCTCTGGATACCAGCATTACCGAGCGGCGCACCCTGCGCCTGGGCCCGCACGATAACTTCTTCTCCATCGGGTTTGCGGCCTTAAACTATCAGCTGCCCACAAAAAACAGCTTCCAGTATAAGCTGCACGGCTTTGATGAGAAGTGGATTGAGGCCGGCGCCCGCCAGGAGGCTACCTACACCAACCTGGACCCCGGCACCTACACCTTTCAGGTGCGCGCGGCCAATAATGATGGCGTCTGGAACCAGCAGGGGGCCCGGCTGAAAATCATGGTTACGCCCCCGTGGTACCAGACGTGGTGGTTTCGGGTGGTAGCCAGCTGGGCGGCTATTGCCTTGCTGTTTCTTTTGTACCGGGTGCGGGTGCGGCAGCTGCTGGCTCTGGAGCGGGTGCGCCACCACATTGCCCGCGACCTGCACGATGACATGGGCTCCACGCTCAGCAGCATTTCCATTTTAAGCCAGCTGGCCCGCAACCATCAGCATGAAAACCGCCCGGACCAGGCAGCCGCCCTGCTGGACCAAATTGGGGAAAGCTCGCGCCGGATGCTGGATTCCATGGATGACATTGTGTGGGCCATCAACCCGGCCCACGACTCTATGGAGGCCGTGACCACCCGCATGCGCATTTTTGCCTCCGAGGTGCTGGAAGCCCGGGGCATCGACTTCTCCTTTACCGTAACGCCCGAGGTGCAGGGCCTGCGCCTGCAGATGCGGGCCCGCCGGGAGTTTTATCTGCTCTTTAAAGAAGCCATCAACAACCTGGCTAAGTATGCCCGGTGCCAGCACGCTACCATTCACCTCGACCACCAGCACAACCGCCTGCTCCTGACCGTGCGCGACGACGGCGTAGGGTTTGATATGAAAGCGCCGGCCCAGGGCAGCGGCAACGGCCTGGCCAATATGCGGGCCCGCGCGGCGGCGCTCCACGGCAAACTTGAAATTAAAACGGCCCCCGGCCAAGGCACCGAGCTGCGGCTGAGCGTGCCCTTAAGCAGCTAAACCGGCCGGTAGCTCACATTATTATGTGAAACCGCCCCGGCGGCCGATCCAGTATCTTCGATAAAATCTCTGTCCGCACTTACTTTCCTCTTTGCCATGGATAAGCCCACCCGCGTTCTGATTTATGAAGACAACGCCGACCTGCGCGCCAGCCTGAGTCAGCTGTTGGGGGGCTCGCCGGGGCTGGAACTGGCCGGAGCCCTGAGCAACTGCACCCAGGCCGAGGCCGATATGGCCCGCCTGCTGCCGGATGTGGTGCTGATGGATATTGACATGCCCGGCATTACGGGCATTGAAGGGCTGCGCCGCATTAAAGCCACTACCCCTCAGGTAAATGTGGTGATGCTCACCGTATTCGATGAAAACGACCGAGTATTCGATGCCATCTGTGCCGGAGCCGATGGGTATTTGCTGAAGAAAACGCCGCCGGCCAAACTTCTGGAAGCCATTGGCGAGGTAAGGGCCGGCGGGGCGCCCATGACGCCTGCCATTGCCCGGCAGGTGCTCAAGCTGTTTCCGCGCGTGCTGCCCCGCGCCGTGGCCGAGGAGTCGCCGGCCAACCTGAGCGCCCGGGAGCAGGAGATTCTGGGGTTGCTGGTGGAAGGCTACAGCTACAAAATGATTGCCGCCGACCGCGGCATCAGCCTGGATACTGTCCGCTCGCACATCAAGAAAATCTACGAAAAGCTGCACGTACGCTCCATGACGGAGGCCGTAAGCAAGGCGCTCCGCCAGGGCCTGACCTAAACAGGGGAGCAGCGTATCACATGTTCATGTGATTGACAAAGCCAATAAAGAAGCTCAACTTACCCTTACCACTGGCTCCGGCAAATCCGGGTCGTAACGGAGGGTTCCGGAGCCGGTGGACTTGCCTATGAAACCAGCCACTTCGTCCGCGTCTAGTACCATTGCCATCATGTTACTAGGCTTGTGGATGCTGCATAAGCCTGCCCTGGCCTAGCTGCCCGGCCGCCTTTTGCTTGAAGTGACCCCGGTACCGGTGGGCACTCCACCCGTACGCCCGGCTCAGGACGAGTATCTTGAGCCGGGCGTTTCTGTGTTATCAGATGGAGGCGGTTACCGGGCCAGCACCAGCCGGCTATGGTAGAGCTGGTCGTTTATTTTCAGCTCGCACACATACAGGCCATTGTCCAGCCCGGCACCGTTAAGCTCCAGCTCATGCTGGCCGGCCGGTAGCTGGCGGGCGGGCACCTCCCGCACCAGGCGGCCCCCCAGGGCAAAGAGGCGAACGGCCACGGAGGAGGGTTCCGCTACATTCAAGTGCAGGATGGCGGATGTGGAGAAAGGATTGGGGAAAAAGCTGAAGACTACATTCCAATTAAAGCCCGGGTGCGACGGTTGGCCAACCTGGGGTTCGCCCGGCATAGCGCCCACAAAGAAGGAGCGCATCATATCATGGTCTTCGTGGGAGAGAATATGGCAGTGCCAGGCGTATAGCCCGGGTCTGTCAAAGGTGGCCACCAGGCGGGTAACCTCGCCGGGGCGTATGGGGTAGGTGTCCTTTTTGCCGGCCTGCCCGCTTTCCGGCAGCTTCAGCGGCCCTTGCAGCTGCACCTGAGAGAGGGCGCCGTTTTCCGGATTGATGGTGCCCGTAAATGCCTGGGAGCTGAGCACCCGGAATGACACCAGGTGCAAATGAATGGGGTGGGCATCTTCCGTCAGGTTATAAATCTCCCAGATTTCTGTGCTGTTCAGGGCCGGGTTTTCCGTAATCGGGTCATCGAATTCCATAACCCCGCCCTCCATGGTGCCCAGCATGGGTTTGAGGCGACCATATTCATCTTCGCCCTCAAACAGAATCAGCTTTCTGACATTCGTAGCGGTGGGAATGCCGGGCAGCGGGCTGCGCAGGGATGCCGGCACGGGCGTGAGCGGATAGGCCGTGTTCAGGGGCACACAAACCTTAAACGCCATAATCTGCGCCGGGGCATCATCCGCATCTACCGGGTCGCCGTCCGGGAAAGGTATGGCGGCATTGTTGGTGATGATGATGGTCTGGCCCCGCAAGGCGGCCGCGGAGAAATCCAGGATAACTTCCTTCCGCTCGCCGGGGGCCAGCAGCAGCTCGCTCTGCTCCACGGGTTTCGGCAGCAGGCCATTGTCGGAGCCGATTTGCCACATCTTCAGGCCCTGCGTCAGCTGCATATTATAGAAGCGGGAGTCGGAGCCGTTCAGCAGCCGGAAGCGGTACTGCCGGGGTTCCACTTTCAGAAGGGGCCAGGCTTTACCGTTTACCAGAATAATATCCCCAAAAAACTCGGGCAGGACGCTGGGCGCGGGTTGCCCGGGCTCCTCCGGCTCCGATGGATAAAACAGCTGCCCATCCGCGGTAAACAGCCGGTCCTGAATAGCCAGGCCGATATCATAGGGGCTAGCCGGCAGCTGGTTGCTTTTTTGCAGCCCTTGTTCCACCTCATCGGTCAGCAGATAGAAGCCGGCCAGGCCCGCATACACGTTCAGGCGGGTGAGGCCCTGGGCGTGGTCGTGGTACCACAGGGTGGCCGCCTCCTGGCTGTTATCATAGGTATACGGTATCTGCTCACCCTTCCGGTAAATGGGGCCTTTGCTGCGGGCATAAGGCGTGTACCAGGCCTGGGAGAGGCCGTCGCTGACTGATTCGGTGTGGCCGCCGTGCAGGTGCGTCACAATGGGTACGCCCGGCGTAGGCGGCGCGGCCCACTCAATGGATTTATCGATGGGTAGTAAGTGGGGCAGCGGCTCTCCGTTGGCCTTTACCAGCCGGTTGAGCCACCTTACCCGGATGGGCTGGCCTTTTTTGGCCAGCAGGGTGGGGCCGGGATACTGGTGGTTATAGCCCCATACGGTAGTCCGGATGGGCTGGCCGTTGTCATCCTTCAGGCCCAGGCCTAGGTCCTGCTGAAACTGCGAAATGGTCATAGTCACAACCCCATCCCTCGGGCCGGTTGCATTAATGACGGTAGGAATGGGCAGCGGGTTAACAAATTTTGGCACCGCGGCCGGGGAAAGGAGGGGTTGTGCCTGCCCCGCCGCGCCCAATAGCAGATAGGCCAGCAGAAGTAACAGGCCCCGGCGAATAGGTTGATGATGTAGCGGTTGCATTTTTAATACCTGATTAAATTTTGTACATATCACGTCATCAGTTAATTACAGGAATCTCCTGTGCGGTTAGGGAGAGTATATTTAAAATATATAATAAATAGTATATAGTAAATGATATAAATCATGGCAAAGGCTGGTTGGGGTGGGCCGCATGGCCCGGAGCCATGGCTAGCGCTGCCTGGCTGCCTGGCCGCGCCTGAGGCAGTAGCCGTGTGCTTCTGGAAACGGGCGCTGGTGGGCAGGCGGGCCGCGGCAGAATTTTTAGCGTGCAGCTTGCTAAAAAAAGTATCTTCGGAATCCGAATACCGTTAGCCGTGCCCGTTATGCAGATTCTGCACAAAGTTTCCCTTGATCAGCTCTTCGTTCTGGATATTGAAACGGTGCCCTGCGTGGGTTGCCACGATGAGCTGAATGACATGCTGCGGCTATTGTGGGAGCATAAATGCCATGCCCTGCGCCGGGAAAAAGGCTGGCACTCCAGCGCCGCCGACGTCACGGAAATGCCCGACCACCTGCACCCGTCTTCTTTGTTTGAGCAGGCCGGGATTTACGCCGAGTTTGGGAAAGTGGTGTGCATTTCCGTGGGCTGCTTCTTCTTTGATAAGGAGGAAGAGCGGTGGCGCTTCCGGGTGAAAAGCTTCGCCGACCACGACGAGAAAACCATGATGCGGGAGTTTGCCGCCCTGCTGGCCCGCAAGCCCAACTACCTGCTCTGTGCCCACAACGGAAAGGAATTCGACTTTCCCTACCTGGGCCGCCGCCTGCTCATCAACGGTCTGCAACTGCCGCCGCAGCTGGATGTGGCCGGCAAAAAGCCTTGGGAAATCAACCACCTTGATACCATGGAGCTGTGGAAGTTTGGTGACCGGAAATCCTTTACCTCCCTGGCGCTACTAGCCGCCATGTTCGGTATTCCCACGCCCAAAGACGATATCAGCGGGGCCGATGTAGCCCGGGTTTATTATAACGAGAAGGATCTGCCGCGCATCGTGCACTACTGCCAGAAGGATATAATCACCACGGCCCGCGTGCTGCAGAAATTCCGGGGCGAAGAGCCCTTCAGTGACGAGGCTATTGTGTATGCCGATGAGGCAGCGGCAGTTATGCGCCGCGTCTGAGTCATGGCCGGTTATGATTTTATGACCAAATGAAGATTAAAATTTGGATATAAACATGAGAATTTAGTCTTATATATAGTCATTTGATTATGGTGCTACGTAAGCAGGGGGATTCCTAACTCTAAACCCTCCCTGCTATGAGCCAGAACTTACTGGAGCTTGTTGAAAATTACTTCAGCAGCGACACGGTGCACCAAACCAGCACTGCGCTGGGCGAAAGTGAAAGTAGTATTGGTACTGCCCTGCGCAGCGTTATCCCCCTGGCCCTGGCGGCCCTGTTTGGCCGCTCCCAGCAGCCTGGCGGCATGGCCGATGTATATGGTATGGCCCGCCAGGCCCACAGCACCGGCATTCTAGGTAACCTGGGCGACTTGCTGGGCGGCATGAGCCGGGGCAGCACCGCCACGGCAGATGCGGATGGCGGCCTGCTAAACCGCGGTGCCGAGCTTCTGCGCTCCATATTGGGCACTAACTATACCACCGCAGTAGAGCAGGTAGGGCAGCAGGCCGGCGTAAAAAGCTCTTCTATTAATAGCCTGTTAAGTATGGCTGTGCCGGTAGGGCTGGGACTGATGGGCCGCCACGCGGCGCAGAATAATCTGGATGAAGCCGGCTTTGGCACCTATATCAATAGCCAGCACAGTAGTCTGGCCGGCGCTTTAAGCCGCCTGCCGGGTGGTTTAGGCAATATGCTGGCCGGCCTGAGCCTGGGCGCTGCCGGAGCTGCCGCCAGCGTGGGCAATGCCGCGGCCGGTGCGGCGCGCAATGTGGGCAGTACCATGTCGACGGCTGCCCGCAATCCATCTGATACCAACCGGGATGCCGCTTACGTGCCGGAGCGGACGGCCACCCCTGCCCGCTGGCCGTGGCTGCTATTGGCCCTGCTGGCCCTGGCCGCGCTCTGGTACTTCATGCGGGGCTGCAACCGGGAGCCGGACACCACCACTACGACCACGGAAACCCCGATGGATACCACCAGCCGGATGGCTCCGGCCGCACCTGTTACTGGTCCCACAGGGCGCTACGATGAGGCCACCGGCAACTACATCTATGATACCGGCTCTACTTCGGAAATAAGGCTTGCGGATGGCACCGTGCTCAATGTAGGAGCCAACTCCACGGAAGCCCGCCTGTACAACTTCCTCAACGACGCCAACATGACGGTGAGCGACGACAAGACCCAGGGCTGGTTCAGCCTGGATCGGGTGTATTTCAACACCGGTAAGTCTACGCTCACGGCCGAGTCGCAGGCGCAGTTGAAGAACATGGCGGCCATTCTGAAGGCCTTCCCCAATGCGGCCATCAAGTTCGGTGGCTACACCGATAACATAGGCAAGGCTGACATGAACCTGACGCTTAGCGCCGACCGCGCCAATGCGGCCCGCAAAGCCCTGATGAATAATGGTATTGATGCCGGCCGTGTAGCGGCGGAGGGCTATGGGCAGGAGCATCCCATTGCCTCCAATGATACCCCCGAAGGCCGCGCCCAGAACCGCCGCGTAGATGTGCGCGTGACCAAAAAGTAGTGTCGGCTTTTCTGACAAGTTCTAAAAACGTACTTACCACATAATAAAAGAGCGGCCCCGATAGGCCGCTCTTTTATTATGTGGTATCAGCCTGGACTTGATCTACAAAATACCGCTTACCAAGCCGGGCAGCACACCCAGTACCACCGTCAGCAACGCCAGCAGCAGAAGGGCCGCAGACTGGAAGCCTCCCACAAAAACGGGTTCAGCAGTATCGGCGTCCGTATCGCGCATGTACATGGCAATAATGGGACGCAGGTAGTAGTAAATGCTTACCATCGACATAACCACGGCAAACACCACCAGCCAGATATAGCCATTCTCCACGGCCGCCGAGAAAATGAAGAACTTACCAAAGAAGCCACCCGTGAGCGGAATACCGGCCAGGGAAAGCATGGCTACCGTCATCACAAACGCCAGCAGCGGATTGGTTTTGGCCAGGCCGTTCAGGCCGTTGTAGTCCTCGCGCTGGCGGGCATCGGCCACCAGTTTCAGCACCCCGAAGGCGGCCACCGTAGCTACCGAGTAAGCCAGCGAATAGAAGAAAATACCGTTGGCGGAAGCACCCTGCAGCTGCCCGTTGAAAGCCACCAGACCAATCAGCAGATAGCCGGCGTGCGATACGCTGGAGTAGGCCAGCATGCGCTTTACGCTGTTTTGGGCCACCGCGCCTACGTTACCGATAAGCAGCGTAAGCACGCACATGGCGGTAAGGGTAGGCAGCCACAAACCCTGGGCCGCGGCCGCGGGGAAAGCCTGCACCAGCAGCTTTAGGAAAGCCGCAAAGCCGGCAGTTTTCACCACTGTGCTCATAAAGGCGGCAAAGAAGGTAGGCGTACCCTCATACACATCGGGCGTCCAGAAGTGGAACGGCGCCGCCGATACTTTAAAGCCAATACCAATCAGCATCAGCAGCATGCCGATGTACAGCATGGGTGTGAGCGAAGCATTGGTAGGGGCCTGCACCGCCGCGCTGATTTTCGCCAGCTCAAACGTGCCGGTAGCACCATACACCAGCGCCATACCAAAGAGCAGCACGCCGGTGAAGAATGCACCCATCAGGAAATACTTCAGGGCGGCTTCGTTGGAGCGCAGATTGCGCTTATCGGAGCCGGCCAGCACGTACATGGCTACGCTCAGGATTTCGATGCCCAGGAACAGCATGAGCAGGTGGTTGTAGCTCACCATCATAATGGCGCCCACCAGCGAGAACAGCAGCAACGAGTAGTACTCCGCCAGGTTGGCTTCGCCGTCGCGCACGTATTTCTGGGAGAAGGGTATCAGCAGCAGCGCCGTGAGCACGACAATACCAGTGAAAGCCACCGAGAAATTGTCGACGACCAGCATGCCGCTGAAGAACGATTGGGTGCCGGTGTTCCAGTCGATAAGGTTGACCCCAAACACCACCGCTAGCATGAGCATGGCGGCAGGTAGCAGGAGCCGGTTAGAGCGCAGGAACCCGAGGAACAGATTCGCGAGGCCCAGAACGGAAAGTAGAATGATGGAATTCATAGTCGGCTGATTGTAGCGCGAAGCTCCAGCTTCGCGTATCGTTGAACGAATTCGTCGAACGATACTCGTTATGACGGTGCGTAGGAGGCGCGAAGCTGGAGCTTCGCGCTACAAGCCAATTAGCGTTTTACTACCTCGTTCAGAATGCCCAGTACACTGCCTTCCGACAGGTGCAGGAACGTGTTCGGGAACAGGCCAATCCAGAAAACCAGTACAATGAGTGGTACCAGCAAGGCCAGCTCAGCGCCGGTCAGGTCGGTGAAGGTAGCGGTGTGGGCGGAGTCGGGGCCCAGCATTACGCGCTGGAACATACGCAGCAGGTACACGGCACCCAGAATGATGGTAACACCGGCTACAGCACCCATCCAGGCGTTGTACTGGTACACGCCGGCCAGCAGCAGGAACTCACCCACGAAGCCGTTGGTGAGTGGCAAAGCTACCGTGCCCAGCAGCAGCACCAGGAAGCAAACCGTGAGTACGGGTGCCTGCCGCGTCAGACCACCGAGGTCGGGAATCAGGCGGGTACCGGTGCGGCGCTCAATGGCATCGGCAATGAAGAACATGCCCACCACGTTCACACCGTGGGCCAGCATCTGAATGCTGGCACCCTGCATGCCGATCTGCGTGAGCGAGAATACGCCGGCCGCCATCAGTCCCACGTGCGAGAGAGACGAATAGGCAATCAGACGCTTCATGTCCTGCTGGCGAATGGCAATGATAGCGCCGTAGATGATGCCGATGATGGAGAGAATCAAAACCAGATTCTGCCACTGGCTTACACCCATGGGCACTACCGGCAGCAGCCAGCGCATGGTACCATAAATACCCATTTTCAGCATGATGCCCGAGAGCAGCATGGTAGCCGGAGCGGGCGCTTCGGTGTAGGTATCGGGCTGCCAGGTGTGGAAGGGGAAGATGGGCATCTTCACGGCGAAGGCCGCAAAAATGAGCCAGAACAGCCAGGACTGGGTTTCGGCCGGCAGGTTCAGGTTATAGAACGAGGCTAGCTCTGAGTTGTGCGCCGCAAGACCGTTGGCGGCGGGGCCGGTCTGGAAATACAGGTACACGAAGCCCGCCAGCATAAACAGCGAGCCGACGATGGTGTAGAGGAAGAACTTGAAGGTGACGCGGGCCCGGTTGACACCGCCCCAAACCCCGGCCAGGAAGTAAATCGGAATCAGGGCTACTTCCCAGAAGAAGTAGAACAGGAAAGCATCCTGGGCCGTGAATACGCCAATCAGGCCGGTCTGCATGAACAGCACCAGCGCATAAAACACCGACTCATTCTCGAAGTTGCGGCGGAAGGAAGCCAGCAGAATAATTGGCACCAGGAAAGCTGTCAGCAGTACCAGCAGGAGGCTCAGGCCATCCATACCCACGTGGAAGTTGATGCCCGCGGAGACAATCCAGTCGTGGTTGAAGGAGAGCTGACTGGTGTTGTTATTACTGAAGAGCACGGCCGCATACGCTGCCAGAACAAATTCAATCAGGGCCGCGCCCAGCGCCGCCACCCGGGCAGCTCTGCCTTTGAAAAAGTGCAGCAGCAGGGCGGCCGCCAGGGGCCAGAGTAGGAGTAAGACAGTCAGCATACGTAATCTGGATGCGGAAGAAGCCGGTGGAAAAATGCCCGGCCCGGCCGTCAGAATAGAATTAGAATTTCACGAAGTTCAGCGCCAGCACCAGCACGATACCCACCACCATCAGGATGAGGTAGGTTTCCACGGAGCCGGTTTGCACGTAGCGTAGCAGCTGTCCGCCGCCCATAGTCACGCGGCCGAAGCCGTTTACCACCGGGTCGATGATGCCTTGTTCCACGAAGCGGTACAGGCCGCGCGAGAGCCACATGATGGGGCGCACGAACAGAGCGTTGTACAGCTCGTCGATGTAGTACTTGTGATAAATCAAGTTTTCGAGGAAGCCGCGCGACTCGCCATCTTCCACCGGGCGCACACCGCGGCTCACGTACTGCACGTAGGCCAGCAGGATACCCAGCACGCCCGCACCCACGGAGAGGCCGATGAGCATGTACTCGGTAGCATGGTCAACCTCGGCGCCGAAAGCGGCCGGGTTTAGCTTCTGCGAGTAAGTGAAGAGGGGAGCCAGATAATCGGCGAGATAATGCTTGCCTAAAATCATGGGAGCACCCATGAAACCACCCACGGCGGCCAGAATAGCTAGGATAATGAGCGGCAGCGTCATGCTGGCCGGCGACTCGTGCAGGTGGTGCTTCTGCTCCTCGGTGCCCCGGAACTCGCCGAAGAAGGTAAGGAACAGCAGACGGAACATGTAGAAGGCCGTCAGGAAGGCGGTGAACAGGCCCACGGCGTACAGCACTTTGTTGTGCTCGTACACGTGCAGCAGGACTTCATCTTTCGAGAAGAAGCCCGCGAAGGGTGGGATACCGGCAATGGCCAGGCAGCCAATCAGGAAGGTAATGAAGGTGATGGGCAGCGCCTTGCGCAGGCCACCCATGCGGCGCATGTCCTGCTCATTGCTCATGGCGTGAATCACGGAGCCCGCGCCCAGGAACATCAGCGCCTTGAAGAAGGCGTGGGTCAACACGTGGAAAAGGCTGGTGCTGTAGCCCATAACGCCCAGCGCCAGGAACATGTAGCCCAGCTGCGACACGGTGGAGTAGGCCAGTACCTTCTTAATATCATTCTGAGCCAGACCAATAGTAGCGGCAAACAGCGCCGTGGCCACCCCAATAATGGCAATAACTTCCAGCGTATGGGGAGCCAACGTGAAGAGCACGTTGGCACGCAGAATCATGTAGATACCTGCCGTAACCATGGTGGCAGCGTGAATCAGGGCCGAAACCGGAGTGGGGCCAGCCATAGCATCGGGCAGCCAGGTGTAGAGCGGCAGCTGGGCCGATTTACCGGCGGCCCCCACGAACAGCAGCAGTGTAATGGCCGTCACGGTCATGGTGCCAATCTGCAGGGTGCTGGCCTTCTGAAATACCTCGGCGTATTGCACCGAGTCGAAGGTGAGGTAAATCAGGAAGATACCGAGCAGGAAGCCCAGGTCACCGATGCGGTTGATGATGAAGGCTTTCTTGGCGGCGTTGTTGTAGCTGGTGTTCTTGTTCCAGAAGCCGATAAGCAGGTAGGAGCACAGCCCCACGCCTTCCCAGCCGATAAACAGAATCACGAAGTTGGCCCCCAGCACCAGCACCAGCATCGAGAAAACGAACAGGTTCAGGAAGGAGAAGAACTTGCCCACGTTCTCATCGTGGTGCATGTAGCCAATGCTGTACACGTGAATCAGGAAGCCCACGCCCGTTACCAGCAGCAGCATAATCAGGCTGAGCTGGTCAATCTGGTAGGAGAAGGGAATCTGCAGGGAGCCGACGGAAATCCAGTCGAACAGCGTGACGGTGTACTGATACTGAAAATTCAGGAACAGAAACACCGAAATGGCAAAGGAGCCCAGTACGGTGGCGCTGCCAATGAGGCCGGCCACGGTGCCGGAGAGCCGGCGGTTGAGCAGGCCGTTAATCAAGAAGCCCAGGAACGGCAACAGCGGAATGAGTACGTACAGCAAAGCAGAGTACGGGGCGCCGGCAGCGGGTATAACAGTTTCTTGCATAAGAGAGATGCAGAATTGTTTCAGTCCTGCGGAGCAGCGTAGGGAGCCTTAGGAGAGCTTCCGGCTGCTGGGCAGAGCAGAAGCGAAATCAGAACTTCAGGCGGTTAAGCAGATTTACGTCAGTATTCTGCAGGTTCCGGTAAATCATTACAATAATAGCCAGCCCCACAGCCACTTCGGCCGCGGCCACGGCCATAATGAAGAACACGAATACCTGCCCGTTGGGGTCGGCGCGGTAAGCCGAGAAGGCCGTCAGCAGCACGTTTACGGCGTTCAGCATCAGCTCCACGCACATAAAGATGATAATGGCATTGCGCCGGGTAAGTACGCCCAGCACGCCGATAGAAAACAGGGCAGTAGCGAAGAAGACGTAGTACTGAAGAGGAACCGTTTGGATAACCTGCGGTATGTTCTGATCCATGCGGGAAGGCTGACGGCGGAACGAAGCCCCGCACTACCTGGGCAGGGCGGGGCAATTAGCTGGCAAAGGTATCCTGAAAATCGGGAAATCCATACCGTAAGCCTGTTGCTTTTGCCTGACTAGCACATTAGCGGGATAAACCAATAGAAGCGGGGTTTTAATGAAGCCACTATTTTGAACTTTGCTGGGATACAAAGAGTTAGTGACTTTCTTTTACAGCGCTGGAGCCTGCAGCAGTATCAAAGTGTAAGGTCAGCTCATTACGTCTGAATGTAAAATTATACTTGCATTATGGTAATTTAATTCATGATTAAAATAATAAAAAATAGAAAAAATTATAATTTAATTGCGCTGTACTATACCAAGGTATATGTTATCAAAAGGAATGTCCCCAACTTGCGCTCCTGATCTGACTTTGACTTTTCTACTTTCACTTACCTATTGCTTATGAGAAGATTACTTACTCTGTTGCTACTGATTCTCAGTAGTACATTGGTGCATGCAGCTACCTATTACACTTATGTAGGAGGCGGCACAAACGGGAACTGGACGAATGATAATGGAGCCAATCCTAAGACTTGGACAACGGACCCTACCGGGCAAACCCTTACGGGTACACCTATTGGCGCTCCTGCTGCCACTGATGCGGTTGTGATTTTGAATGGTTTTACGGTCAACCTAACCGGAGACGTAACTACCAATGGCCATAGCATCAACATTCAAACCGGGGGCGTATTAGATCAGCGCACCTTTAGTTTTACTAGCAACACTGCCGTCACTACCTTAACAGGTGCCGGTAAACTGCGTCTTGCTAGTGTAAGCTTCCCTAAAAAAACGAATACAACGTTTGCGGACGCTACCACTCTAACAGTAGAGTACTATGACCTGCCTACGGCTACTTTACCAGATATCACAACGTATAAGAATCTACTGATTAGTAAAAGCACGGCATCCAATACAACTGTCTCCCTTGCCGTCAACACCATCATAACTGGTACATTAACCACCACCCGAACTGGTACCGGCACCCTGACGGTAGCTGCTGGCGGGAATACACTGACACTAGGTGGAACCACTATTATAGGCAGCGGTACGACGCTAACCACAAGTACTGGCATTAGCAGCACTAGTAATGTTACCAACAACGGCACGATCAGTAGCTCTGCGGATATTACCTTCTCAGGGGCTTCAAATCGCTCGTTTGCTATAAATGGTACTACCCAGTTCCGTTCTATAATTATTAATAAAGGAACGAATGCGCAGTACACGCTGACAATGGCGGCCAATGCCGCCAACCTACTGACGTTAACTAACTCTGGAAATAATAATCCTACAATCAGTGTGCTGAATGGCACAGTTAAATTAGGTAGCAATATTGGTAGCAGTGCCTCCCCGTTACAATTGATGACGTCGGGTAATGGTAACAATGGCTACAATATTCCTGCAACCGGAGGCGTGTGGATTTCCGGTGCTCATGTTAGCTTACCTCCCGCCGTTAAAGGTGGTATGATTTCCCTGGGTAATTTCCGCATCAGCAGCGGTTCCTTCACCTCCATCGATAATGATGGTACTGTCATTGGTGATGTAGGAAGCTACACAATAGAGGGGGGAACTATTAATACGGAAAAGTTTAGCCCGGTACGCACTGGTACGCCAGTGGGCAGCTTTACAATGTCAGGTGGTATACTGAATATATTGTATAACACATCCAATCTGAATAACCAGAAAGCATTTGCCCGCTTCTCGGTGCCCTATGAAACCCAAACGTTCACCATGAGTGGAGGGGTTATTAACATATACAATGCGGAGGGTAACGGCAGCGCCGTAAGCTCTGGTTTTGAAGTAGGCGTTAAGGAAGGTAACTACTCGGTAACCGGAGGCACCGTTAATATTATCCTGCCTGGTGCTGCACAGGACGAGCGTGAATTCCGACTGGCCAGCACTGCGCCGTTCTGGAATCTGAATATCTCCCGTCGGGCCACTGGTCTTGCTACTACCGTTGTATCGGTAGCCGCCAATGAAAATGTTACTGTAAAGCCTCTGGTGGTATTAAACAACCTGACTCTGACAGGGCCTAACTATACCCCAACGCTTCAGGCTAATGGGCAAAGCGTAACGGTGCAGGGAAACTTTACCATTGGCTCCGGGACGCTTTACCTTCCAGGAAATAACCTCACCAGCTTCACGGGTGGTAATAACCAGACGTTGCAGATAGATGGTACGATAGGCACAGCTCCCAACTTGGGTTTGTATCAGATGCTGATGAATAAGGTGAATGGTACGCTCATATTGGGTGGCTCGGCTACTAGCTCCATGCGCGTACTTAATACCCTTACCCTGATGAAAGGCGTCTTCAACGACGCTGGTAAGGTTCTGACAGTACTGGGGGACGTCGCTAACTCGGGTACGCATACCAGCAGCGGCACCACTACCGGTAGCATTACGCTGGCAGGAACTTCGCTGCAGACGGTTTCCGGTGATGGCAATGGTATTTTTGGTAACCTGGTTCTTAACAATGCTACGGTAACCACTAATAACATCACGGTTCAGGCTACCGCTGACCAAACGATCAGCGGTACGCTGACGCTTAACCAAGACCGCCTTTTTGATATTGGCACGCGTCGGTTATATGTAACCTCGATAAGCAAGGACGCCATTTCAGCTGGTGCGGGTGCATTCTCCAATACACGTATGATTCTGACTACCGGTAATCAGTCTGATGGCGGTATTCGCAAAACGTATGGCTCACTGGATACTTTCGTATTCCCAATGGGGACCAAAGTGAGCGGTGTGTATTACTACACCCCCGCCGCTATTGGCCTGTTAGCAGCTCCGGCTAAATATGGTAAGGTGAATGTGGCCCCGGTTAACGTGGTAAACCCATTCTCTACCGATAAAAATAAAGCCCTGCAGTACTATTGGAAGGTAGCTGAATATGACTTTGCGGGCTTAGCTGCTAATAAGGTATCCCATAAGTATACAGCCCCCAACGCACTAATAGCAGGCGATAAAAGCTTCTATGTAGCAGCTTACTATGATCCAAGCACGGTTACGTGGAAAACCACTAACCTCGCCTCGGATGTGGTGAAAAATGCCAGCACTATCGATATCAATTTTGCAGCCGTTAATCTGACGGGTGAATACACCGCTGGTGATTATCGTACTGCCTTCGGCGAAATCAAGAAATTCTTTAGCCGCATGAGCGGCAACTGGCATACTCCCGGTACCTGGTCACGGACGGGCTATGATGGCGCAGCCACTACGGAAATCCCCAACGCTGGCAACCCAGTCTTCATCGGAAACAATTATACCGTAACGGTAGCTCAGAATAACGCAGCCTCCGGTAGTCTGCAAATTGATCTGGGTGCTGTGCTGGACCTAGGTACTACTACCGGTCACAACTTTGGCTCCTTGCCTGAGGAGGTGGTGAAAGGCTCTGGTACGTTACGCATATCTACCACCGCTGCCACGGCTATATTCCCCGGTGGTGACTTCGCCAATTTCCTGGGGGCCCAAGGCGGTACGGTAGAATACTACACGACAGGCACGAACTTCATGCTGCCAGCTAATTCGGTAGCTTCCTATTATAACCTGGTGTTGAACTCCGGTTCAGGGCGTACGCTTACTCTGCCTAACCAGAACCTGCGTGTTTATGGAGACCTGAGCGCAGGTACGCTGACTGGTTTTACTGGTTTAGCTCAGATGAGCGCCGGTATAAACGGCAATTTGGTAATAGACGGTGGAATTGATGTGCAGCAGGGAAGCCTACTGTATGGTAGTGCAACGCGCAGCGTAACAGCAGGGAATAATGTGCAGGTAGGAACTGGAGCCACGTTTGGTATTGGCAACGGCACTACGGCAAACACCCTGCAGATTGGCGGTAGCGTTATCAATAATGGTACGTTTGCACTGGCTCCAACGGCTGCCACTGGCAAAGTCGATGTAACCTTCACCGGTGCTACAGATCAAAAGATAACGGGTACTGGTACAACGACTACACTCAATACCGTTACGGTAAACAAAGGCACTTCTCGCACCCCCATGCTCACGCTGGATGTAGCAGGTACTCTCACAGTGCCGGATGCCACCGAAAACTGGCTGGTGCTGAGCAATGGTACCTTTAGCTTTGCGAAGGCGAATGCCACGATTAAAGTAAATACCGGGGTATATACCATTGGAAATACGGCTGGTCTGGCCGTGAATGGCACTGGTGCAGTTATTAATCTGGCTACTGCAGCAAACCTGCAATTGGATGGTCGCCTGAGTGCCTTGCTGGGCACCATTAACGTGGGCAACAGCATTGAATATTCGGGCGCTACGCAACCAGAAATTGAAGTAGTAGCCGGCACGCTTAATGTCGCAGGTCAGATTCGTCGTCCTACTACTACTACGCAAGGCTCCCTTACCTACACTCAGAGCGGAGGCTCAGCAGTAGTAAGCGGCACAACATTCAATACCAGCCGGGCTATGTTTGAAGTGCTCAACTCGGGCAGCTTCACTATGACGGGTGGAACACTTACCGTGCTGAAAACTTTGGGAGCTGCTGCTACAGCTGATGTTTATCTGCACCCGGCCACGAGCTCGGTAACTGGCGGTGAAATTGTACTGGGTAACCCTGGTGCTACTACTGCGGCCATTCTTAAGTTGGATACCACTGTACCGCTGTTTAGCCTGAAGGTTGCTAATGGCAACACCAACACTAACACGGCTCAGCTGTTGCAAAACGCACTGACGCTAAAGGGTAACCTGACAATCGGCAACTCCAACTCCATCTTCGATACCAATCAGTTGGACGTTTTGGTAGCGGGTAATTTCAGCAATGGAAACTCTGCTGCTACTACCGGCCTGACTACGGGCGGCTACCGCGCTGGAATTGCTACTCAAACCACTACACTGAATGGCACTGCTGGCAACCAAACGTTAACCGGCGCCACCGGCAACCTAACCAACTTTGGTAATCTGGTGGTGAATAACACCTACGCAAGTGGTAAAGTAACCTTACAAAACAACACCGCACTGCGTGTTGCTGGCCAGCTAACCTTGACAAAGGGTGAACTAGCCGATGGCGGCAATACCATTACAGTACTGGGCAATGTGGCCAACTCAGCAGTGCATAGTGGAACAGGCAAGATACTGCTGACGAATACGACTGCGCAGAATATCAGCGGTAATGGCTCCGGCATTTTCGGAAACCTTACGCTTGATAACACGGTGGGAGTCACGATGTCGGCAGGCCAGCAGGTGAATGGGGTGTTAACGTTTACGAATGGCACCCTGAGCATTGGTTCTAACTTGTTAAAGCTGAACAACACCAGCAGCGCAGCAATTGTAGGAGCTACCAACGCCAAGTACATTATAACCAATGGCTCCGTGGCAGATGAGGGTGTACAGAAGTCTTTCGCAACAGGCACCAGTACGGTATTTACATTCCCGGTTGGGTCCGCTGGTAAGTACACGCCAGCATTGTACACCATTAGTGCCAATACTGCTCCCGGTACCATTACAGTAGCGCCGGTAAATTCAGCGCACCCTTCTACAACTGATGCCGCTGCATTGGAACTGAAGTACTACTGGCGCGTGAGCAGCACGGGCTTCAATGGCCTGCAGGCAACCCATCAGTATGTATATGATGATGCTCAGGTTTCGGGAACCGAAAGCCGTTACGTAGCGGGGCGCTTCCTGATTAATAAGTGGGAGCCGAACGGTGGTATCAGCAACACGGTTACAGCAAACACCAACACCATTACCCTGACAAATGTAAACTACCTGAGCGGCGACTATACCGCTGCTACTGCAACGAATAGCCCTTCCTATACAACCTCCAGCGAATTTGGTGCTGTAAGTATCTATTACAGCCGCAATGCTGCTCCTGATATTACCACACTGGGTGCCGATTGGGATGCACCTACTTCCTGGACATTTAGTGCTGATGGATCTGGTACTGCTGCTGGTGTTCCTAATGCTGGCAATCCGGTGGTGATTCTGCCAGGTCATATCATTAAGACATCACAAGTGGGCCGCATTTCTTCTTCCCTAACCCTGGGGGGAACTTTGAACATCAGCAACTTTACCTCTAATAATTTCGGGGTAGTAACTGGTAAGGGACGTTTGAAAATCAACTCCTCCACATTCCCTGCCGGTAACTATACTGACTTTACCAGCAGCACGGGCGGCACGGTAGAATACACCGGTTCCATTGTGACGCTGCCACCCCGCTCCCTATACAACAACCTGGTTTTCTCCGGTACGGGTGCAACCAAGTCGCTGGGCAACGTATCGTTGCAGCTGAACGGCTACATGCTGATAGAGGCAGGCAATACAGTAAACAACAATGATAACATTGATGTCACGCTGCTTGATGCTGCGCAGAGCTTCACCAACAACGGTATTGTCAACTTGGGTGATGGTAGCCTGACCGTTGCTGGTTCACTGGCCAATAACACCGGAGCAAGCCTGACACTGGGTGGTGGTAACACTATCATTGGTACTACCCTAAGTAATGCGGGTATTATGACTTCTGATGAAGGCAGCGTAGCGGTAGGTAGCACATTGGTTAACACCGGCACTTACAACACCGGTGCTGGTGCACTGCAGGTAACGGCTGATCTGACTAACTCCAACACCTTTAACGCGGAGAACCAGAGTGGTGCTATTACGGTAGGCGGTAACCTGACGACTACCAATACCTTCCGGGCCGGCAACGGTAACCTGACGGTAACTGGCAACGTGTCAAACTCGGGTGCTTACTACGCCAACGCGAACCTGCTCACCATTGGGGGCGACTTTGCTAACTTGGGCGCTGGTAATTTCAACGCGGGCACCGGTACTACCGATCTGCAAGGCAACTGGACCAACTCGGCTACGTTCACTCCCAACCTGGGTACGGTACGTTTCCTGAGTAATGTAGCCCGTGTGCTGGGTGGTACGCAGCCTACTGCGTTCTACACAGTTTACAAGCAGGGCACCGGTTCGTTGACTATGTCACAGAACGTGACGATTGGCAACGTGCTCAACCTGATAAATGGTAACATTATTACGGGAACCAACACGCTGGCCCTCACTAATGCGGCTACGCAACCAGTGACGGGAGAGAGCCTGAATGCCTACATTTTGGGTAAACTGGCCATTACGTTCCCCACTACCTCGTTTGCTACACGTACCTTCCCCGTAGGTAACTTCAAGCCGGGCGATACGTCCATCAACTTCTATCGTCCGGTGACTATTGTGGCCCAGGGTGGAAGCACCGCGGGTACACAAGTTCAGGTAGAAATGGTGCAGACTTCGGCTACCGGCCAGGTAGCAGCAGGTTCCGGCATCTCCAACCTGTCGCGGGTGCGCTACTATAGCATCACGGCGCTGAGTGGAGCTATCAACAACCCAACGGTGCAGCTTAGCTTTAACACCAACATCAACGATGAAGAGATTAACGTGCCCAGCAACCTGCGCGTAGCGCGGGCCACGGCGGCCGGCGGTACCTGGACGAATGAAGGCGGTGCCGGTGTATTCTCTCCGGCGGCTCCTGCCGGTTACGTTACCTCGGGTATTACCAGCATTACTAACAACTCGCTGTTTGCCCTGGCCTCTACCAACCTGGTCGATAATCCACTCAACAACTCCTACACCCCGCTGCCGGTAGAACTGGTTGCCTTTATGGCTAAAGTCGTTGGCTCTACCGTACGGGTAAACTGGGCTACTTCCATGGAGCGCAACAGCGCCTACTTCGTAGTAGAACGCTCCCTGAACGGTAAGGCATTTGAAGCAGTAGCGCAGGTGGCCGCTCAGGGTACCAGCACTACCCGCTTTGAGTATGCTGCCACCGATGCACGTCCGTTCCAGGGGCAGTCGTACTACCGCCTGCGCCAAGTGGATAACGACGGCCGCACGGCGTATAGCCCCGTTGTAGTGGTGAAGATGGCGGGCATTGCCAAAGCGGCACTGCAGGCTTATCCTAACCCGGCGCAGGGCACCCAGTTCAATGTACTGGTACAGGGCCTGAAAGGCACCGCCGGCACGCTGCGCATCACCGACGGCTTCGGCCGCGAGGTGTACCAGAAAGCGGTAAACCTGACGCTGGATCAGCAGGACATGATGGTGAAGCCCGCTGCCAAGCTGGCTGCCGGAATGTACATCGTTACGCTGCAAACGGCCGATGGACGCTTCACCCAGAAACTGGTGGTGGAGTAAACAACTTCCAATTATTGCCTAAAAAGGCGGCTCCTCCTGGGGCCGCCTTTTTTCATTAGCTCAGGTACGTGTCAGGCCTCATCCTACCTTCACTTAAAACGAGCGGAAAAGCCTAAGCTCTCTGCACAGGCATTGAAGTTAAGTTTGGCCGTAAGCCTGATACATAGTACTGTACTACCTCTCGAGCGTCTCAACTAAACCGCGCATGCCAGACGTTTTTGTGAGTATTGATGCGAACGGGGCTGTGGGAAACCCATACCTTAGCCCACCTAATCACCCCAACTTTTCAATGAGTATCATTACCATCAGCAGCCTGGCTGAGCTGGCCCAGCACGAAGGCCAGGATCTGGGCGTATCCGGTTACCATACCATCACGCAGGAGCAAATCAACCGCTTCGCCGACGCCACCCTGGACCACCAGTGGATACATCTGGACGCGGAACGGGCCAAAACCGAGTCGCCGTTTGGGGCTACTATTGCCCACGGGTACCTGACTGTATCGTTGTTGCCATATTTGTGGTGTCAGATTGTGGCTATCGAGAACCTGAAAATGCAGGTGAACTATGAAATCGAAAGCCTGCGCTTTAATCAGGCGGTGCTGGTGAACAGCGAGGTGCGTTTGCATGCCAAGCTGCTTTCGGTAAAAGATTTGCGCGGCATTGCCAAGGCCCGCATAGAGGTAACCCTGGAAATCAAAGACAGCAAAAAACCTGCCTATACCGGGGTTATTACCTTCCTGTACCACTTTCAATAGTATCAGCCGCAGAGAAACCATCGACTGAAAAAATGACTTGGTAAGCCATCAAAAAGAAAGGCATCGGCTGTATAGTCCTTGCCTTTCTTTTTGAGGTCGAATAAAAAATGCGCATCCGTCCATAAAGTATTTTCTTCGCCTGTCCGTCTGTATCAGCAGAATGGCAACACTACCTCTCACCATCGACGACGCCTCCTTCATGACGGCCGGGCACCAGGATCAGCAGATACAGGAGGCCGTGCGCGCGCAACGCGGCCGGCTGCTGTCGTTCATCCGCCGACGCATTCCGGATGAGGCCGATGCGGAAGACGTACTGCAGGACGTGTTCTACGAGCTAGTGCAGAGCTACCGTATGGTGAAGCCTGTAGAGCAGGTGGCGGCCTGGCTATTCCGCGTGGCCCGCAACAAAATCATCGACCGGTACCGCCGCCCCAAAACCTCTTCCCTGGAAGAAGCCGCCGCCTACCACGCCACCCAGGACCCGGAAGAATCGCTGCTGCTGGCCGATGTGCTGCCCGCCGCCGACTCTTCCACCGAAACAGCCCTGGCCCGCGAAGCCATTATGGAAGCCATTCTGGATGCCCTGGATGAGCTGCCGCCCGCCCAACGCCAGGTATTTGTGTGGCACGAGTTCGAAGGCAAAACCTTCCGGCAGATGGAGGAAGAAACCGGCGTACAGCTCAAAACCCTGATTTCGCGCAAGCACTACGCCGTGCAGCAGCTCCGCACCAAACTGCAGGACCTCTACACCGACCTCTTTACCGATTAAACACCCGGCCGCCAATTACGCGGCTCCCTATAACTCCCACTCGCACCCCCCCACATCAAACGATATATGAACCGTTCCTTCTGGCTGCTCCGCGGCCTAAAATTTGTCCTCCTCGTAGCGCTGTTTATTGCGCTAGCCGGCTTCGTGGTGATGAGCCTCTGGAACTGGCTGATGCCGGCCATCTTCGGCCTGCCACTACTCTCATTCGGGCAGTCCCTGGGGCTGCTGATCCTGAGCCGCATTCTATTCGGCGGTTTTCACAAAGGTGGTGGAGGCGGCGCCTGGAAAGCCCGCGCCCAGGAACACTGGCGCAACAAAATGGAAAACCGCATGCAGGGCATGACGGAAGAAGAGCGGGAGAAATTCCGCCAGAAAATGCGCACCAGCTGCGGCCCACCGTGGATGCGCATGCCCGCTGAGCAACCTCAGTCTGCTTCCCAAGCCCAGTAAAAGAAAAGCGGCGACTGAGATATCAGTCGCCGCTTTTGTATATCTAATCAGAAAAACTACTACCTAGAAATTCCGCTCTCCTAGTTCGCGCTTGCCCAGCATTACGGCGCCCACCATAGCCACCAGGAACAGCACCGAAGCCAGCTCAAATGGCAGCAGATACTGCGTATAAAGCACCATGCCCAGCTTATCTACCATGCCAATCTGCGAGTTGAACGTAGCGGCATCGTAACCAGCGGGCTGCACGTCTTTCATGGCGGCAACCATGATGAGCAGCAGCGAGCCACCGGCTACGGCGGCGGCAATTTTTGCCAGCGCGGGCTTGTGCGGCTCCGTGTCCACGTTCAGGTTCAGGAACATAATCACGAACAGGAACAGCACCATAATAGCGCCAGCGTACACAATGATGTTCACGGCAGCCAGAAACTGCGCGTTCAGCAGCAGGTAGTGTCCCGACAGCGAGAAGAACGTCAGAATCAGGAACAGCACGCTGTGTACCGGGTTTTTGGCGAATACCACACCCAGCGCGCTCAGCAGCGCTACAAAAGCCAGAAAAAGAAAGAGTGGAGACATAGGAGAAAGCAAGAAAACTAGTTTCCCTCCTCAGATAAGGAGGGGCTAGGGGTGGTTGATGCTGGCAGAACGATAACTAGCTCTAGTCTTTTAGTTCTAGTTAACCACCCCGCCCTTTGGGCACCCCTCCTTGAAAAAAGGAGGGGAATTGACGTTCTACTACGCCAGATTTGCGCGCAGCGCCTTGGCCTGCTCCGGCGTCAGCTGAATACCGCGGATAGAGCGTGCATCTGGCGACACGGGCTCTACCAGCCGGTCTTTGCCGTAGATGAACTCGTCGCGCTCATAGCGGGGCGGGGCCATTTTATCGGGCTGCAGGTATACGGCGGCTTTCGGGCAGGCTTCCTCGCAGAGGCCGCAGAAAATGCACCGCAGCATGTTGATTTCGTAGCTGACGGCGTACTTCTCCTCGCGGTAGAGGCCTTCTTCACCTTTCTTCCGCTCGCCGGCTACCATGGTAATGGCTTCGGCGGGACAGGCTACGGCGCAGAGGCCGCAGGCAGTGCACCGCTCCCGGCCCTGCTCGTCGCGCTTGAGCACGTGCAGGCCACGGAAGATGGGGGAGAAGGGACGCGTTTCTTCGGGGTAGCGGATGGTGGCCTTCTTCATGAAGAAGTGCCGCATCGTGATGCTTAGCCCCTGGAAAATAGCCGGCAGGTAAGCCCGTTCGGCCAGCGTCATCGGTTTTTTCTCCAGTATCTTGGCTCGGTTGGTGAGTTGCATATAATCAGTTGCGAAAACTGTCCGTACTAGCGTTTGTCATGTCGAGCGAAGTCGAGACATCTCGCGTGCTGAGGTTGTGGCGCTAACTATTTACCACACTAGCAAGATGTCTCGACTTCGCTCGACATGACAAGCGAGAGAGATGTAAATTACTAAATCACGCCGAACAGGATGAGCCCGCCGGTGATGAGGATGTTTATCACGGCCAGCGGAATGAGAATGGTCCAGCCCAGGCGCATCAGTTGGTCGTAGCGGAAGCGCGGGAGAGTCCAGCGAATCCACATGAAGAAGAAGATAAAGGCAAAGATCTTCAGGAACAGACCCGCCGTACCCAGGAAGGTAATCAGGTTCTGCGCCGAAGCTAGCGTCCAGTCGTGGTTGCTCACCAGCCAGTCGCGCAGCTCGTACTGGAAGGGAAAGTTGAAGCCGCCGAAGTACAGCACGCTCATCACGGCCGAAACCACGAAGATGTTCACGTACTCCGAGAACAGGTACAGGCCCAGCTTCATGGAGGAATACTCCGTGTGATAGCCGCCTACCAGCTCCGTTTCGCACTCGGGCAAGTCAAAAGGCGTACGGTTGGTTTCCGCGAAAGCGCACACCAGGAAGATGATAAAGCCCAAAGGCTGCTTCACGATGTTCCAGAAATGCCATTCACCGGCAATGGACTGCTGTAGGGTGATTTCGCGCAGCGACAAGGTGCCGGAAATCATCAGCACCGCAATCAGCGACATGCCCATGGCCAGCTCGTAGCTGATGTTCTGCGAAGCCGCCCGGATAGCGCCCAGCAGGGAGAACTTGTTGTTGGAAGCCCAGCCGCCAATCATCACACCATAAACCCCCAGCGAAACCACGCCGAAAATCCACAGCATGCCGATGTTCACCTCAATACCCTGCAGGAAGAAAAGGTTGTTGCCAAAGCTCACGTTGTTGCCGAACGGAATAACCGCCGACGACATCAGAGCCGTGGTCATGGCCAGGCAGGGGCCAAAGATGAACAGGGCCTTATTGGCGCCACCGGGGAAAAATTCTTCCTTCGTGAACATCTTCACGGCATCGGCCAGGGGTTGGGCCAAGCCATAGGGGCCGGCACGGTCCGGGCCTACGCGGTCCTGCAGAAACGCGGCAATGACCCGCTCAGCGTAAGTGCAATATGTAGCAATCAGCAGCGAAAGCGCGAATACAACGAAGATGACGATGGATTGCCAGCCCAGGGTTGGTATTTCTATCATGGGAGAGTTGCTTGCTTAAAATCACCCTCAAAAAAGGGTGGCAGAACCGTATATACTCAGCTTAGTTACCCAGTTTCATGGGTGGATTCTGCTCCAGATCCCGCACGGAGCTCTCGGGCAAATCGGCAATAACCTGCGGGTTCACCACCGGCAGCTCATAGTGGTTGGCCGAAATTACCGAAGAACGGTCGATGTGAGCCGGGCCTTCGATGGTCCAGTCAGCGGTTTCCTTTTTGTCGAAACGGCAGGTGTTGCAGATCCACTCTTTTACCTCGCCGTACTCGTCCTTGCGGGCCGTTACGCGGAGCACGTCTTTGCCTTTGTACCAGAGTACCACGCGGCCTCCACACTTCTCGTTCTCACAGTCGCGGTGCGCATTCACGGGCTTCGTGAACCAAACGCGCTGCTTAAAGCGGAATGTTTTATCGGTCAGAGCGCCTACCGGGCATACGTCGATAACGTTGCCGGAGAAGTCGTTGTCGATGATGTTCTCGATGTAGGTGCCGATTTCAGCGGCGTCGCCGCGGCCCAGTACGCCGTGCACGCGCTTGTCGGTCAGCTGGTCGGCGGTGTACACGCAGCGGTAGCACAGAATGCAGCGCGTCATGTGCAACTGAATCAGCGGGCCGATGTCGATTTTCTCGAAAGTGCGGCGCTCCTCTACGTAGCGGGTGGTGCTCACGCCATGCTCGTAGGCGAAGTTCTGCAGGTCACACTCCCCGGCCTGGTCGCACACGGGGCAGTCCAGCGGGTGGTTGATGAGCAGCATCTCCACAATGCCTTTGCGCACGTCCATCACCTGCTCAGACGTAGTGTTTTCCACTATCATGCCATCCTGCACGGGCGTGACGCACGAGGCCACCAGCTTGGGCATGGGGCGCGGGTCCTTGGCCGAGCCGGCGGCTACGCGCACCAAGCAGGCGCGGCACTTGCCGCCCGAGCCTTTCAGGGGCGTGTAGTAGCACATAGCCGGGGGCACAATGCTGCCGCCAATCTGGCGGGCTGCGTTGAGGATGGTGGTTCCGTCCGGAACTTCAACCTCGATGCCGTCGAAGGTTATTTTAGCCATTATTCAAAGCTTCCGTGAGGGAAGAGAAAGTCAATTACCAGAAAATTAAACCAGCACAGCCTTGCCGGGGAAGACCGCGCCGGGCTGCACGGCTTCTTTGGCGTTGGTCACGTGCCATTCAAACTCCTCGCGGAAGTGGCGCACGGCGGCAGCTACCGGCCAGGCAGCCGCTTCGCCCAGCGGGCAAATGGTGTTGCCTTCAATTTGCTTGGCTACACTCACCAGCAGGTCGATGTCTTCCATGCGGCCGTGGCCGTACTCCAAGCGGTGGAGCACTTTCTCCAGCCAGCCCGTACCCTCACGGCAGGGCGAGCATTGCCCGCACGACTCGTGATGGTAGAAGCGGGAGAAGTTCCAGGTGTTGCGCACAATGCAGGTTGTCTCGTCCATGGCAATAAAGCCACCCGAGCCCAGCATGGTACCCGTCACGAAACCACCATCCGAGAGTGACTCGTAGGTCATGAGGCGGTTTTCACCGGCGGCCGTTTTCAGGATCAGTTCTTTGGGCAGAATCGGCACGGAAGAGCCACCGGCTACTACGGCCTTCAGCTCCCGGCCTTTCCAGATGCCGCCGCAGTACTCATCGGAATAGATGAACTCCTCAACGGGCAGACCCAACTCAATTTCGTAGATACCGGGCTTGTTGAGGTGGCCGCAGGCCGAAATCAGCTTGGTACCGGTGCTCCGGCCAATGCCAATTTTAGCGTACTCGTCGCCACCTTCGTTTACAATAACCGGAATGGCGGCAATGGATTCTACGTTGTTAACCACCGTGGGGCGGGCGTACAGGCCCTGCACCGCCGGGAATGGCGGCTTGTTGCGCGGGTTGCCACGCTTGCCTTCCAGGGATTCCAGCAGCGCCGTTTCCTCACCGCAGATGTAGGCGCCGCCACCGGGGTGCAAGTACAGGTCCAGATCGTAGCCCGAGCCGAGGATGTTCTTGCCCAGGTAACCGGCCGCGTAGGCTTCGGCAATGGCTTTTTCCAGGATGCGCAGCACGTACAACAACTCGCCGCGGATGTAGATGTACGAGGTGTTGGCGCCCAGCGCGTAGGAGCTCGTAATCATGCCCTCGATGAGCAGATGCGGCAGCTTGGACATCAGCTGGCGGTCCTTGAAGGTGCCCGGCTCCGATTCGTCGGCGTTGCAGACGAGGTAGCGCGGCACGCCCTCGGGTTTGGCCAGGAAGCTCCACTTCATGCCCGTGGGGAAGCCAGCGCCGCCGCGGCCCCGCAGGCCCGACTTCTTCACTTCTTCCACCACCTCTTCGGGCGTCATGGTTTTGATGGCCTTCTCCACCGAGCGGTACCCGCCATGCTTGCGGTATACCTCCAGGGTGTCGATGCCTTCAACGTTAATATGTTCGGTCAGCAGTTTGCGTCCCATAAGTTCTGAGCGGTAAGCTGAAAGACGTTAGTTGTTGGCCAGCGCGTTCGGGAGGCCGTTTTCTTCCCACGGCAGCGCCGGGCGGTGTACCTGTTTGCGCAGCTCCGAGAGCATAGCATCCACGGCTTCCTGGGTGTCCAGCTGCTCGTAGTACTTCTCGCGCACCTGCACAATGGGGGCAAAGCCGCAGGCGGCCAGGCACTCCACTTCCTTCAGGGTAAACAAACCATCGGCTGATGGCGGGCCACCTACCATAGCGCCGGTGATGCGCTCCAGATGTGCAGTCAGCTCATCGGAGCCGCGCAGCATGCAGGGGCCCGTGCGGCAGATTTCCAGCACGTGCTTGCCTACCGGCCTCAGGTTGAACATGGTGTAGAACGTCGACACCTCGTACACCTCAATCGGGGCCAGGCCCAGTGCTTCGGCCACTAGGTCCTGTACTTCGGGGCTTACCCAGCCGCCAAATTCCGCCTGGGCAATGTGCAGCACGGGCAGCAGGGCCGACTTGCGGCGCTCTTCAGGATATTGCTTGCAGATGCGCGCAATTTCGGCCTTCGCAGCTTCAGAAAATTGCGGCTTAGCGGGCGCAGTAGTCGGTTCCATATCAGTCAAATTCAGCAAAAAACTACGCGTCCAGCTCGCCGGCAATAACGTTCATCGATGACAGAGTCACGATGGCGTCGGAGAGGGTTGAGCCCACCACCATTTCGGGGTAAGCCTGGTAGTAGATAAAGCAAGGGCGGCGGAAATGCAGGCGGTAGGGCGTGCGACCCCCGTCGGAAACGAGGTAGAAGCCCAGCTCGCCGTTGCCGCCTTCCACGGAGTGGTACACTTCACCCACCGGCGCTTCAATCTCACCCATGATGATTTTGAAGTGGTAGATGAGAGCCTCCATGTTCTGGTACACGGCCTGCTTGGGCGGCAGGTAATAATGCGGGGCATCGGCGTGGAAGGGGCCTTCGGGCAGGTTTTCCAGGGCTTGATTGATAATGCGCAGGCTCTGCCAGATTTCCTCGTTGCGCACCATGAAACGGTCGTAAGTATCGCCGTTGGTGCCCACCGGAATTTCAAAGTCGAAATCCTGATAAGAGGAGTAGGGGTTCATCACCCGCACGTCGTAGTCGACGCCGGCGGCGCGCAGGTTGGGGCCCGTGAAGCCGTAGTTCAGCGCCTTCTCCGCCGTGATACCGCCCACGTTCTGGGTGCGGTCCATGAAGATGCGGTTGCGGTTAAACATCTTCTCAAACTCCCGCATCACGGCCGGGAAGGTCTTCAGCCAGTCGCGCAGCTTCTGCAGGGCTACGGGCGTAAAGTCGCGCTCCATACCGCCCACGCGGCCCATGTTGGTAGTGAGGCGGGCGCCGCAGATTTCCTCGTAAATCTCATACACCTTCTCGCGCTCCTGAAACACATACAGGAAGCCCGTGAAAGCGCCGGTATCTACCCCCAGAATGGAGTTGCAGATGAGGTGGTCGGTAATCCGAGCCAGCTCCATCACAATCACGCGCATGTACTGGGCGCGGGTGGGCACCGTAACGCCCAGCAGCTTCTCTACCGTCATGTGCCAGCCCATGTTGTTGATGGGCGACGAACAATAGTTCATGCGGTCCGTCAGGGGCGTAATCTGGTAGAAGGGCCGGCGCTCGGCAATCTTCTCGAAGGCGCGGTGGATGTAGCCGATGGTGGGCACGCCCGAAATAATCCGCTCCCCGTCCATCTGCAGAATGTTCTGGAAGATGCCGTGGGTAGCGGGGTGCGTGGGGCCCAGGTTCAGCGTAGTCAGCTCCTGGTTGAAGTCGTTGACGGCCGGGTGCATCGGGTTGATGCGGTGGTCCTGCTCCTTCGCCGACTCAATGATTTTATGGGTGCCTTCCAGCGTGTCGTTTACTGCCATGATAAAGGTATCAGGGGCCTAGCGGCCGAAGAAAAGGTCAGTTTTGTCTTCGCGGGTACCATCTTCCAGCGCGTACTCCTTGCGCATGGGGTAGTAGTCCATATCCTCCACGTTGAGGATGCGAATGAGGTTAGGATGGCCCGGGAACAGGATGCCGTAGAAATCATAGGCTTCGCGCTCCATCCAGTTGGCCGTGCCGTAGATGTCCGTCATGGTGGGCACCACCGGGTCGGCAATGGGGAAGAAAATCTTCAGGCGCAGGCGGATGTTGTGCACCAGGCTGTGCAGCATGTACACTATGCCCAGCTCCTGTCCTTCGCGCTCCGGCCAGTGCATGCCGCACATGGTGGTGAGGAAGTTGAGCTGCAATTCCTGGTCCTGCTGAAGGCCGGCAATGATGTCATGAATCCGCTCACGCGTGGTGGTCACCGTCAGCATGCCGTAGGGCTCCTCTACATCGGTAAAGGCATCGGCCCCAAACAAGCGGTGCAGCAAAGCCAGCAGCTGCGCGTTTTGCTGCGCGGCCGGGTCCAGTGCCGCGGCAGTTTCCTGGGCAGCGGGAGATTCTTCGTTCTGTTCAGCCATTCTGGTGGAAGAAGCTAGAGGAGAGAAGAGAAGCGAGGGTCCGGAATAAACTTCCCGCTCCTCGCTTCCGGCTTCTTACTTAATGTTATAAGACGCCAGCAGGGCCTGATACTCGGGCGAGTTGCGGCGGCGCATCGATTCATTTTTGGCCAGATCCTGCACGCGCATCAGGCCATCCAGCACCTGCTCGGGGCGGGGCGGGCAGCCGGGCACGTACACGTCTACCGGGATAATCCGGTCGATGCCCTGCAGCACAGAGTAGCTATCGAAAATACCGCCGGAGCAGGCGCAGGCGCCCATGGCCAGTACCCAGCGGGGCTCGGCCATTTGCTCATATACCTGCTTTACAATGGGCGCCATCTTCTTGGCAATGGTACCCATCACCATCAGCAGGTCGGCCTGCCGAGGCGAAAACGAAGGGCGCTCCGAGCCGAAGCGGGAAATATCATAGTGCGAGCCCATGGTAGCCATGAACTCGATACCGCAGCACGAAGTAGCAAAGGGCAAGGGCCACAGGGAGTTGGCGCGGGCAATGCCCACTACTTTCTCCAGCGACGTGGCAAAAAAGCCTGCACCCTCAATGCCTTCCGGTGCCTCTACAGTTTTGATTTCAGGAACTCTATTATCCATGCGGAAAGGTCAGTTTAGAAAACGGGAAACCCCGCATAGCCAACACTGCGGGTGGGCTAAAGGTTGCTGCTAACGGGCTTCATTCCAGCGCAGGACGCCTTTTTTGATAACGTAGGCAAAGCCCGCCATCAGCAAAGCCAGGAATACAATCATTTCGTAGAAGCCGGTTTTGCCCAGCTCCCGGAAGTTCACGGCCCAGGGGTACATGAAGATGACTTCCACATCAAACAGCACAAATAGAATGGCTGTGAGGAAGTACTTCACCGAAATAGGCGTGCGCGCATTGCCCACCGATTCGATGCCGCACTCAAAGGCTTCATCCTTCACGCGGCTCTTGCGGCGCGGACCGATGAGGTGAGAGGCAATCATGGAAAAAGCCACGAAGGCTATAGCCAGCACAAACTGCACGATAATCGGCAGAAAGTCAGAGGGCTGGTAATTGGAGGTTACAGCAAGAAGCATAAGCAGCAACGGGAAAAGGCCGTTCGGGAACGGCATTGGAGGGCAAAGGTAGGGCTTGGAGGGTTGGGAACAAAGGTTAAACCGGGTGGGTAAGGGAATGGCGTATATTTGGGCAAATCAGCAGTTGTGATATGGCACATCCTCAATCCCCAATGCGGCGCTACACCTTGGAAGAATACCAGGCGCTGGAAGAGGTTTCGGAGCAGCGACACGAGTTTTTTGAGGGGGAGGTGTATGGCATGTCGGGGGCTACTCCCCGGCACAACCTAATTGCGCAGAACTGCGCCTTTGCCCTGCGACAGGCAGTGCGTGGCAAAGGTTGCCGGGTATTTCTGGAAGGGGTGCAACTGGCCGTTCAGGCAGGCCACTATCATACCTATCCGGATGTGATGGTTACCTGTGATGCCGACGATCTGGCAGCTGAGCGCACCATGCACCATCCGGTACTCATCATTGAAATCCTCTCGCCCTCCACCGCCGACCACGACCGGAGTTGGAAATTCAATCAATACAAACAGCTATCCTCATTGCAGCACTACCTGCTGGTTTCTCAGCACACCTGCCTGGTAGAGTGGTTCCGGCGTGAGGAAAGCGGCGTGTGGTCCTTCACCCCGCTGGGCGAACTGACCGATACACTGAAAATCCCGGAGCTGGATGCTATGCTGCGTGTACAGGATATTTATGATGAAATAGACATTACGCCGATGCGGGCGCAGCCGCCAGCGGAGTTATAGCAGAACGTGTCATGCTGAGCGGTAGAGACGCTTCGGTCAACTCAACATGACACCCCGTAAGAAAATAGAAAAAGCCGCCCCGGTAACCCGGAGCGGCTTTTTCTGTCAGAAAGTTAAACGGCTTAAAAACCGCCTTTCGCTACGTTCAGGTCCTCGTGGTTATCCACGCCCAGGAAGGGGTAGCGGTAGTCTACCGGCGGTACGAAGGTTTCTTTGATAGCGCGCGGCGACACCCAACGGAGCAGATTCAGCATGGAGCCAGCCTTATCGTTAGTGCCGGAGGCGCGGGCACCGCCGAAGGGCTGCTGGCCTACCACAGCGCCGGTAGGCTTATCATTGATGTAGAAGTTGCCGGCGGCGTGCACCAGGCGCTTCGAGGCCAGATCAATGGCATAGCGGTCCTGGGAGAAGATAGCGCCGGTGAGGGCATAGGGCGAAGTGCCATCTACCAGATCCAGCGTTTTCTCGAATTCCTGCGAGTCGTACACGTACAGCGTGAGCACGGGGCCAAACAGCTCCTCACACATGGTGATGTACTGCGGGTTTTTGGTCACGATAATCGTGGGCTCAATGAAATAGCCTTTCGACTTATCGTAGTTACCGCCTGCAATGATTTCGGCCGAATCATCAGCCTTGGCACCGTCGATGTACTTGGCCAGCTTATCGAACGACTTCTCGTCGATAACGGCGTTGATGAAGTTGGAGAAATCCTCCACGTCGCCCATTTTAAACGACTTCAGATCTTCCTGCAGGTAGCCTTTCACTTCATCCCACATGTTGCTGGGGATGTACACGCGGGAAGCGGCCGAGCACTTCTGCCCCTGATACTCAAAAGCACCGCGGCTAATGGCCGTAGCCACCTGGCGCGGATGCGCCGAGTGGTGGGCCAGGATGAAGTCCTTGCCGCCGGTTTCGCCTACAATGCGTGGGTAGCTCTTGTAGGTGCTGATATTCTGACCAATGGTTTTCCAGATGTTCTGGAACACGCCCGTAGAACCGGTGAAGTGGATACCGGCGAAATCAGGATGCGAGAAGATAACATCACCGGCGGTGGGGCCATCCACATACACAAGGTTGATAACGCCATCCGGTACACCAGCTTCCTTGAACAGCTCCATCAGCACCTGGGCTGAGTAAATCTGGGTGTTGGCGGGCTTCCACACCACCACGTTGCCCATCATGGCCACGGAAGTAGGCAGGTTGCCGGCAATGGAGGTGAAGTTGAAGGGCGTGAGGGCAAACACGAAGCCTTCCAGCGGGCGGTGCTCCAGGCGGTTCCACATGCCGGGGAGGCTCTCCGGCTGCTGCCGGTAGATTTCCTGCATGAAGTGCACGTTGAAGCGGAAAAAGTCGATCAGCTCACAGGCAGCGTCAATTTCAGCCTGGAAAGCGTTTTTGCTCTGGCCCAGCATGGTAGCCGCGTTGAGGCGCGCCCGGTAGGGGCCAGCCAGCAGGTCGGCGGCTTTCAGGAAGATGGCGGCGCGGTGCTCCCAGGGCATTTCGGCCCAGTTGGTGCGGGCAGCCAGGGCGGCTTCAATGGCCTGGCCTACGTGGGTTTTGTCGCCCTCGTGAAACTGCCCCAGCACGTGCTGGTGGTCGTGCGGCGCGGTGATATTCTTGGTTTTGCCCGTGCGGATTTCCTGGCCGCCGATGTGCATCGGAATGTCGCGCTGTTGCTGTTTCAGCTCTTTCAGCGTTTTGAGCAGCTCCAGGCGCTCCGGCGAGTTGGGCGCGTAGCCTTTAACAGGCTCATTAATCGGGGTGGGAACGTTAAAAAAGCCGTTGGCCATAGCGGTTGCGGGTTTGGGTTGCAGATTATTAATGGAGAAGTGGGCGGGCAAAGGTATAAGAATACTGTCTGTCATCCCGCGCCCGGTACAGGGACCTGCTTGGGCTTGAACCAGAAGTGATACTACGATATGCTCCTGAGTGAGAAGGTCCTTTGCCGGGCTCAGGATGACACGATTTTTAGAGTTGATTTAGCATGTCTGCCACCTGCTTTTCCAGCTCAGCGCGGGAGCCGGTGTTATACAGCACGGCCGTGAACTGGTCATACGTATCCATCACCGTTTCGCTGGGGTGCGAGTCGTCACGGGTGCCGTCGCCGCGCTGGTGGAGCGGGTCGCCTTCCACGCGCAGCATAATGCCGCCCCGGTCCAGAATGGGCTGGGCTTCGTTGGGGAAGCGCACATCGGGAATGATGACAAACTGGTCTTTAGGCAGGCGGGCGAAAAAGGCCTTCACCCAGATTTCATAGTCCCAGGCGCGCAAGGCGGCCCCTACCTGCTGCAGCATCTCGCCGCGGGTGCGGCCAAAGGCCGGCAGAAGCTCCGTTTTGCCGTTTTGGGTATAATAGGGGGCCGTGCTTTCGCCGGTCAGGGTGGCACACACAGCCTTGATGGCATCCCCGAAGGACATGATCTGCCAGTTGCGTTCGGGCTGGAGCTGCTGAATCAGGTGAGCCACCGTGTCCTTGCCGCTGCCGCGCTTACCCGAGAGTCCGATGAGTTGTACCATAGCGGGCAAAGGTCGGGAGGAACGGGGCAATAGTTAGCCTTGGGTAAAGAAACAGCAGTTATAAAATGGCCCGTAGCTCGCTTAAACAGCTGATTTCGTAGGTCACTTCGTTGAAATGACGGCGCTTTTCCGGGTTGAAATACACCTGGTCAATACCGGCGTTGTAGGCGCCTAGTACGTCGCACTCCAGGTTGTCGCCTATCATCAGGCTCTCGGCGGCTGTGGCGCCGGTGCGCTCCAGGGCGTGCTGGAAAATGCGCGTATCCGGCTTAAGATGGCCGCAGCACTCCGAGGTGACAATCTCCTGGAAATAGTCCGTCAGGCAGGAGGCGTTCAGCTTGATGTACTGAATATCCTTGAAGCCGTTGGTAATCAGGTGCAGCTCGTAGCCTTTGTCGCGCAGGTAGTCCAGCACCTCGTAGGTGTAGGGAAACACCGCCGACTTCTTGGGCAGGATATCCGTGAACTGCTCTGAGATACCGGCCGGGGAGTCGGCTTCCGTGAGGCCCAGCTTCACAAAAGTGCGTGGGAAACGGGTGGCGCGCAGCTGTTGCTGCGTGATTTTATTGTTCTGGTACAGGCGCCACAAGCCGTGGTTGATATCGGAATACACCTGAATAAACGCATCTACCGTGAACGTGCCGAAGCGCTGCAGGTCGTGGTGGTCGAACAAGTGACGCAGGGTAACATCGGCGTTGGTTTCGAAGTCCCAGAGCGTATGGTCGAGGTCGAAGAATAGGTGGCGGTAGGACTTCAAGGAAGAATTCACGTCAGAATGAATATATATTTTGCTTGTCATTCTTCGCGGGGCTCAGGATGACAGATAGATTTTGGGATTGGAAAGCGAATCAGTCAATCAATAACCGCTTTATAACCTGGCCTTCGCCCAAGTGTTTCTGCACAATTTCGGCGGCGTCCTTGGGCTTTACGTCGCCGTAGAAGGTGCCTTCCGGGTAAATGACCAAGGCAGCGCCGGGGCCTTTTTTGCAGTGCTTGCACTGGTCCAGGCAGTTACAGGTCTGCACGCGGTTCCGGCGCTTTTCTCCGCCTGTCAGCAAGCTTTTCAGTCCCTGCTTCTTCAGCTCGATTTTGAGCGCCTTGGCAACCTCCCGGCCGATTTCGTTTTTCTGATTGGTGCAGACAAATAGGTGATGATCGAGCAGCATGGATGGCAGAGGGTAGGGGCGGAAGGGAGGAGCCGGCCGGCTTACGAAACGGGCGTTCCGGTCCAGCGGCGGTTTTGCAGCTTATACGCGGCCAGCTCCCGGTTAGACCAGAGGGTTTGGTACACCTGCTGGTCGTGCACCAGCTGCGGGTCGCGCTCCAGGTAGCCCAGCAACTGCTGCATCAGCTCTATTACCTCATCCTTGAGATAGTAGAAAACCCAGTTATCGAGGCGGCGGAAGCTGACGAGCCCCGCATTTTTTAAAAACAATAATTGGCGGGAAGTTTTTGTTTGAGTGAAGTCCAACACCTGTTCCAGGTCAGAAATGCACATTTCCTGATTTCGCCAGAGCAAGTGCAGGATGCGGACGCGGCTTTCGTCGCCCAGGGCTTTAAAAATTGGGAGGCCAAATGCAACGGTGAAGTGTTTTAGGCGCATCTTTTGTAAAAGCAGGAGGGCAGAACCAGTGGCCGGGGGCGCCACAAATTTACGCTAAACCGGCCGGCTCCCCCCAAATCCACCGTATACTTGTAGTCTGTAATGCCTTGTATGTCTGTTGTAGTTCGATATAAATTCCTTTTCCCGGCACTGCTGGTGCTGGTGTGGGCCGCTTTTTCCTCGGCCGCCCAGGCTCAGGGCCAACGGCGCGTGGTGCAGTTCACGGGTATTGTGGCCACCGGCGACTCTCTGCTGGGCGTGCCCGGGGCCACTGTGATGGTGCCCCAGGCCGGCCGTGGCACCGCCACCAATGCCTACGGCTACTTCTCCCTGCCCGTGCTGGCCGGTGATAGTATCGTGATTCGCTCCCTGGGCTACCGCAACCAGTGGGTGGTGATACCGCTGGACTACCCGCGCCAGAGCTACTCCGTTATTGTGCAGCTGAAGGAAGATGCCACCATGCTGCCGGAGGTTCGCATTTTCCCCTACGTGACGGAGCGAGACTTTAAAAAGGCTTTCCTGGCCCTGCGCCTGCCCACCGAGCGGGGCTCCCGCACTGCTGAAAACCTCAACGAGGAAATCATGAAGCGCATTTTCAATAATGCTCCTGTGACCAGCATGGGCAACTACCGCCAAACCATGCAGCAGCAGCAGTTTGAGCGCGACCGGCGCATGGGCATCGGCCCCTCGGTGCAGGCCAACAACCCACTGCTGAACCCCTTCAGCTGGCTGCAGCTCATCAAACAGGTGAAAGATGGCGAATTCAAGAAGAAAGAAGGCGTAGATTATTAAGCGGCGGGCCTGAAAGACGCCTGAAGCAAGAAAGAACCTCAGGTAGCGCCCCGCTGCCTGAGGTTCTTTGTTTAACAGACAACCTGGACCCGGTTTTCCCGGTAAAGCCAGTGTTTGCTTCATTAGTAGCTGAGTTTATATGGATACGAACCTTCCGGTTTCAAAAAATCCGCGGGTAGTGATTGTGGGTTGTGGCTTTGCCGGCCTGCGCCTGGCCAAAGAATTGCGCCACGCCCCCGTGCAGGTGGTAGTCATCGACCGCAACAACTACCACAACTTCCAGCCGCTGCTTTACCAGGTAGCTACCGGCGCCCTGGAAGCCGATAGCATTGCTTATCCCATCCGGAAAATATTCGCGGGCCAGGAGAATTTCTTCTACCGCATGGCCGATGTGCAGCGCGTAGAGCCGGAGCGCAATACGGTGGTGACGCATATCGGCGACATTCACTACGACTACCTGGTACTGGCTACCGGCTCACTCACCAATTTCTTTGGCATTGAGAGCCTGGAGCGTAATGCCATGCAGATCAAGAGCATTCCCAATGCCCTGAATCTGCGCAGCTTCATCTTTCAGAATTTCGAAAAAGCCCTGCTCACGGAAAACCCCGACGAGCGCCAGGCCCTGATGAATATTGTAGTAGTAGGCGGCGGCCCTACGGGCGTGGAAATCAGCGGCTCCCTGGCCGAGATGCGCAAGCACGTGCTGCCTAAGGACTACCCCGAGCTGGATTTGCAGCAGATGCAGATTATTCTGGTAGAAGCCGGCGCCGAGCTGCTGGGGCCCATGTCTAAAAAGTCGCAGCAGAAATCAAAAGAATACCTGGAAGAGCTGGGCGTTCAAATCCGGCTGAATACGTCCATTAAGCGCTACGAAAACTGCCGCGCCTATTACTCCGAAACCGAGTTTATTCCCACGGAAAACCTGATTTGGGCCGCTGGGGTGAACGGGGCGGCTATACCCGGCCTGCCGCCGGAAATTGTGGCCCGCAACAAGCGCATCAACGTGAACCAGTGGAACCGCGTGGAAGGCTTCGAGAATGTCTTCGCCATTGGCGATGTGGCCAATATGGTGACGGAAGACATGCCCCGCGGCCTGCCCATGCTGGCGCCCGTAGCCCAGCAGCAGGCCGATTTGCTGGCTAAGAACTTAGTGCGCATCCTGCAGGGGCAGGCGCCCGAGAACTTCAAATACCTGAACAAAGGCGTTATGGCCATTGTGAGCCGCAATAAGGCCGTGGTAGACTTGCCCAAAGACGTGCATTTCAATGGCTTCTTTGGCTGGCTTACCTGGCTGTTTGTGCACCTGATGACCCTGGTTGGCTTCCGTAATAAAATCGTGGCCTTTATTGACTGGGCCTTCAGCTACTTCAACTCCGACCAGGCCCTGCGCCTCATTATCCGTCCCTTCAGCCGCCGCGACGTGAAAGACGACCGGGGCAAGAAGGCCGCCGAGCACCAGACCGCCACTCCGGAATATATTCCTACCCCGCCCGCTATTCAAACCCCCGTAGGCTAGCTAAAGGGGTAATAATCCCAAGCTTTTTTCTATAAAAGGCCGTCATGTCGAGCAAAGTCGAGACATCTCGCTAGTGTGGTGAATAGTTGGACTACTATCCCAACCTCAGCAAGCGAGATGTCTCGACTTCGCTCGACATGACGGTCTTATTTATTCGTGCAGCTAAGCTGTAGTACTCAGAGCCCGCATCAGCATGGCTACCTGCGCCGATAAGGTGGCTGGATCATCCGTTAGCAGCAGGCGGGCATCAATGCCTACGCAGGTAGCGCCGGCTTCCCGCCATTCGGTGAGCATCGGCACTGTGGGCTGAATACCGCCGGTAGCCATAATGGGCAGGGTAGGCATGGAGCCGCGCAGGGCTTTCAGATAAGCCGGAGTAAGCTGGGCCGCCGGAAATAGCTTTACGAGGGCCGCGCCCAGCTGCTGGGCCTGATACACCTCATTCAGGGTCATGACGCCGGGCAGCCAGGCCAGGTTGTGGCGCTGACACACGGCCGCTACTTCCGCGCTGATAATGGGTTGAATGATAAAGTCAGCGCCCGCCTCAATAAACCGCTCGGCTTCTTCGGCCGTGAAAATGGTGCCGGCTCCCAGGAGCAGCTCTGGGTATTCTGCTTCTACAAAGCGCTGTAAATCGGCGAAGATGGCAAAGGCGTTGGGTCCGCGGTTGGTGAACTCAAACAACCGGACGCCGCCCTCGTAGCACGCTTGCAATACCTGGCGGGCATACACGGCTTCGGCGTGGTAGAAAACCGGAATTAGCGGGGTGCTCTGCGCTTGCGTAATGGTGTGCGTACGGGTAAATCGGGGCATAAGCGGAAGAAATTTCGGGTCAGGCCACCTTCCCCATTATGCTAAGCGGCAGGCGCCAGGTAGCCAGCTCTGGGTACGGCTATTTCAGACATTTGGGCGGGCCTACCGTGAGTTGGGGTACGTCGTAACTCTGGTAAATAGCCAGGCACGGTTGCGCAGTGGCATCCGCATCTGTAGCGGGCTGCAGGCTGAATACAAAGGTGTCGCCGGCTTTTAAAGTATCTGGAAGTGGGGAGTAAGTGCCAAACACGTTGGTATACACTGTATCCTGATACGTGATATTTTGCCCTACACTGGTTTCCTCCAACAGCTGGATAAGCAGGCCATTGCAGCTGGGACCAATGACCCGTCCCCGGGCGCAGTTCAGCTGCAGATTTACGTTTTCTTCCTTGCAGCTACTGATCAGGGCCAACGCCAACAAGCCGGCTACAGTGGCCAGAAATATCTTATGCATAAACCGGGGAGAGTAAGAAGTATGCCTTAAGGAGCCTGAGCCTGCTTAAATGGTTGCAGGCTTAAGCGCTACAACGCATACTCGCTCAGGGCCCGGTAAATGTCATGGATGCTTTTATCGTCGCGGAAGGTTTTGATGATGGGGGCTGCCTGCCCGCGCACCCAGATTTTCAGCTCCGATTCCAGATCAAAATGCCCGGTGGTTTCCATGGAAAACTGCGTGATGCTGCGGTAGGGAATGCTTAGCAGCTCGGCCTTTTTGCCCGTAACACCCTGCTTATCCACGGTAATCAGGCGCTTGTTGGTGAAGATTATCTGGTCCCGGATGAGTACGTATGCCCGTTCTACCCGCTCGGTAGAGGCCAGTACCTTCGTCAGCTCTTCCTGTAATTCCTGGGCATCTTTTTCTGATGCATTGCCGAGTAAGCCGTCGAGTAGTCCCATGTGAAAAGTAGCAAAGGGTAGAATAAAAAACAGCCGCACCAGTTGGCGCGGCTGTTTCAGTACTGGAGTTAGGCTTCCAGAGTTGCGGCTTAGTTGCTGCCGCCCGTGCTGGTGCCGGTTGGTTTCTTCTCCGTCTGCTGCATGGCGTTCTGCATCGGGTTCGTCTGTGCGCGCTGCTGCTGTTCAAACAACTCGAAGCGCGAAGGCGAATTCCGGTGCGGGAAGGCGTTGTTAGACAGGTCCGTATCGGCGGTTTCCAGGAAGGGGTCTAGCACAAAGCTTACAACGGGCTTCTCAGTGATGAACACCTTCGTTACCTGGGCGTTGTTCTTGCGCCAGATTTCGGCCGGAATGTTCACTACTTCCTGCTTGCCGTCCTCGTAGGTCATCTGCACAATAACCGGCATGGTGAGGCCGCCCAGGTTTTTCAGGCTTACCTCGTAGAAGTGCAGGCCGCCGGAAAGGCGCTTCTGCTGCTCGGGAGTAAGCTTAGATACATACTCCTGATAGCGCTTCTTGTCGGCCTCAGTGGTAGCCAGCGGGTCATACTGGTTGTAGAAGTCCTTCAGCTCGGGCTTGTCGTCTACCAGGGTACGCTTGATGTCCTGCAGGTTGCGCTGCTCCGAGAGGGTTTTAGGGGCCGCATTCAGTTGCTCGCGCTTGCGGACGTTTTCAATTTCGGGGTTCTTGGAGTCTACGGTGTACCACTTCACGCCTTCAATGCTGAGGTCGGTGTAGTCGGTGGTGTAGAACCAGCCGCGCCAGAACCAGTCCAGGTCAGTGCCGGAGGCGTCTTCCATGGTGCGGAAGAAGTCAGCGGGCTCGGGGTGCTTGTAGGCCCAGCGACGGGCGTATTCCTTAAAGGCGTAGTCGAAAAGCTGACGGCCCAGAATGGTTTCGCGCAGAATGTTCAGGCCGGTAGCGGGCTTGGCGTAGGCGTTCGGCCCAAACTGCAGCACCGATTCCGAGTTGGTCATAATCGGGGTCTGCACGTTTTTGCCGGTGCGCATGTAGTCCACAATCAGCTTGGGCTCACCGCGGCGGGAGGGGTAGCCACGCTCCCATTCCTGCTCCGTGAGGTACTGCACAAAGGTGTTCAGGCCTTCGTCCATCCACGTCCACTGGCGCTCATCGGAGTTGATGATCATGGGGAAGAAGTTGTGGCCCACTTCGTGGATAATCACCGAAATCATCCCGTATTTCCGCTCAGCGGAGTAGGTGCCGTCTTTCTCGGGGCGGCCGCCGTTGAAGCACAGCATAGGGTATTCCATGCCGCCCACCGGGCCGTGCACCGAAATAGCTACCGGGTACTCGTAGTCGATGGTGTACTTGGAGTAGGTTTTGATGGTGTGCGCGACAACTTCCGTGGAGTATTTGCCCCACAGCGGGTTGCCCTCTTTGGGGTAGTAGCTCATGCACATTACGGGCTTGCCGGCCTGCTTAATCTGCATGGCATCCCAGATGAATTTGCGAGACGAAGCCCAGGCAAAGTCACGTACGTTTTTGGCGGCGTAGGTCCAGGTTTTGGTGCCTTTGGCGCGCTTCTGCTCGGCGGCTTCGGCTTCCTGCTGGCTCACGATGAGCACGGGCGTTTTGGCATTCTTGGCTTTCTCCAGGCGCTGGCGCTGGGCGGCCGTCAGTACTTCGCCGGGGTTCTGCAGCACGCCGGTAGCGCCTACTACGTGGTCGGCGGGGGCCGTAATGCTCACGCGGTAGTCACCGAAGGGCAGGGCAAACTCGCCATTGCCCAGGAACTGCTTGTGCTGCCAGCCCTGAAAGTCAGAGTACACCGCCATGCGGGGGTAAAACTGGGCAATTTCGTAGAGGTAGTTCTTGTCCTCGGGGAAGAACTCGTAGCCGGAGCGCTGATTGATTTTCAGCTGGTCGTTGATGTTGTAGCTCCACTTGATGCTGAACGTAACTGCCTGCTTGGGCCGCAAGGGCGTGGGCAGGTCAATGCGCATCATGGTGTGGTTGATGACGTGGGACAGAGCTTTACCACCTTTCAGCTTCACTTCCGAAATCTTGAAGCCGCCTTCAAAGTCGGAGTTCATCAGGTACTCCAGCCCACGGAAGGACATCTTATCCGACAGCTCGCCTACTTCTGTGGCTTGCGTGATGGAGTTTTTGTCCATGATGTTCTGGTCCAGCTGCACCCACAGGTAAGTGAGCACATCGGGCGAGAGGTTGGTGTAGGTGATGTCCTCGGAGCCCGTGATGGACTGCTTTTCATCATCCAGCTTCACCTGAATGTTGTAGTCGGCGCGCTGCTGCCAATATTGGCTGCCGGGTGCCCCGGAGGCCGTGCGGTACGCGTTGGGCGTGGGCAGCTCCTGGCCCAGCTGGGCAAATTTATCGGTGCCGGAGTTGGTGGACTGGGCAGCCAATGGGCCGGCTACCAGCACCGCCACACCAGCCGTGAGGAAGAAATGTTTCAGCATGTAAACAGGGGTGAAACGAAGATCAAAAAACAGAAAATCAAAGCTACGAAATGACAATGCGAAATAAGACACTTTCAGGATAGGAACGTTGCATCTCTATAACAGCCACTGGGGCGGTTGCACTTTAACCCGCCTTAGGCGTGCTGCAGCAGCAAAATAACCGCAATGCCCGCTGCCGCGCCGCTTACTACCAGCAGCCAGTCGCGGCGGGCTACGTTAAATACCCGCAGCACCACCAAGCCCAGTATCAGGATCAAAGACACAATTAAGAGCTGCCCAAGTTCCACGCCCACATTGAAAGCCAGCAGCTCCAGCACCGGCCGGCTCTGGTGGCCCAGCAGCTCGCGCAGGTAGCTGGAAAAGCCCAGGCCATGAATCAGCCCAAAGCTGATGGCCAGTAGGTTAGGCAAGGCCAGCACAATAGGGGCCCTGGGGTTGGGGCGCTGCCCGGCCTTGCTCAGGTTCACCAGGCAGGTGAGCAGAATGGTAACGGGAATCAGCACTTCAATGAGCGCCGGGCTGTACTGCACAAAGCCCAGCGTGGCCAGCGCCAGCGTAATGGAGTGGCCCACCGTGAAGCTGGTGACCAGCGCCGCCACGCGCCGCCAGTCCTGCAGCACATAGGGCGCGCACAGGGCCAGCAGGAACACCAGGTGGTCGTAAGCCTGCAGATTGAAGATGTGGAAGAAGCCGAGCTGGAGGTAGGTCTGAAAAACGGACATAAGGCAAAGCTAGACAGGGAAGCCGGAACTGCTATATCCGGAACTGCTATATATTACCGCCGCAAGTGTATGTATCCTATTTTCCCGTTATGCTCCGATTAGTGCTTATTCTCGGATTACTCATTTGTTTAGCCCCCTTTGCCCGGGCACAAACTTCCACCGACTCCATCCTCCACATTGCCCGGCCGGCAGCTACCGCCGCAACCTATACCCACGCCGATACCCTGCGCGCTATTCAGGCTATTTTCAGGAAGCACCGCCGTAATGCCCGGGTAATGGCTGGCTCATTCCCTGTTCTTTTGGCGGGAGGGATTTATTGTTTGAGCGAGGAAATGAACTCCGGCTCAGTTGCTATAATTGGGTACTCCACTCCGCAGAATGATGGCTCTACCTGGCGTTCAGCAGGATTTGTTGTAGGAACAGTTGGTGGTTTTGTTCTACTCTACGAGGCACTTAACACCGCCTTCAAAAACACCCGGAGAAGTGAACGGGACATGATAACCCTCTACGAGCAAAAGCAGGCGCTTCCCAAGCGTATGCAACGGCAATTGTCCCGGCAGCTGGCAAAACTGCGCTAAGTGCTGAATTATGCAGCTGGCATAACCTCAGCAGATTGAAGATGTGAAAGGAGCCGAACTGGAGGTAGGTCTGAAGTAAGGCTGGCCATATTAGCCCAACCTGAGCAGATGCTTCCGCGTTGGGAGAGGCCGGCTTTTTCTCTTTCTGATGAATCGTATTTTCCTGTTGAGTGGATTGCTGCTGGGCAGCGTCCCGCTACTGGGGCAAACCCTGCCCGCACCGGATACCACCCGCACCGTGCTGCTCCCGGAAACCACCGTAACCGGCTACGGACAGGAGCTGCCGTTGCGCCGCACCGCCGCCGGTATTGGGGTAGTAGATGCCCGCGTTATCAACCAGTTCAACCAGACCTCCCTTACGGCGGCCGTGAATACGCTGCCGGGCGTGCGGCTGGAGGAGCGGGCCACCGCCAGCTACCGCCTCAGCGTACGGGGCAGCACGCTCCGCTCGCCGTTTGGGGTGCGCAATGTGAAGGTTTACTACAACGATATTCCCTTCACCGAGGCCAGCGGCAGCACCCCGCTCAACCTGCTGGACCCCGCTACTATTGGGCGCATTGAAGTGCTGAAAGGCCCGGCAGGCAGTGCCTACGGCGCCGGAACTGGCGGGGCCGTACTGTTCAGCAGCCCCCGGCCGGCCGCGGGCACCACCCGGGCACAAACCGGCTTCACGGCGGGCAGCTTTGGGTTGCGGCGCTATAACGTAGCTGCCGAAAGCGCCACGGAAAAAGCCAGCTGGCGCGCCCAGTACGTGCGTCAGACCCTGGATGGCTACCGCCAGCAGAGTGCCCAGCGCCGCAGCGTAGTGGCCCTGGATGGGGAGCTGCGGCCTTCTGATGAGCGCACCGTGGCCCTGCATCTGCTGTATACGGATCTGGATTATCAGCTGCCCGGTGGCCTTACCCTGGCGCAGTTTCAGCAGAACCCCCGGCAGGCCCGCCCCGATAGTCCGGTCGGGCCGGGCACTGTGGCGCAAAAGGCGGCCTACCGTTCCCGCACTGCCCTGGTGGGCGGTTCGCATCAATACCAATTCTCGCCCCGCCTCAGCAATAAAACCGTGTTGTATGGCTCCGGCTCAGTTATTCGCACCCCTTTTCTGGTAGACTATGAGCGGAACACGCTGCTGGGGCTGGGCGGGCGCACCGCCTTCCGTTACCAGACTACCCTGGCCGGACATACGCTCCGTTTGCTGGCGGGGGCAGAGGTGCAAAGCAGCTTCGAGAATTCCCGCAACTACCGCAACCAGGGCGGCACGCCCGGGGCCCTGCGCTACGATGATGAAATCCGGACGGCTATGGGCTTTGGCTTTACCCAGGCCGACTGGGAGCTGCCCGCCGGCTGGCTCCTGACGCTGGGGGCCAGCTACAACCGCCTGACCTACCGCATTACCCGGGTATCGGATGCGGCTGCGCAGCCAGATACCTATCAGTTTAAGCGAAGCTTCCGCCCGGAGGTTTCCCCGCGGGTGGCGCTGCTGAAGGAGCTCAGCCCCAAAATTTCAGCCTATGCCAGCGTGAGCACCGGCTTCTCGCCGCCCACCGAAGAAGAAATTCGCCCTTCCGATGGCAGCCTGAACGCCGACCTGCAGGCCGAGCGCGGCACCAGCTACGAAATCGGGACCAGGGGGCAGCTATTGGCCGATCGGCTCACGTTTGATGTTTCGGTGTTTGATTTTGAGCTCCGCCAAACCATTGTAACCCGCAGCAATGCGCAGGGCACCGCCTTGTTTTCCAACTCCGGGGCCACCCGCCAGTTGGGGGCGGAGGTAGCGGCGAGCGGCTGGTTGTGGAAGCCTGCATCGGTAGAAGGGGGGACCTTCAATGCGCCCACCCCCGAAGCGGGTCTGCAGGCCTGGGCCAGCTATGCCTACAACCACTTCCGGTTTCAGACTTACCAGCAGGGCCCCAACGACTACACCGGCAACCGCCTGACGGGCACTGCGCCGCACACCCTCAGCGCGGGCCTGAATGCCAGCCTCCAGCAAGGGTTTTACCTCACGCCCAGCCTCAGCCACCAGGCCCGCCTGCCCCTCAACGATGCCAACACCGTGTTTGCCCCCGGCTACTGGACTTTCGCCGCCCGGGGTGGCTGGCGGCGGGTGCTGCTGCAGCAACTGGAGCTGGATGTATTTGCGGGCATTGAAAACGCCACGGATAGAAAATACAGCCTGGGCAATGATTTAAACGCCTTCGGCAACCGCTACTATCAGCCCGCGCCCGGGCGTAATTATTACGGCGGCGCTACCGTGGGCTGGCGCTGGTAGCGCTTTGTGTATCCATAACGAAAAACTGTCAACTCACTGCTAATGGGCTTTTCTCTGTAAGTCAGGTATCCGTCAACTGCATCAAACGGATGACATTTGAAATCCAGTACGCTAATGTTCCTGATGAAAATTAATGTGAAAGAAAAGTACTTGGCGGTTAGTTATAACTTTGACACGAATCATATTCTATTCCCAACACCTTCATTTTATCAGGCAAGGATTTCCTGAATCCTTGTTACAGCAGCATGAAAAAACAATTACTTATTACAGGCCTGGTTCTGACTACCAGCATGAGCGTGTATGCGCAACAAGCAGTTCCGGCTGGTACCATGGCTCCCAGTGCAGCAGCTGGCACAGCTACCCACGCAGATACAGTACAGGCCGTAAAAACAATGTTTCACAAACACCGCACCGGCGGTTGGATCTGGACTTCCATTGGCAGCGCGTTTGCTGTGCGTATTGCAACGGCGGCGGCAGCGTCAAGCAGCAATTCCATCGATTCACCTACTACCGGTAGTACGGTTACCGGAATTGCCCTGTTTGGCGGCGTACCGGCCGGTATTGGCATTGGCAAGCTAGTGCGTTTCAGCACCACCCGCGAGGCGGAAATACTTAGCGCTTTCGAGCAAGGCAAGACCCTGCCAAAATACGTGAGCAGCCGTTTGAAGAGGAAGTATTTCGGTAAGTAAAGTGCTGTTGATACAAACAAAAACCCCGCTGGTAACTTCCAGCGGGGTTTTTTGCAAATAGATCTACTGAGGGAAGCTCAGTGCAACACGGCTACTGTTTCCGGAAGATGAACGTCTGCACAATAAGGCCGGTACGATTTGCATCGGTTTCATTGATGCCGCCGCCGCCGGTTGCCTGAATAAGCGCGTAACCCGCCTGGTAAAGCTTGGAAATGGCCAGCTGAATTTCCTGGGTCATGGGCACATAGTTGTCCATGGATTTAAACTGCTTCAGGTTGGTTATATCGGTCTTACCATCCTCGTAGGTAACTACAATGCCAGAACCATATACGCCACGTCCCTCATACACCCGCATGACGGCAATACCGCTTGGAGGTACGGTAGCAGTAGCGGTGGGTGGGGCAGCAGGCGTACTGCTGCTTTGCGCGGTTACGGCTACCGGCAGCAGCAGACAAAGTAAAAAGCAATAGCAAGCGTGTAACAACCGCGCATAGCTGATAAGGGAAGTGAATGAACACAGCAAGCTAACAAAAAAGCCCCGCCAACATCTGCCAGCGGGGCTTTTTTGTGCTTATTCAATCCTTAACCAACGGCCGGAATCTCCACGTTGTTAAACCGGATCTGGTGGCCGTCTTCCAGCACGGCTTCCACCACGGAGTCCTTGCTTACGCGGCCGGAGAGAATATCCTTCGACAGCTCGTTGAGCACCAGGCGCTGGATGACGCGCTTCAGCGGCCGGGCCCCAAACTGCGGGTCGAAGCCCTGCTCGCCGAGGTAGTCCAGCACCTCGTCGGTGGCTTCCAGCCGGATGCCGGCTTCTTCCAGGCGGTGCTGAATCTGCTTGAACTGGATGTCGACAATCTTGCGGATTTCCTTGCGCTTGAGGGGCTGGAACATCACAATCTCGTCGATGCGGTTCAGGAACTCGGGGCGCATGTGCTGCTTCAGGCGCTCTACTACTTCCTCGCGGGTGCGGTCCACCACTTCGTCGTGGTTGTATTCATTCAGCTCCTTGAAGTTCTTCTGAATGATATCCGCCCCCGTGTTGGAGGTCATGATGATGATGGTATTCTTGAAGTTCGCCACCCGGCCTTTGTTGTCGGTGAGGCGGCCATCATCCAGCACCTGCAGCAGGATGTTGAACACATCGGGGTGGGCCTTCTCGATTTCGTCGAGCAGAATCACGGAGTATGGCTTACGGCGCACGGCCTCCGTCAGCTGGCCGCCCTCATCGTAGCCCACGTAGCCGGGAGGCGCCCCAATCAGGCGCGATACGGCGTGGCGCTCCTGGTACTCGCTCATATCAATGCGCACCATGTTGTTCTCATCGTTGAACAGGTACTCGGCCAGGGCCTTAGCCAGCTCGGTTTTACCCACGCCGGTAGTGCCCAGGAAAATGAAGGAGCCAATGGGCCGCTTGGGGTCCTGCAGGCCGGCACGGGAGCGGCGCACGGCATCGGATATGGCCGCAATGGCTTCGCTCTGGCCGGCCACGCGCTTGCCCAGCTCTTCTTCCAGGTGCAGCAGCTTCTCGCGGTCCGACTGCAGCATTTTGCTCACCGGAATGCCCGTCCACTTGGCCACTACCTCGGCAATGTCCTCCTGGGTTACCACTTCCTGCAGCATAGAGCCGCCTTCTTTGCTGGCGTTGGCAATGTCCTGGGCCTCTTTCAGCTTGGCTTCGGCTTCCTGAATCTTGCCATAGCGCAGCTCGGCCACGCGGCCGTAGTCGCCCTGGCGCTCGGCCTGGTCGGCTTCCAGCTTGTAGCGCTCAATGGCTTCCTTCTGCTCCTGAATGTTGGTGAGCACCGATTTCTCGTTTTCCCACTGGGCCTTCAGGTCGTCGCGCTTCTCGCTCAGCTCGCTTAGCTCCTTGCTCAGCACGGCTTCACGGTCCTTGTTGTTTTCGCGGCGGATGGCTTCGCGCTCAATTTCCAGCTGCATGATGCGGCGCTGCACCTCATCCAGCTCGGCGGGCATGGAGTTCAGCTCAATGCGCAGCTTGGCGGCGGCTTCGTCCATCAGGTCAATGGCCTTGTCGGGCAGGAAACGGTCGGTGATGTATCGGCTACTCAGCTCCACGGCGGCAATTACGGCGTCGTCGGTGATGCGCACGCCGTGGTGCAGCTCGTACTTCTCCTTGATGCCGCGTAGGATGCTGATGGCGTCTTCCTGCGAAGGCTCGTCTACCATTACGGCCTGGAAGCGGCGCTCCAGGGCCTTGTCCTTCTCGATGTACTTCTGGTATTCCTTGAGGGTGGTAGCGCCAATGGAGTGCAGCTCGCCGCGGGCCAGAGCAGGCTTCAACAGATTGGCCGCGTCCATAGCGCCCTCGCCACCGCCGCCAGCCCCAATGAGGGTGTGCATCTCATCAATGAACAGAATAATCTGCCCTTCGGAGTCGGTTACTTCCTTGATAACGGACTTGAGGCGCTCCTCAAACTCGCCCTTGTACTTGGCGCCAGCCACCAGCAAGCCCATATCCAGGCTCATGATGATTTTGTCCTTGAGGTTTTCGGGCACGTCGCCGGCCACAATGCGCTGGGCCAGGCCCTCCACAATGGCGGTTTTACCCACGCCGGGCTCGCCCAGCAGCACGGGGTTGTTCTTGGTACGGCGGGAGAGAATCTGCAGCACGCGGCGGATTTCCTCGTCGCGGCCGATAACGGGGTCCATCTTGCCGGAGCGCACTTGCTCATTCAGGTTGCGCGAGTAGCGGTTCAGGCTCTGGTACTGGTCCTCGGCGGTTTGGCTGGTGACTTTGCGGCCCCCACGCAGCTCCTTAATGCCGGCTTTCAGGTCTTTTTCGTTGAAGCCCGCGTCTTTCATCAGCGTGGCTACGCTGTCTTTGCCGCCCAGCAAACCCAGCAGCAAGTGCTCCACGGATACGTACTCATCCCCGAACTCCTTAAGGAAGCCCGAGGCGCGCTGCAGCGCCGAGTTGGCATCGTTGGACAGGTACGGCGAGCCGCCGCTCACCTTGGGGTAGGCGGCTACAATGGCGTCCAGGCGCGGGGTAAGAATATTGAGGTTGGCGCCCAGCTTCTTGGCCAGAAACGACAGTACATTCTCGTCGCTCTGGAAAAGGCCCTTCAGCAAATGGCCCGTTTCAATGGCCTGCTGCTGGTTGGCGCCGGCAATTTCGGTGGCCTTTTGCACGGCCTCCTGCGCCTTAATGGTATAGTTGTTAAAGTTCATGGCTACTAGGGCTTAAGTAGATGCTTCGGTTAAGAAGTTCTACGAGTGGCCTAGCAAACCGGGTGCAGAAGTGTTTTTGCTGACTTTTTGGCTGATTTATTGATTTTATTGGCTTTACATAAGTCAATATGTCTTATTGTTGCTTACTTGCATATGCATCTATCGCCAAAAAGACATATGGAGAATAATTTAAGTAAGTCAATTATAGCTGCTACAGCTTCTAACCTTACTGACATTACAAAAGATATTGTCGAAGCCGCCTTTGATTCATTGACTGATGATGGAATGATGAAAGATATTCCAGTAGTAAATACGATTCATTCACTATATAAAATAGGGACAAGTATTCGAGAAAGAATATTTATAAACATGATTCTTAAATTTCTAGTAGAATTGAAGGATATCCCACTCGAAAAACGAAAAGAATTTGCAGATAGGTTGCAAGAAGGATCCTATAGAGATAAAGCAGGAGAGAAAATCATAGTAATCTTAGATAAGCTAGATGATTCGGATAAGGCATCAATGATTGGTAAATTATTTCGAGCCTGTATACAGGGTAAATTTATTTTCGAGGATTTTTTAAGATTGTCACATATTGTAAATAATTCTTTCTTGGATGATCTACGTGTATTAAAAAGTGGTTTTCAAGTCGATGGCCGTGTTGCAACTTATAGTTTGTCAGATTCAGATTTAAGTAAGTTATATAGGGTTGGGTTAGCTTCTGCTGTAATTGTTCCAGATGCTTCTTCTATAGCTAGAAGGGAGAGATACCGCGAAACAAATAAGCCTATTGACTATAAAACAGCATACAAATTAAACAATGATGCATACATTATAACTCGGGAATTATTCGATTTTGCTTGGATTGAAGAAGTCTACGGTATATATAAAGGAAGGAAATAGGTATCTGTGGCGAAATACCAAATCATAGGGGAACCCCTCAACTGGCGCGAGCTTGTAGCTCGTGACCAGCCATGTGGTGGAGGTTGTACCTCCACTGGCGAGGAGCGGCAAATTACGCAAGAACGAACCCGGCGGCGAACGGCGCAAGCGGTGGGAGGCGCAGCCTCCCGGCATAACTGGTCACGAGTTACGCTGCGCTAAACTCGCGCCAATGCCGCGTTATTACTGTTGAAATAACTGAATGGTATAGTCAAGCAGGCTTGGGCCGCCGACTTTGCCATGCCCGGGAATTACAACTTGCACCGCAGGATATGCTTGCTTTATTTTTTCTACGGTGGCGGACCACGCTTGCACGTTGGCATCGCCCAAATAGCCTTTGTTGGCCTGCAACTCCTTAATTAAACAGCCACCAAACAGCACTTTGTCCTCCGGGAAATACCCCACTATGTTGTCTTTGGTGTGGCCTTCTCCCCAAAAAATGGCATACACCTTCGTAGTGCCAACCTTCACCGTCAGGCTATCGGTAAACCCGCGCTGAGGAATATTAAACTTGTTCTGCTTAGCGTACTCAATCGTATTTTTATTGGCGAAGGAGGGGATTTTTTGTCGCTCAAATTCCTTTAGCCCACCCACGCAATCCTCATGAAAATGGGTTGGGATAATAGCCTTCACTTTGCAGTGCAGGTCTTTGCTTATCCAGGCAATCAACTCTTTGGATTCCTGGTCGCCGGTAGGCGTATCAAACACCACGGTTTCACTGCCGCTTTTTACCACCATGCCGTTGCAGGGAACCTTGCCGAAGGTCTTGGTCTGCAAATACGAGGTATGCACAAAGCTGTTCTTCGCAACTTGCGTAATCATCAAATTCGCTGATTGATAAACTACTTTTTCGGTTTTGGCGCTGAGTTTACTGGGGGTGCTTTTCGCCGCAACGGCAATCAGGAGTGCAACGGGAAGCAGAAATTTCATGGTTAGTTAGCAGCTAAAGTTTGGTTGACTTTGTCCCCTGGTGCGCAGATAAAAGCTACTTCGGGGCAACTATACTGGCCAGTAGAATAGGCGGGAGGAAGCGCAGCCTCTTGAAATCAGTAAGCACTAATTACGCCGCAATAAAGTCCCGTTCAAGAGTGAAATGGTATGAGCACTGCAGCATTGGATAAACAGGGCATAAAAGCCGGAAAAACCGCGCAGCTTATTATTCCTTGCCGAATACCTTCTTCCCCAGCAGCACTATTTTCTCAACCACGAAGCCAATCAGTAACCCGCCAATAGCACAGGATAGCGCCTTGGCCAGCCATGCCACCGCCGGCAGGTGGGCTAAAGACTCTTCCAGATCATCCAGTAAATGACTGGTAAACGGAATGCCGTGGGCTATGATTTCAGCACCTACCCAAAGCATGGCAGCCGTACCCACATAGCTTAAGATGTTCAGGAAGTGCGGCATGAATTTTACGATGCCGCGCCCCAGTTTTTGCGTAGCGGGGTGGTATTTATCCTGGGCCATGTGCACGCCCACATCGTCGGCTTTCACAATCAGGCCCACAAAGCCATACACGGCCACCGTAATAAAAACGGCCACGGCCGCCATAACCACAATCTGGTTTACTATCGGCTGCTCGGTTACCTGGCTGTAAGCAATGGCCATAATTTCGGCCGACAGGATAATATCGGTGCGCACGGCGCCCGCCACCCGTTCCTTTTCCAGCTCCTCCGGCGTAATTATTTCTACCTGCTCGCTTTCCACGTCCACCTCGTGGTGCTTGCTGAACATGGAGTGTACCTTTTCGTACCCTTCGAAGCATAAATAAGCCCCGCCCAGCATTAAAATGGGCGTAATGGCCCAGGGGGCAAAATAGCCCAGTACCAAAGCCGCCGGGCTCAGAATCAATAATTTATTGATCAGGGACTTTTTGGCTATCTGATAAATAATAGAAAGCTCCCGGGAGGGGTCGAGGCCCACGACGTATTTGGGCGTAACCGCCGTATCGTCGATAACAATGCCGGATACTTTGCCGGTGGTTTTGGCTACCTGGGCGGGCACGTCGTCTAAACTGGCCGCGCTTACTTTTACCAAAGCGGAAATATCATCCAGTAGCGCAAAAAAACCTGAAGCCATATTCTATGTGTTCGTTACCTCATTCTCGTTTTTCAGGTGATTATGCGTTTTCGCATAGCTCAGCTTGCCGGCAAGTTATGGGGATTTCCTCCAACTGGCGCGAGCTTGTAGCTCGTGACCAGCCCTGCAGCGGAGGTTGTACCTCCGCTGGCGCGTAGCGGCAAACTAAGCGAGAATAAACCCGGCTGCAAGCGGTGCGGGTGGTGGGAGGCGCAGCCTCCCGGCATAACTGGTCACGAGTTACGCTGTGCTAAACTCGCGCCAGCGGCAGGGGCTCAAAAAATCAGTCAAAAAGCCGTTAATGGAAGGGCGTATTAATAGGTAGGTAGATATTTATTCGGACTAAAGCTCCTTGGTAATGGGAGTAAAATTAATAAGTACGGAGGAAAAAAAGCGCTTTTTATCCTGGATAGCACCTGCCTCCTCAGGAACAGCATAGGAGCAGGTTAGCAGGTAGATAGCCTGATGGTGGTACATCCAAACTGTCTCAATATTAATGGGGCGCTGATGGTAATCGTCGAACCCACGATAAAGTGCAGCGCGGGCTGGATTACCAGCAAAAACAATGTTGCCACTGGAAACCAACTTGCCTTTTATTACCTGACGATTATAAAGCTTAACCGCTCTTTCATAGGTTTTAATTAGGCTTGCTTCAGTTGGTATCAGATCCGGATTATAATGGGGGATGTAACGTAAGTCTACCCGCAATACCTGGAATTCATTGTCAGAAGTCGAAGTCCAGAATCTTTGTGCTCCCTGCAACTTTGTGCCCTCCTCTAATGTGCCTTCATAAGGCATCTGAATAGTAATCTGATCATCTATTCGGGTAGTGGGCCAGTTGCTTTGGGCAAGGCAAGGAGTAGTAAAGCCTATGACTAAACAGCAAAAAAGGAAACCCAGGATATGCCCAGAGATACGCGAGGAAGAAATATTCATGTCCGGGTTTAATATCCTAAGAAGGGATGCGGTAGGGAAAAGTAAACGAAGCTTTCTACCTCTACAAGTGTGGACGGATAGTCCGTAAAATACTGCTGCTGGTATACTTTTGAAACCACGTTCCCAAAGTACACCAGCAGCAGAGGTACATTCAACAAAAGCCCTATTGCTTTATTAAGATGAAGCGGATTGAGTATAGTTACGCTGACAGCCGTAAAAATGAGCTAGGCAATTATTTAGAATTCTACCCCGGCTGAAAGCCCCAGCGCCTTGTAGTGTAAGTAGCCTATATTCTCCTTGGTGCCAATCATTGTTTGACGGATTCCCGGGTTATTATCACTGTCTCTGCCTATGGAGTATTGTAACTCAATTAGAGGGGAAAGCCGGGTTTTAGTTTTGATTTCTAAGCCCACCCGGAAAGCGCCACTAATAACCCGATGGGCGCGCTCCGTGGGTTTAGCATCGGCAATGATTACATCTTCACGGAAGTAGCGATAAGCATCACCCCCTACATAAGTAAGGGTGGTGTAAGACAGCGTAGTGTGGTTATTGAGGAACATGCCAACCATGGGCCCAGCCGCCATATAGGGTCTGAACCGGTCGTGGCCCCAGGTATAACGAATTAAAAGAGGTGCCTGCAGGCTCTGGGCTTCCACATTAGCGGGCAGAACCAGAGGCTCTCCCTCATTTGCGGATCCTGCCTGCGCGGGCTTTATTGGGGAGGATGTACTACGGTGATAAGCATATTGCAACCCGCTGATGAGCGACTAGGGGCCATGATTGGCCAGCCGCACTTCCAGCGCATAAGCCGGGAGAACAGCGGTTTGTGCTTCTGCCCGTGGTAAGTAGTTGAAGTCGGGATAGAACAGTTTTCCCTGCTGCAAACCTCCCCGCATTCTTACAAACAGGTGCATGGTGCTGACCGGATCAGGCAAACGGTAGTCGTGGGCCTGAGGGGTGGTATGGCAAAGGGTGTCATAGCGTAGAATCAGGTTGCCGATTTTGCGCTCATCGAAAGGAGTGCGAGCCAACGCCTCCACTACAACAGGGCAGTCCTGGAGCAACACCGGAAATGCTCCCTGGTAAGTAAGCTTTCGAACCGGCATCAGGCTGCGGCCTTCAAAGCCGATAAAATACTGCACTCTTTCCGAGGGAGTGCCCTGCTGCGACTGACGCGCTGCATTGTAGTTATACCGATAGAAGCTGGCATAACCACTAACTAATTGTTGAAGCAACACAGCCGCGGAGTCGGCATTTCCGGTTGCCGCATTGCGGCCGATTGTAATGGTGCGTTTTACGAAGCGCTGTCCATCCTGTAAACCAACGGCCTGCAGGTCCTGCACATTAAATTGTTGACGCTTGCCTTGCTCATCCACTTTGAGCGTTACTCCTTCTTCCGTAACAAACTGCGGAATATGAATGAGGCCACGCGTAGTATCGCCAGTTGTAGAAACCACATAGCCCGGGCTCCACGCTTTAAAATTCTGGGCTACAATAACTTTCGGGAATAAGGTAAATAAAATACCTGCACAGCAAATGGCAGCTCTGGTGTTACGCAACATGTAAAAAGAGAAGGTATAACGTGAATTGCGTAATAGGTAGAAGCTGTATAGCAGATTATAACTTTAGCGCGGTCAAAAATAGGATAATTTAAGAGGTAGCTTTATAGGTAAGACCACTTTTCTGCCTAAATAAATAGCCCTCTTGACTGGTATTTGCTCGCAGGAAAACGGGTCCTGCCATACTAAAATCAGGGTGCCTGGGATTTGGGGAGGACAGCCGTCAGGGCAGTGTCCAGATTCTACCGGTCCTAATGCGGGCCAGCGGTGCCAGCACGGCGGAACAGTAACGCCGAAACAACCCACAGCCCGGCGAAGAGGGTGTTTAGCGCAATTACCCACACTACGCCTAAGTTGATTTCTGGCTTCCAGATCAGCATGGCTACAAAAGGAACGGCAAACTGAGTAAGCGCGGCGGCAAACATGGCCTTAGCCATGCCCAGGGGCCGGAGCTGCGCTACTATGGCCCCAATGAAGCCAACGGCCAGCACCCCACCGTACAGCAGGTTAGCCGGGTTGTCCTCGCTGCCGATGAAGCCCACGGCCAGGTTGCCCCACACCAGCAGGAGGGAAGCTGCCACCGCCACGCCGGCGGCCAGTTTATACGCGCCGTTGCGGGCCCTGCCTGCTATCAGCAGATACGTGAGGCCCGTACCAAATAGCAGGATGCCGGCCACCACGAAATCAGAAAAGGTCCAGTTTACGCCTGAGTTGAATTGCATGGCTACCAGGGGAATCAGCAGGAGGAATGCCGTGGCAACGGCAAGGCGAAGAATGCTTTTGGTGAGGGTCATGACTGTGGGGTTTTTAGGGTGAGGATGAAAGAATACTTGCGAGAGGGGATAATAATGGAGCCAGGCACGGGTGCTGGTGTGGGTCGTAGCCGGGGCCTGTGGATGGAAAACCAAGTGCCTGATTGCTAGTCAGCGGCGGGCCTCCACCGGCGGCAGACACTTGCCTATGGGTAGTATAAAGGAGAACGACACAAAGGATATGAAAGAACTTTGCATTTCAAAGTAGATGTAAATTATTTTCTCTGAGTCATAGCATCTGTCTTTCAGAAAGTGCTTTAGCAGGTCTTATTGGAACTACCCCAACTCAATAATCCGCTCCACGCATAGCTGCTCCAGAAAAACGTTGTCGTGCGCTACCACCGTGGCGCGAATGGGTCGGCAACGAAGAAAGACCGGATTGCTGTCAGCAGAAGCCCGGCAACGCTTCCAGAGGGAAAGAGCGGACACATCTACGTCCTCGCGTGCTTCGCTATACTCACCTGGCACATCAACTGCCCCGGCTACCACTACCGCCACTGGAAAGGCGTGTTCTACCCCGATAAGCTACCCCAGCGCCGCTGGTTTGAGTTCTATAGTCAGCATTTTCAGACGCTGGAGCTCAACGTCACCTTCTACCGGTTTCCGCAGCTTTCCGCTTCCCTTGCTTTCTGCTTTCCTTGCTTTCTGCTTTCCAGGTGCCCAAAAATACCATCCGGTAAGATGCCGGATACAGGGGGGATGCTGCCGGGGCTAGGTGGCCGGGCTCCTGCAACTACCACCCTGGGAAACGCCGACAACGTGGGCCGCAACCCGGGAGGAAAAATAGGGAATGCCATAAAGTTGTGATAAAATATGATATTTCTAGTTTAAATATTGATTATTTTAATAGAAAACTTGACTGGTTTTTAGGCCGCTTTACCCTTAAATCAACCTCAACTATGAAAAAAATAACTATGCTTATGGCCTTTGCGCTGCTGGCAGGCAGGGCAGGGGCCCAGTCGAATAGCAGCACGGTAGCGCAGACCGGCAATAACAATGAGGCTTATATCGAGCAGGTAGGTGAGCAGAACACCGCTTCGCAAATCCAGAAGGGGAACCTTAATCAGGCCTCCATTCTACAATCTGGTAGGGCAAATACCGCCATGCAGCAGCAACAAGGCAGGAGCAACACCGCCAGTATTTTGATGCGGGAGGCCTTCCAGACTACTGCCATACAAATCCAGAAAGGAAACTACAATCTGGCCACCGTTGAACAAGGAGGGGCCATTGCTTCTGGAATTGCAAAGCAGTATCAGACCGGTAATCATAATACTGCCACGGTGCATCAGATAAACTGGCAAACCGATGCGTATCAAGAGCAGATAGGTAATTACAATAGGGCATCTTCCGCCCAGGGAAATATTAGCGCCGGGCAAATCTCGAGACAATATCAGTATGGTGACCACAATGAGGCTTCCATAGCCCAGGCTAGGTTCGATCAATATGCCCTACAGCGGCAGGAGGGGAATCATAACAAGGCCAGTGTGAATCAGTATTATGACTCCAACGAATCTGAGCAGTATCAATACGGAGACTACAATGAGGCTACTGTGACGCAGTTGTATAGTGGGGTAAACAAGGCACTGCAGGTACAACGGGGAAACCATAACATGGCTTTCATAGACCAGGATGCCGCCTTCAGCAACACGGCTACCCAACGACAGCGCGGCAACAGAAACCAGGCGGAGATAACGCAGGGCTATTATAATGAGGCCACCCAGACCCAGGAGGGCGACAACAACGAAGCCCGCATTGCGCAGGGCGATGAAAATGAAGCCTGGCAATATCAGACAGGCAACAACAATAGCGCCGTAACGCAACAATCCAGAGGCAATAGTAGCACTATCACGCAGGTGGGCAATGGCAATTCAGCAACCGTAATCCAGTAGATGCCTTCATCACCCGAAAGGAATAAGAAGGGTAAACAGCCAAAGCTTCCGGACTAACTTCGGTCGGCATGCTTTGCTGACACTCTTCTTGACGTTCTTGTTGCTCAGTTTCACAATGCCCCATGGACCCTGGCACAGACCGGGGAGCAGTGTGTATTTGCGGAAATAATTCGGGGCGGGCTACCTTGCCCAACCGGCGGGCGCTTGCGGGAAGCATACTTTTTTGCCCCGCTTGGTTGATACAGAAGATGCGTGCCTGGCGCATTCTTCCACTTTTCCTCTGCCCCATGCTCGACCTTGTGATTGATGCCCGTCCGGCGGCTATTAGCGCCGGCTTTAATGTTCGCCGGATTCTGCCTTACCGGCTGCGGCGCATGCTGGGGCCCTTTATTTTCATGGACCACGCCGGGCCCGTGAATGCTCCGCCCACCGAAATGCACAACCTGGATGTACTGCCCCATCCGCACATCGGCCTCAGCACCGTGAGCTACCTGTTTGGCGGCCAGGTAACGCACCGCGACAGTCTGGGCGTAGAGCAGATCATCCGACCCGGCGAAGTAAACTGGATGACGGCCGGCAGCGGCATTGCCCACTCCGAGCGGTTTGAGGACCCCGCCGCACTGGCCGGCGGCGCGCTGGAAATGGTGCAGACCTGGGTGGCCCTGCCCGAAGCCGCCGAGGAAACCGCCCCGGCCTTCACTAACTACCAGCCCCAGGAGCTTCCCATCTTCACCGAGCCCGGCGTGTGGATGCGCCTCATTGCCGGCGACGCTTTCGGACTGAAAAATGACGTAAAAACCCACTCGCCGCTGTTCTACCTGCACGTGGTGCTGCAGCCCGGTGCCCGCTTTGGCCTGCCGCGCGGCTACCCTGAGCGGGGCGCCTACGTGGCCAAAGGCAGCGTGGAAGTGGGCGGCCGGCGCTATACTGCCGGCCAGCTGCTGGTGTTCACGGCCGGCCAGGATCCGGTGCTGGTGGCCCAGGAGGCCAGCACGCTCATGCTACTGGGCGGCGAGCCGCTGGGGGAGCGGTTTATCTGGTGGAACTTCGTGTCCTCGCGTCGGGAGCGGATTGAGCAGGCCAAAGCCGACTGGAAGGCCGGCCGCATTGCCCTGCCCCCGAATGATAACGCGGAGTTTGTGCCCCTGCCCGAGGATAAGTCCCGCCCGGCCGGCTCCCCGCCGCCCCAGGCGCTTTCATAGGGTGAGTAGGAGTGGGAAGCACAACCCAAGAGCGTCATGTCGAGCGCAGTCGAGACATCTCGCGTGCTGACGTTGTAATGGTATTGTCATGCTGAGCGCAGCCGAAGCATCTCGCCCACTTCGTTGCAGTGGTATACCTCACTAGCGAGATGTCTCGACTTCGCTCGACATGACGCTCTTGGGTTGATCAGAAGATTATGCCGGCCGCATACTTCAGCACAGCGGTGGCTTGCCAGGGTGCGGGAGGCCAGCCTGTAAAAACGCCCCCGTCTTCCGGTTAGTGGGGCCGGAAGGCGGGGGCGTGCGGGTAAGTGGGCTTATTTATGCTCTTCGTGCAGCTGCGCATTCATCAGCGTAGCCAGAACAGAGTCGGGGAGGACGAGGCTGGAGAGGAAGTTGACCTTCGCCCCAAGCGTGGGCAGGGAGCGGGACTCGCCTTCCATTAGCGCGTCGTAGCCATCCTCGGCCACCTGGCGGGCATCGGCGGTGTGGTGGGCCGCCCGGGTATTCTCGGCGTGAGCCGTGCGGAAGAAGTTGGTAGCGGTGGGCGGCGGGCAGAGAATGGTCATGGTAACGGCCGATTTCTGCTGTTTAAGCTCGTGTTGTATCGCCTCCGAGAAGCTCAGTACAAAGGCTTTGGTGGCGGCATACACGGCCTGGCAGGGGCTGGGGGAGAAGGAGGCCACCGAGCCCACCTGCAGAATCCGGCCTTCGTTGCGGGCTACCATTTCCCGCAGGTAGAGCTTGGTAAGGTGCACCAGGGAGGCCGCATTTACCTGAATAATGTTGAGCTCGGTCTGAAGGTCGGTGTCGGTGAAATAGCCGGTTTCGCCAAAGCCGGCGTCGTTCACCAAGGCATCAATGCGGAAGCCGCGTTGGGTGGTTTCGGCATAAATCTGCTCGGAGCTTTCTGGCAGGCTTAGGTCATAGGGCAGCAGAATAATATCTACGCCCTCAAATTCCTGGTGGATCAGGCGGGCCGCTTCTTTCAGCTCATCCAGGTGACGGGCCACGAGCACGACGCGGTAATCGTCGCGCGCGAAGCAGCGGGCCAGCTCGAAGCCTATGCCGCTGGAGGCACCGGTAATCAAGGCGGTTTGGTCATTCATGGCTGTAAGGTTTAAGGTGAAAGATTATTCTATTAAGTTACTTATATATAGACAAATAAATTCCAGAAAGGCGGCCCGGTCCACCACCTGGATTGCCGGGGCGGGGGCCGGAAAGCCGCCCCCGCGCCGGGAGCAAATTAACCCGTGGGCCGCGGGGGCGTAGGTATGCAGGCAGGAAGTGCTCTTCTTACCTCCACTGTTACTCTACTCGGCATGGCTTCTTCTTTTAAGCAAAAGCGTACTTCCTTACACGAACACAAACAGCTGCGGCAGGAGCGCTATGAATTGCTGCAGCAGCTCACCGATTGGCTGGAGACGCCTATGGTGGTGCTGGGGTTTGGCTGGCTGGTGCTGCTGGGCGTAGAGCTTATCTGGGGGTTATCTGCGGAGCTGGAGCTGCTGAGCACCATTATCTGGATAATCTTTATCCTGGATTTTCTGCTGAAGCTGCTGCTGGCGCCCGCCAGGCGGGCCTTTCTGAAAGCCAACATTATTACCATGATTTCCCTGCTGGTGCCTGCCGTGCGGGTGCTGCGGCTGGCCCGCGTGCTACGTCTGGCGCGGGCTGCCCGGGGCCTGCGGCTGGTGAAGGTGGTGGGCTCCCTAAACCGGGGCATGAAGGCGCTGGCGGCCAGTTTTGGGCGGCGGGGGCTGGGCTACGTCCTGGGCCTCACGGGCGTGGTGGTGCTGGTAGGCGCGGCGGGCATGTTTGCGTTTGAAAACAAGGAGCCCGGTGGCCTGCAAAGCTACTCCCAGGCACTCTGGTGGACGGCTATGCTCCTCACCAGCATGGGTAGCGACTACTGGCCCCGCACGGCGGAGGGGCAAACGCTGTGCTTGCTGCTGGCACTGTACGGGTTTGCCGTTTTTGGCTATTTCACGGCCACACTGGCCACCTTTTTCATGGGCCGGGAGGCCAATAGTGAGGAAGGGGAGCTGGCAGGGGCCGCCCAAGTGGCCGCCCTGCACGATGAGCTCCGGCAGCTCCGGCATGAACTCAGTACCCGGCAGAAGGACAGTCCAAACCATTAATACCGGGCAGTAAACGGCGGGTATTGCCGCTGACTATAGTGTGGCGGGAGGCGAGAGCTGCCGCAGCAGGGTATACAGCATATGGTAGACTTCGCGCAGTTGCTCGGGTTCTACCAGGGCCGTATCCTTGGAAAAGGTGAGGTACACTTCGGCGTCGGCATCGTGCGAGGCCGGCGCCAGCGTGAGGCGGAATTCCTGGTAGCGCAGCAGCGTCTGGCGCACGGCGGGGTCGGGGAGCAGCAGGCGGCGCAGGGCATCCGTATCGTTGGTGGTGATGATGAAGGCGGCGTCCAGCTCCGGGTCGCCCAGCTCCACATCCGTCAGGCCCAGAAACTTGCCTATTTCATGCACCCAGTCCTGCTCGTGCAGGGCAAAGCGCAGGGACGTATGGTTGGGCACCAGGGCCGTAAACGTGGTGGTTTCATAGCCGCCCTCAAAGCCGCCGCCCAAGTCAATATCCACGTCCAGCTCTATGTGGTAGCCGTTCTGAATGAGCTGGGCGTTGTATTCCAGCAAGCCTTCTTCCAGCTTGATATCAGCCGCCACCTGTTGCCACAGAGCGTCTTCGGTTTCGGCAGAAAAGGTATGGACGGTGTTCATGTGGTGAAGGGAATAGTCAGGGAGAAGAATTGGGTGTATGGTGTATTACTGGCTGGCGCACTCAGAGGTTTCTTCCATCAAAACCCAGGGCTAATCGGCCAGCAACTGCCGCTCCCGCAACCAGTCAAAAATCAGCTGATCCACGGCCGAAACCAACGGCCGGTGTTGGTAAGTAAGCCACACTATTTCTGCTATTTCCGCGGCCGGCTGCAGCTCTCCGCTATACTGGGCGCTGTAGCAGGTCATTTGCACCCGAATGCCCGCCGGGTGGCCGTGGGCGGGTGCCTCAAAAGTGCCCTGGTATACCAGGCTGGCGGGTTCCAGCTGCACGGTCAGCTCTTCCCGAATTTCGCGCAGCAGCGTTTGCTCGTCGGTTTCGCCGGCTTCGCGCTTGCCGCCGGGAATGTAGTACCGGTCTTTGCCGTGGCTGCGGGTGCTCAGCAGCCGGCCTTCGTGCAGATGGAGCCAGGCAATCTTATCAATCAGTGTCATGGAGGGGTATTGAAATAGGAGCGGTGGGTTGGCAATTTCGCTTAAACTGATCAGCGGAGAGCAACCTGCTGCTTCCGCCGCCGCTCCTAGGCCGGCAAATACCGCAACTCCCGGCCAAAACCGCGTACAAGGACGCTCCCACCACTGGCCCCTTCCTGATGCCCACTTACCACATTGGCTGCTCCGGCTTTTCCTACCGCGACTGGAAAGGCGTGTTCTACCCGCCCGAAATACCGCCGCGCAAGTGGTTTGAATACTACTGCACCCAGTTTAACACCGTGGAGCTGAACGTGACGTTCTACAAAATGCCGGAGCTGGGCTTCCTGGAAAAGCTCTACGACCAGAGCCCGCCCGGCTTTCAGTTTGCCGTGAAAGCCCCGCGCCTGGTAACGCACTACAAAAAGTTTAACGCCGAGGCCGAGCCGGTGCTGCAGGATTTCTACGGCACCATTCAGGAAGGCCTGCGCGATAAGCTGGGTCCGGTGCTCTTCCAGCTACCGCCCAAGGCCGCGTATACCGAGGAGCTGATGGCCCGCCTGCTCCACTGCCTGGACCCCGCCTTTACCAACGTGGTGGAGTTCCGCCACCTGAGCTGGTGGGAAGGGGAGGTGTACCGCGAGCTGGCCCGCCACCGCATTGCCTTTGTAGGGCAGAGTCACCCCATGCCCCTGCCCGATGAAGTAGTAGCCAATACCGACGTGCTGTACTACCGTTTTCACGGGGTGCCGGAGCTCTATAAAACGCCTTATGACGAGGCTTTCCTGCAGCGCATTGCCCACGAAATACAAGCGGCCAAACACGTTAAGCAGGTGTACCTCTATTTCAATAACGGCATGGGCGGCGCGGCGGTAGGCAATGCCCGCCAGATGCAGCAACTGCTGGGCTAGCTTAGTTTGAGTAGCTTGTTTTCTATTGCCTGGCAGGGCGGGAAAATGGCGGTAATAAACGCTACTTTTCCACTCTCTTCGGTTGCTCCGTTTTACTCTTCCATTTCTCTGTAAGCAAGATGACAAAAGCTTTTTTAGGTCGGCTGCTGGTGCTGCTGGTGCTGGTTTTGCCGGAGTTGGCCCTGGCCCAGGCTATTCAAAAGATAAACCCCACCAACTGGTGGGTAGGCATGAAGCGGCCTAATGTGCAGCTGCTGGTGTATGGCCCCCAGGCTGGCACGCTCACGTACACTATTACTTATCCCGGGGTGAAGCTGGTGAAAACCAACACCGTGGAAAACCCTAATTACGCCTTCCTAGACCTCACCATTGCGGCCTCGGCCAAGCCCGGCACCGTGCGGATTGTGGGCAAAAAAGGCAGCCAGACGGTTACCAAAACCTGGGAGCTGAAAGCCCGCGACAATTCCCCCAAAGGACAGGGCGTCACCCAGGCCGATTTCATCTACCTGGCCATGCCCGACCGGTTTGCCAACGGCGACCCCGGCAACGACAAATTCGCCGACCTGCGCGACCCCAACCACGACCGGAATAACCCCTTCTTCCGCCACGGCGGCGACCTGCAGGGTGCCGCCCAGCACCTTCCTTACCTCAAAGACCTCGGCGTTACGGCTATCTGGTTTACGCCCGTCCTCGAGAACAACCAGCCGCTCACCAACGAGGGCGGCACCATGCGCGCCTCCTACCACGGCTACGGCTTCACGGACCAGTATAACGTTGACCGACGCTTGGGCGGCAACGAGGCCTACAAATCCTTCGTGCAGAAAGCCCACGCCGCTGGTATGAAAGTGGTGCAGGATGCCGTGTACAACCACGTAGGCAACACCCACTGGATTCTGCAGGACCTGCCCATGAAAAGCTGGCTGCACCAGTGGCCCACCTACACCAATACCTCCTACCGTCAGCAGCCCATCACCGACCCGCACGCTTCTCAGATTGATAAGAAAGTAACGCTGGATGGCTGGTTTGTGCCTTTCCTGCCCGACCTCAATCAGCAGAACCCCTACGTGGCCAACTACCTGATTCAGCACGCCATCTGGTCGGTGGAGAACTTTGGGGTAGATGCCTGGCGCATTGATACCTACATGTACAACGACCAGCCGTTTATGAACCGCTGCAACGCGGCCCTGCTCACGGAATATCCACGCATCCACATCTTCGGCGAGTCGTCGGTGAATAACGTGGTGGACCAGTCGTACTACGTGCGGAACAACATCAACTTCCCCTTCAAATCCAACCAGCCCGGCGGGCTTGATTTCGTGCTGGAAGGCGCCATGGTAGAGGGGCTGAAGCACGAGGGCACCGCCCAGCGCATGTATGAGGCGCTGGCCCAGGATGCCGTGTACCAGGACCCCACCAAGCTGGTCACGTTCCTGGATAACCACGACCATGACCGGTACCTGTCAGTAATAGGCGAGGATTTCGACAAGTACAAAATGGGCCTCACCTGGCTGCTCACCACCCGGGGCATTCCCAGCATGTACTACGGCACCGAAATCCTGATGAAGAACTTCAAGAACCCCACCGATGCCGAAGTGCGCAAGGACTTCCCCGGCGGCTGGCCCGGCGACAAGGAAGACAAGTTTACGGCGGCCGGCCGCACAGCCCAGGAAAATGCGGCCTTTCAGTTTGTGCGCACCCTGGCTACCTACCGCAAAACGCATCCTGCGTTGCACTCCGGTAAGCTGATGCAGTACCTGCTGCAGGACAACCTCTACGTGTACTTCCGCTACGATGCCAACGGCACCGTGATGGTGGCCACCAACCCCACCGATAAGGTGGCGACGCTGCCTACCGCCCGCTTTATTGAGCGCACCAAAGGCTTCACCAAAGCCCGCAACGTGCTGACCAACGAAACCATCAACGATATTTCCACCCTGCAGCTGCCCGCCAAAACCGCCTTGGTGCTGGAGCTGCAGAAGTAGAACTTCCTTACCGGCTAACGCATGCGCAGACCTCTCTGCCTTCCCTCTACTTTTAACCGGCTGCTGCTGCTGGGCTGCCTGCTGCTGAGTTTGCGCGGGCAGGCCCAGCAGGCTTCGCCCCGGCAGCTGTATCCCGGCCTGTTTGAGGCCGTGCAGCTGGGCCACGTATTTCCCGATAATAAAACCTTCGTGGATGCCGTGGCCCGGGAGCAACCGGAAGTCGTACTGCGCGCTTACCAGCAGCAAAAAGACCAGCCGGGCTTCGATCTGAAGGCTTTCGTCGCCACGCATTTCATTGCCCCCGCTGAGGTAGGAGGGAGCTATAAAAGCCAGGTTTCGGCCGGTATCTGTCACCATATTGACACGCTCTGGGCGGTGCTGCAGCGGCAGCCGGATGCGGGCACGCAGTTCTCGTCCTTGCTGCCTTTGCCGCGCCCGTACATTGTGCCCGGCGGACGCTTCCGGGAGGTGTATTACTGGGACTCTTACTTTACGATGCTGGGTTTGCAGCAAAGCCACCGCACCCTGGTTATCCGGGATATGGTGGACAACTTTGCCTACCTGATAGACCACTACGGCTTCATCCCCAACGGTAACCGCACTTACTACCTCACCCGCTCGCAGCCGCCCTTTTTTGCCCTGATGGTAAACCTGCTGGCTGAGGAAGAAGGCCGGGCTACACTGGTGCGCTATCAGCCCCAGCTGCTCCGAGAATACGCCTTCTGGATGGGCGGCGTCGACTCCCTCTGGCAGCCCGGCAGCACCCACCGTATGGTAGTAAAAATGCCTGGCGGCGAAGTGCTCAACCGCTACTGGGACAGCAGCCAGCAACCCCGGGAAGAATCCTACGCCGAAGATGTAGCGGCCGCCCGGCAAAGCACCCAGCCGCCCGCCGCGTTCTATCAGAACGTGCGCGCGGCCGCCGCTTCCGGCTGGGACTTCAGCACCCGCTGGTTTGGCCCCGATGGGCAGCTGGGCTCCATCCAAACCCTGGACATGGTGCCGGTCGATTTAAACAGCCTGCTGTATCACTTGGAAACCACACTGGCCCGCACCTATCAGCTGCAAAACAACACCGCGCAGGCCTTGGTATTTAGCGCGAAAGCCCAACGCCGCAAAAAGGCGTTGCTGGCGTATTGCTGGGATAAAAAAGCCGGCTGGTTTCAGGACTATAACCTGCGGCTGCGGCAGCGCTCCACGGTGCCCACGCTGGCTGGCGTGTATCCGCTGGCGTTCGGGCTGGCCTCTTCCGGCCAGGCGAAAAAGGTAGCAGCTGTATTGCGGGAGAAGTTTCTGAAAGAAGGCGGCCTGGTGACCACGCTCAGCCAAAGCGGCCAGCAGTGGGATGCGCCCAATGCCTGGGCTCCGCTGCAATGGCTGGCTATTGATGGCCTGGAGCGCTACCACCAATCAAAGCTGGCGCGCACCATAGCCACCCGCTGGGTGCATCTCAACGTGAGCGTATTTCAGCAAACCGGCAAGCTGATGGAGAAATACAACGTACTGGATACGCAGCTGAAAGCCGGCGGCGGCGAGTACCCGCTGCAGGATGGCTTCGGCTGGACCAACGGTGTGCTGCTCAGGCTCATGAACCGCTACCAGCTGGAAGGCGCCGAAACCGGAAAATAGCCGGCAACGGCTATAATGGAAAAACAAAGATGCCCCTGGCGGCAGCACCAATCAGTGCTGCCGCCAGGGGCATCTTTATGTTGCAGAAAGGCTGCTTACTTCTTGCCTTGCATGCGCTTCAGCTCCTGATACGTTTTCTGCGACTGGGCATACTGGCGCTCTACGGCCTGCCGGAGGCTGCCCGAGAGGGAGCCGCTGTGCAGGGCATCCTGGTAGGCTTTAATAGCCCACTCTTCGCCATAGATGTTGGAGCCCAGAATGGCTTCTTCATCAAAGCCGGTGAGGGCCGCTTCCGTGTCCATCCAGCCCCGGTAGAGCTTGCCTTTGATGGTGGTGCCGGTTTCCCGCTCGTCGCCCTGACGGCGCAGGTAGTCGTTCAGCTCGTTAGCAAACTGCTGACTCTGGCTTACCAGCTGCTTGTAGTAGCCGGTGCGCTGTGGGTCCTTGCTTTCGGCGGCAGCCCGCTGGTAGCCTTCTACCCGGTCGTTTACGAACAGCAGCAGCTCGTGCAGCGTGTCGGTAGTATCGGTAGCGGCGTGGCCATAAGAAGTGCCTTTGGCGCCATTACCCGTCTTGGAGCTGCTGCGGGCCAGGTAGCCCACGCCCAAAGCCAGCAAAGCACCGCCCACCAGTTTCTGGGTGGTGGTCAGCTGGTTGAAGCGGCTCACGGCCTTATTGCCGATGCCCTGCACCGACTCGGGCAAACGCCCAATCAAATCCGACACATTGCCCTGACCCAGCCACTGGCTGGCTTGGTTGAGCAATGTGTTATCAGTAGCACCGGTGCCGCCAGTAGAGGTACGGCTGCCAGTGGTTGAGGAAGAAGAGGCGGAGCCGGTATAACCTGGCTGGTTAGGTTGCTGTGGTTGATTCATGGCTAGAATGTGATAAAGGGGTAAAAAATAGTAACAAAAACGTGCTAAGGCTTACGGGTTTTTCCTCAACGGGTTGAATAGAATTATCAGTAGCGGCTTTTATACTTCCCTTGGCCTTACATAATAGTCACCTGCTATACTGCCAGCTTGCCCCCAGGTTCTTCGGGACCGGGAGTAATAACCGGGGAGCTTAAAAGCGAGGCTGAATGGAAAAACCAGCAGATGAAATATGCTATAACTTACTTATATTGAGATGACAACACAGTAACGTTGGGAACTACTATGGCTATTACGAGAAGAAGAATTGGCCTCAGCGAGCGAATGAACCGGATTCCCTGGTGGGCTTACATTCTGCTGATTCCCGGCTTTTACCTGTTTGGTTGGGTATTGCACCTGCTGGGCGTTATTCCAGGCCAGTAGGGGCGTAGCCGGTTTTCCGGGGCATAAGCAAAGCGCTGGTACCGCAGAAGTGCTGTGCCCGGGCTTTCTATGGTTTTTGCCCGGCTGAAGGAGCCGGGTCAGTCGGTAGTAACCTGCTCCCTGCGCCTACGTTAGCAGGCAGCATGAGCCGTGCATTTACCAAAGAAGATGATTCGCTGGAGGCGCCCATTATCCCGCCCCGGCCGGCGTTGCCCGCCGGCACGCCCAACTATGTAACGCCGCAAGGCCTGGAGCAGCTCCGCGAGGAGCTGCAAACCCTGGAAGCGGAGCGCACCCAGGCCGAGGCCAACCGCGAAAACGAAGCCGACCGCACCCGCCGCCTCACCGTGCTCAACGGCCGCTTGGGCGCCCTGCAGGAGCGTATTGCCAGTGCCAAAGTAGTAGACCCCCGCACCCAGCCCGCCGATGAAGTCCGCTTTGGGGCCACCGTAACGTTGCGCACCCGCAGTGGCGGCAAGCCTGGTACGGAGCGTCACTTTACCATTGTGGGCGTAGACGAAGCCTCCATTGCGGAAGGCAAAGTAGCCTTTGTAGCGCCCATTGCCCGGGCAGTAGTAGGTGCCCGCCTCGGGCAGGCCGTGTCATTGCGCCTGGGGCCGCAGGAAGAAATTGTGGAGGTAGCCGCTATCAGCTACCAGGCAGAGTAGGCTCCGCAAGCACTAAGCAGGCGTTTGAGCAAGCCTCAATAACAGATAGAGTTAAATGCACAAGGCACGGTGGCCGGGGCTGCCTGTCGTAGCAGTAGGTGCCAATCCAGGCTGAACCATCAACTGGGCAGCCGGGCTGTTACAGCGAATAATTTATCTGAAAAGGCTCCGTGGTTACTATACGCACATTTTTGAGCGCGGCAAATCGGTTGTTCGGGTTGTCTTCCACCAGCCACTCGTGTTGCAACTCGGCTATCATTGGCTCGCCTTCGGAGGAAATCCCCTGCCAGTCTAATATAAACGAAGCCGAAAATGTACTATCCGCATTGGCCTGCACGGTCAGGTCCCGGATGTGGTGGCTGCTGTAACTAATACGCACAGGCAGGGCCCCGATCCAGGCCTGCACCTGCTCCCAGTTGGAAAGATGCCCGGCGGTAGCCGTGTACAACTCAAACTCCGGTGTATACAGCTCCCGCATCCTGGAAGCATCTCCATTGTGGGTTTCCATGCAATACAGCCAGTAATGCAACAGAGAAGATACCCGATTGACGGGGTAAGCATCCTCAAATGCTACGGGCTCTACATTGCCCGTGGGCGTAAGCTTTATGGAAGTGAAAACCGGAAGCTCATCCGGAATTAGTGCCAGCCGGGCATCGTACTGCAGGTTGTAGCTGTGTCGGTTGCCATCGGGCCGGATGTTCTGGAAGAGCACATGCCCCACCAACTCCAACGTATCAGGGGTGAGGGGCTTAACAGCAGCGAATTGTACGTGGTGTGCCGTCTTCCAGCCATCATATAAAGCCAGCCGTTCCAGAAAAGCGGCATGCCCTTTAAAAGCGCCATTCACAGATTGTATTTCTACGTCATCAGCTAACAGGGCAAGGGCATGCTGCCGGCGCTCATCCGTCAGTGGGCGCTCATACAACTGGAACCAGCGGTAGAATTGCGCCAGGGCCAGATGGCTTTGCTCGATTTCTAGAAAGGAATTAGGTTTCATCCGGCAGAATCAAGGAGGTGAGGTGGGTTTATGCTAAGGCTGGGTGGGGAGCGGCTAAATGGTGCCAGAAGGTAAGAATTAGTTTTTCTACTATAGAACGGAATTCCGATTTCGATCGAACGAGCTAGGCGGTAACCCCCATAACTGGCGTTTTATGGCCTGGGTAAAAATAACGAACACCCCAGCGGGAGTGTCTGGAGTGTTCGGGTAAATAGTACAATACCTAGTCTTTGCGGGTGTAGTGCTTGTAGCGCACGGGGTCTTTTTTCTTGTCCTTTTTCTTGCCGATGATGCTCCCGGCGGCGGCCCCGGCTACGGTGCCGACTACAGCTCCTTTTTTACCGCCGACTACAGCGCCCGTAACGGCCCCGGCGCCGGCACCAATAACGGCACCCTTCGCTTTTTTACTCCAGTGCTTTTTGGGCTTGGTTTGCGCCACGGCACTGGTCAGGTTGCTGCCCAGCAGAAAAAAAGCTAGCAGCAGGGTGAAAATGAATTTGAAAGATTTCATGGCAGATTCGCAGTTAGGAAAAAAGTGTAAACAGCTAATCCTGTGTATGCTAAAACGTAAATCCGGGGCGAGGGGTTGTAGAGGAGGTATAGGAAAAGATGCCGCCTTAAATCAAAAAAGCCTCCCCAAGGGGAGGCTTTTTTGGCAAAGTGTTAAGTAGGGTTTTAGTGGTTGATGGGCGCCTCAATGAGAATAAACCGGCTTTCTGCCGGGCACTCAATGGAAACGTTATCCGTATCCCACAGCCCAATACTATCCCGCTTTTCAATGGTCTGGCCGTTCACCGTCAGCTGCCCATCTATCACAAACACAAACACGGCCTTGTTCAGCGGGTTTAGCGAGTACTCTACCGTGTTACCAGCCTCAAAATAGCCCAGAGAAAGTCGCGCGTTCTGGTTAATCCAGCAGTGCGCGGTGCCTTCCTCATTGCTGACAATGGTAACCAGCTGGTTGCGGCGCTTTTCCTCCGGAAACTGCCGGCGCTGGTAGCGGGGCGTGGTGTTCTGCAGCTTGGGCTCAATCCAGATCTGCAGGAAGTTCACCTCCTCGTCGCCCACGTTGTGCTCCTCGTGGCGCAGGCCGCTGCCGGCACTCATAATCTGCACGCCGCCGGGCTCAATCACCTCCGAATACCCCATGCTATCCTTGTGGTTCATGCGCCCACTCAGCAGCACCGATATGATTTCCATGTTGCTGTGCGCGTGCAGGCCAAAGCCGCCCCCGCGCTGCACAAAGTCGTCGTTGAAGACCCGCAGCAGCCCAAAGCCGCTGCGCTCGGGGTTGTGGTAGCTGCTGAAGGAGAAGGAAAAGTTGCTCTGCAGCCAGCCAATGTCTTTCAGGCCCCGGTCGGCGGCGCGGATAATGCGGTAGTTCATAGTGGAAAGGGGTAGAGGACCAGTAGAACGCTAGGGCCCGACTTTGTCGCGCCCTAGCGTTCTACCTTAAGCTGGCTGGTGGATTATCACGCTTACAAATGCTCGTGAAAGGCAATTTCATTTATCCCTTTGCGCTGGCGCGCAGCCTTTTCGCGACTCAGGAAAGGTTCGTCCAGCTGCTCGGCCTCACCCAAGTAGCCCAAGGCAATAAATACCACGGGCTGCAGCGTGTCGGGCAGGTTAAAGGCCGCTTTGGTTTTGGCCGCGTCGAAACCACCCATCAGGTGGCCATGCAAGCCCAGGGCAGTGGCTTCCAGCAGCAGGTTGGCGTTGGCGGCGCCCAAATCGTGCAGGGCTACGGTGTTGGGGCTGCCATTTTCATACTGCGTCTCGGCCAGAGCCAGAATCAGGACCGGGGCGTTTTTGGCCCAAGGCTGGTTGCCGGGCAGCAGGCAGTCTACCATTTTCTGGAAGGTTTCCTGGTCGGCGTGGTGGGCGTAGATGTAGCGCCAGGGTTGCGCATTCATGGCGCTGGCAGCCCAGGAGGCCGCTTCAAATAGCTGGCCCATGGTTTCCGGGGCCACGGGGTAGCTGGCAAAGGAGCGGGGGCTCCAGCGCTTGCGAATCAGCTCATGAACCGGATAGGTGGTGGTGGCAACTTTCATATCGAGAGGAAAAATGGCTTCGGGCATCGGCCCAAAACCGGAAAAACGTGGCGGTAGCCCGCCATCAGGAAAGAGAAAAGGCAGAATGGGCCTTTAGAAAGACATGGGTACGTCCATCAGCAACAGTTGGGTGTTGCTGTCGGCGGTAATCTGCAGCTTGTCCGTCTCCCATATGCCCAGCCCGTCGCGGCGCTGCAGGGGCTGTCCGTTCACGGTAGCGCTGCCTTCCAGCACGAATACATAAACGCCGTTTTCGGGGCGCTTAATGGTGTATTCCGTGTTTTGGCCGGCATCAAAGTCACCCAGCTGAAACCAGGCATCCTGGTGAATCCACACGCCGGCATCATCCGCGGAGGGCGACACAATCTGCTGGAACTGGTTGTGGCGGTCTGCGGGGCGGAAGGTCTGCTGATCGTAGCGCGGCGTTACGTTGCGCTTGTTGGGGAATACCCAGATCTGCAGAAACTTAACTTCCTCGCTGGTGCTATGGTTTTTCTCGCTGTGTGCAATGCCGGTGCCGGCACTCATCACCTGCACATCCCCGTTCCGGATAACGGCCTGGCGGCCGGTGCTGTCCTGGTGCTCCAGGTCGCCGGAAAGCGGAATGCTGATGATTTCCATGTTATCATGCGGGTGACGGCCAAATCCCATGCCCGCCGACACGGTATCATCATTCAGCACGCGCAGCGCCCCAAAATGCACTCGGTCGGGGTTCTGGTAGCCGCCAAAGCTGAACGTGTGGTAAGAGTTAAGCCAACCGTGGCTGGCGTGGCCGCGGGTAGAAGCCGCGTGGAAAACCGTTTTCATGTTGATGCAGGTTAAAATCAGCCCACAAACATAGTTGTTTATGGTTGATATATGTACATACATCAATTGTGATAATAATGTTTCCGATTGGGGTAGAAGTGTTGTGCGCAAGAGGCCGTCATGTCGAGCTTGTCGAGACATCTCGCGTAGGGTCGTTGCCATAGCAATTGTCATCCTGAGCTTGCGAAGGACCTTATCACGCCAGCACGACCATCGTAATAACGACTAGTGCTAATGGGAGAAGATCCTTCCTTTGTCAGCATGACAGGTGAAGTGGGTGTGATTTCTCTACGAGCCCGACATAACAGCCTTACTATGTCTTAAATGAATTATCTATCTGGTAAATGCGCATAGAAGCGTAATTTTCGCTTCGCCATGAGCCAGAGTCCTCCTCCCGTTGTATCGCGCCTGGCGCCCACGCCCAGCGGCTATCTGCATCTGGGCAATGCCGTCAACTTTGTGCTGACGTGGCTTCTGGTGCGCCGCGCCCACGGCACACTGCACCTGCGCATCGATGACCTGGACCGCGCCCGCCTGCGCCCGGCCTACCTGGAAAATATCTTCCGCACCATAGCGTGGCTAGGCCTCGACTACGACCACGGCCCCAGCGGCCCCGATGACTTTGAGCGGCATTACTCTCAGCAGCATCGGTTAGCCGAATACCAGCAGCTGCTAGACCAGCTACGCGCCGTACCCGGCTTGCTCTACGCCTGCCGCTGCTCCCGCGCCGATATCCTGCGTGCCACGCCCCACGGCCTGTATGCCGGCACCTGCCGCCCGCAGCAAGTGCCTTTTGATACCCCCGAAACCGCCTGGCGCGCCCATGTGCCCAAGGCGTTGCGCGTGCAATTTCCGGACCTCTGGCAGGGGTCAGTAACAGTGCCGCTGGCCGCCGAACTGGGTGATTTGGTGGTGCGCAAAAAAGACGGCACCGCCGCCTACCAGATTGGCTCCCTAGTCGATGATGTGCGCCTGGACACTAACCTCATTGTGCGCGGCCTCGATTTACTGCCTAGCACCGCTGCCCAGCTGTGGCTGGCGGCGCAATTGCCAACCACGCGCCCTTTTCTTAGCACGCAGTTCGTGCATCATCCGCTGCTGCCGGCTGCCGGTGGCCAGAAGCTATCCAAGTCGCAGCAGCAGGAGCTGGATAGAGGAATTATGGGTGAAGCGGCCAGCCCCCAGCCCGTGTATGCGGCCGTGGCCCGGCTGCTGGGGCTGCCGGAAGCGGCCGGGCACTCATTAGAAGCCTTGCGGGGGGCATTTGAGGTGTCGGGCCTGTTGCTGCTATCAGGCGCTGCAGGGAATGCGCAAATCCAGGAACACCAGCCGCCAGGTACCGTCGGCTGACTTGGCGAAGTGGAATTTGAAGCTGAAGCGGGTTTGCAGGATAGTATGTGTAGCACGGGCCTGCGCCGCTTTTCCTTCGGCGGCAGTGCCGCCCTGCACAGTACCATAAGGCCATAAATCCATGCGGCGAAAATCGGCCGCTGTGCTCACGAAGCAGCCATCCCGCGTAAAGCCCGAGGTAGAATCGGTTTGCATGCCACAGTCAAACTTGGGAAGTGCCGTAACCGGAACAGGGGTGGAGCAGGCCATCAGCTGCTGATCCAGCGAGAATAAGGGCAGATTCTGGTAGTTTCGGTGGAAGTCGCGCACGTGGGCTACGTGCGTTACCAACGGCATAGCACCGGGCTGCTCCAGCACCCAAAGCCCCACGGCGGGGTCCAAGAGGCGCTGCAGGGCCAGCGTATCGTGCGCCCGGATGGCACGGTCGAACTGCTGCCAGGCGGCCAGCAGGGTGGTGTCAGGCAGGGGAGAAGTCGCGGCCTCTGGTCCCGCAGCCACCGAATCCGTAGCGGTAGTGGGCGGCGGAGGCGCAATGGTGGAACTGCTTGGCTCCGAGTGGCAAGCCGCCAGCAGAAAAGCTGCGCTCAGTATCTCTGTCAGAAGTAAATGAATGCGGCCCATAGCAACCGGGTTAGCGTAGCTCCTTTTTAAATTCCTCGGCCCAATAATCGGCCAGGCGGGTAGGCTCGGGGAGCTTGTAGCCGCGCAGGCATGCCAGCGTAAGGCGCGTGGCCGTGGCCTGGTCGCAGCGGTGGCCGGGACTCAAAAACAGCGGATTTACATTGTCCTTACTGCGGATGACTTCGCCTAACAGCTCACCGCTTTTATCGGTGAGCGGTGAAATACTGCCTTTGGTGCTATCCGGCTCGGTATAGGTGCCGGTGAGCTTTTGTTTGGCCACTCCGAAGGTGGGTTTATTCAGCAACACGCCCAAGTGCGCGGCAATGCCCATGCGGCGCGGGTGCGCAATGCCGTGGCCATCTACCATAATCACATCGGGTTTCTGGTGCAGCTTGGCATAGGCCAGCAGCAGGTTGGGCGCTTCGCGGAAGGAAAGGAAACCGGGCACGTAGGGCATTTCCACCACCTCCGTATTCCAGGCTTTTTCCACCACCTCCAACGACGGATATTTCAAGAGCACAAACACTGAGAGAATGGTGGTAGGGGTGGGAAAAGAGGAGTCGCAGCCGGCAATGAACTGGGGCTCCTGGGCTAGGGGCTCCAGGCGCACCTGGGCGCGCATTGTTTCCTGCAGCTTGGTCAGGTCCCGGACAATCAGAGGATCAACGGGCGGATGGGCGGGGCGGTAATAGGCCATAGGGATAGAGAATAGTTGCCCTGTTATACGACGAACGGGCCGGTGGTTGTGTAACCACCGGCCCGTTCGGGTTGAAAGCATAGTTGCTAAGCTGTGGTAGGTACGTTAGCTGTCCGGGGAATTTCCTGGCGCTTGCCGGTCTGCTCAAAGCGTCCGATAAGCCATTTGCCGGCCTGCATCCCCGGCTTCTCAATCAGGTAATAAGTAAGGGTGGCTACTATCGTTGCCAACAGCAAGAGCAGCATGTAGCGAAGTGCGTAGTTGAGTACGGCTCCTTTCTCGTCGGCTACCGTCGTCAGGTCCATAATACCCCAGTATTGCATAGCATGCAGCACGGCAAAGTGCGTGAGATACAGGCTGTAGCTGATGCGGCCAATATATTCGGTAGCGCCGTTTACCAGCCAGCGGGTGGGCAAGTGGGCCAGGGCATAAGCCAGCATCACAAACGCAACCCCAAAAATCAGGTAGGAGGGTACCAGATTACCCAGTAGCAGGCTGGCAAGCAACAGCGCGGTTCCTATCAGCAGCGCCGCTGGCCGGAAGGCAAGGGAGTTGCCTTCTGGCGGCGGGCTTAACAGAAAAAACAGCACAATGCCCATCGCAAATACCGGTAGCTGCGTGGGGAAGGCCATAAAGAGGAAGTTCTTCCAAAGTTCGACATTCCCGATCAGCGGCCTGTCTGCCAGCACTACATTAAAGACAACGGCCCCCGCCAGTGTGAAGCCCAGCAGCCATAAGGCTCTTTTACCGGTGGTGACTACCCGAAATAACACGGGAACGAACACGTAAAACAGCATTTCTACCGCAATGGACCAGCCTCCCGGTACAATGCTATTAATCCAATAGGGATTAACGCCGTTGGTGAAGGTAGCGGTGGCTACAATGCCGGCCAGGGTAATGCCCGGAGCATCGCCCAGCCAATAGCGTGGCCCCCAACCATCCTGCCACAGGTAGTAGAGGACAGCGCAATAAAACAGTGGCGCAATGCGGAAAAAACGCCTTAGGAAAAAGTTGAGGGTAGCAAAACGCTCGGCCTTGCTGCGACCACTCATGGATAAAAACAGCGTCAGCGCACTCATTATATAGAATAATTGTACGCCCCGTGCGCCATAAACAGCCGCCACGGCTAGTGGGCTATGAGCTGGAAGTGTGGTGCCAAATTCAGCACAGTGTACCGCCAGCACCGCCAGCACAGCTGCCCCACGTAGCGCATCGATATACGCATATTTCTTAGTCTCCATAAGTGTATGTGCTGATACTGACTAGCGTATTAAACAGCGTAGAAGGTTTAGATGAGAAAGTAATTATTATTGTATAATTTTATAATAAATTTTGATATAACTAATATAAAATAAAATCTGATTTGCGCCATACTAGTATAAAAGACCACTAATTGACTTTAGCCTTGCCTTTTAGTATCACATAGCATTCAAGGAGCCCTTGTTCCTGGCCTCGAAGGACAGAGGTAGCCGCTTTGTTAGAATAGGGTGGAACAACTTTAGGAACTGACTGCCTTGGTAGCACTGCCAATGCTCACCGCTTCTTTGTCTGCGGCTTGTTCTGTGCGCAGACTAACCCCATTTGCATTGGTTGCGTTAGGGTATAGCTACTACTATCCTAAGCAATACCCCGCACTCTATGGAAAAATCAGAACAGCCTGCCGCAGTGGGTAGTGGTCCTTTATTGGAGCGCCGGTACTATGTAGATATTGAAGGCGCTACGCTGGCGGCGGATGAGCTGCTTCGCCGCGTGCAGTGCGACGTGCCCTATTTCTCGCCCGACTTACTGGCGGAGTTTGAAAAGCGAAAGGGCGCTTCTGACTGCCTGCAGAAGGGCGACGAATTTTCCATCAAAATTCTGGGTCCCTGGAACGGCACGGTGCGCGTCACGCGCATTGAAAAGACCTATTTTGAGTTTGTTACGCTGGAAGGCCACCCGGAGGCCGGCCGCATCCGGTTTTCGGTGCGCCGCAAGGCGGGTGGGAAACTGCGCTTTGAAATTCACTCTTGGGCCCGCTCCCGCGATGGCCTCGTGTCCTTTGCCTACGATACGCTGGGGGTGGGCAAGCGCGTGCAGGAAAATACCTGGCGCATTTTCTGCGAGCGGGTAGCCGAGGCCAGCGGCGGCCAGGCCCTGGGTCCGGTTACCATTGAAACCATCAACCACGACCATGCCAAGCACGACGTTAAACAGGGCTGAAGCACCGCCGCTCTGGGAACAGTATCGGCCCCGGCTGGAAGCCTACGAGAAGGCGAAAGTCAACTTCGACCTGACCGCTACCAATGAATACACCGCCGAAAACGGCTGGCGCGTGGATGACTACGAAATAGAACTGCCGCCCGAAACGCCCGGACCACCCGTCCTTAATGGCAGTTGGGAAGCTGCCCGCGAGGTGCTGCGCCGCTACTCCTTCCCACCTCCTGGCCTCATAACCGGCATTTTTGTGCCCGATCAGCCACTGGAAAAGCGCCTGATGGTGCTGCGGGGGCGCTTCCTTTTTTTTACCTTCTGGTTTGGCGTGCGAATTGGGGGCGTAACTGATGAAAAGCGGACTTCTCCGGAGGGCGAGGAGCAGGTGTGGGGCTACAACTACCGCACACTGGAAGGCCATTTTGAGCGCGGGCAGATTGACTTCACCGTGCACAAGTTTCTGACTACCGGCCGTGTGGTATTTCGCATTCATGCCTTTTCGCAGGTGGGCAAAATCAGCAACCCGTTTTACTGGTTAGGCTTTAAGCTGTTTGGGCGCATGCTGCAGCGCCGCTTCGCTCATCAGTCTATGCAGCGGCTGCATGCCCAGGTAGAAGAAATGCTGCGCACCGGCCACACCGCGCCTCCCGCGGCAGCGGCCCCGCCCGTAGAAGCCGCCGAAACCAGCAAAGGCGCCCAGGCACAATTGAAGAAGGCGCAATGAGTAGCCAGCTATTTTAGCTGCTGCCCATCCATTATTTCCTGCTTTAGCTGCTGCAGAATTGCTGCATCGGGGCCGGTGAGCAGGTAAATACGGGCACCATATTCCCGGGCCAGCGGCTCGGCTACGGTGCCGGTTTGCTGCACGCGGGCAAAATGCCGGGCATCTTCCGCCGAAAGGGCATCATTGGACACCAGTATGATGGCCTTGATTTGGTGCAGGTCCGGAAACCAGTACACGTAATCGGCATTGACGGAAACGGCCGGCGGGAGCCGGTGAAGGGCGTAGTAATTGAGCGCACCGGTTTGCCCGTAATTGTCGCAGAGCACCAGCGTGTGTTGGCGCAGGGAATCAGGCAGCAGCTGATACGCCTGTTCGGCCTTGGTTGCCATTTCGCGCCAGCCCAGCATATCGGCAAAATCCTGGGGCAGGGCATGGTCGCGGCCATCTTCCCAGCGGAGTAAACCCATTGCCCGGTACCGCTCGCCTTTTTGCTGAATGGCCTGGGGCGGCCGGTTGGGAAAGGCTATCAGCAGCATGGGTATAAACAAGGCAGCTATAACCGCCACTAATACCGGCCGCACGTAGCGCCAGGGCCCGGCGCGCAACACATGCTCCAGGTAAACGGCCCCAATGGCCAGCAGCACCGGGTACAGCCCCACGGCATAATAGCCCTTGGCGCGCAGGTACGTGAACAGCGCCAGCGTAAACAGCACGCTCCAGCCCACAAACCGATAGGGTTTCAAAGGAGCATAGCGCCACAGGCCCACAAAAGCAGCCACCAGCACAAACAGGCTATTCAAAAAGAACAGCAGCTGCTCCTTCAGAAAACCGGCGCGCTCTACGTGTACCAGCTGGGTTTTTTGCAGCTCGTTCATGTGCCACACTACCGGGAAGCTGTGCTGTATTTGCCAGAGCAGGTTGGGCAGAAATATCAGCAGCGCCAAGCCCAGCGCCAGATAGGTAGCCCGGTGGCCAAACACCCGGTTTCGATGCTCAGACAGCAACAGGGCCGGCAGCATACCCGCCGCCCAGAATAATACATTGTATTTATTCAGCATGCCCAGGCCCAGCACTATGCCCAAGGCCAGCATCCAGCCGGCGCGCCGGGTATTCAGGTACCGAATCAGGCAGTAATAAGCGGCCGTCCAGGCCAGAATATCAAAGGAGTTAGGCTGAAACAGCAGGTTCAGGCGCAGGAGCGCCGAAAGTAGCACGGCCGTAGCGGCCAGCAGTTTGGCGTAGAGGCCGCCCCATAGCTCATGCACCAATGCCCACACCAGGGCCAGCGTAAGCGCCCCGAACAGCGCCGGGAAGAAATGTACCCAGAACTCCCCGTTGCCCAGCGCCTGCACCAACCACGCTACCCAGGAGGTAAGCGGCGGCAGGGAGATATAGCCCCAGGCCAAGTGGTTTGCCTGGTCGAGGTGCAGGTATTCGTCGCGGTGGAGCTGGTAGGTTGGGTGAATGAGCAGGTACTGGCCCAGCAGCTTGAGAAAGAAAAAAGCCAGGAGCCAGCCTCCGTAAAACCGGCGGGCAGGTGCATAAAGTGCAGACATAGAGGAAACGTAGAATTCCTCAAAAATAGGGAAAGCACAATATGAGCGGCCCCCGCCTCAACTTTCCTTCGCCGGATCAGTTAACGTTTCTATATCCGCACTATTTACCAGAACAACCATGCTACCAACCAAAGCCTATGCCGCTCCCGCGGTTAATATTCCGCTGGAGCCTTTCCAGTTTGAGCGCCGCGACGTCGGCCCGCACGATGTGCAAATTGAAATTCTGTTCTGTGGCGTGTGCCACTCCGACCTGCACCAGGTGCGCGACGAGTGGGGCGGCTCGATCTTCCCTATGGTGCCCGGCCACGAAATTGTGGGCCGCGTAACCCAGGTAGGCAATCAGGTACGTCTGTTCAAAGCCGGCGACTTGGCCGGCGTAGGCTGCATGGTAGACTCCTGCCGCACCTGCCCCAGTTGCCGCGAAGGCCTGGAACAGTACTGCGAAGTAGGCTTTGTAGGCACCTACAATGGTCGCGAGCTGAAATCGGGGGCGCCTACCTACGGTGGCTACTCCAACCAGATTGTGGTAAATGAGGCCTTCACCTTGCGTGTGCCCGATAGCCTGCCGCTGGCCGGCGTTGCACCGCTGCTGTGCGCCGGCATTACCACGTACTCGCCGCTGCGCCAGTGGAAAGTAGGCGAGGGGCACCGCGTGGGTGTTATGGGCCTGGGCGGCCTGGGCCACATGGCCGTAAAGCTGGCCGCCGCTATGGGTGCCGAAGTAACCGTGCTCAGCACCTCGCCTAATAAAGAGGCAGATGCCAAGGCGCTGGGAGCCCACAAGTTTGTGGTAACCAAAGATGCTGAGGCGCTGAACAGCGTTACCAACTACTTCGATTTCATCCTTAACACGGTATCAGCGCCCCTGGATATGAGCCTGTACGTGAACCTGCTGCGCCGCGACGGAACCATGATTCTGCTGGGCGTGCCCCCGGAAGCGCCGCAGCTGCATGCCTTTAACCTCATTGCCAAGCGCCGCCGCATTGCCGGCTCGCTTATCGGCGGCATCGATGAAACTCAGGAAATGCTGGACTTCTGCGCCCGCCACAACATCGTTTCCGATGTCGAAGTCATTCCCATGAACTACATCAACGAAGCCTACGAGCGGATGCTGAAAGCCGACGTGAAATACCGCTTCGTAATTGATATGGCGACGCTGTAAGAGAACCTACTAACTGAAAAACGTCAGGCAGGGGCTAGCGCCGCTGCCTGACGTTCTTTTTTTGTGCCTACCGCACCTCGTATGGATACGTAAAGCTCCCCTCCAGCACCAGGCGTTTGGCCGCGCTGCGCGCTACATTGGTCTGGCAGACCACCGCGCGGTAAGTGCCCGTGAGCAGGTGATGCTCGGTATCCACGGCCGTAATGCGTACTTCGCCATCATTCAGCTGGCAGGCTTTGGATTCGGCGGATACGTCGCCCACCTGATAATACGCCTCGCGGATGTGTCCGGTGAGGATTTCCTTGAAGCGGTATACGGCCGGTATGGGCTTGAATTCATCTACCATAATGGTCAGGCCGGGGTCGTCGGGTGTGGCGGCGGGCACAATGGTCAGGGTGAGGACTTGCCCGCCGTTGGGGGTTACATCAAAGCGGGAGCTGAGCGAATCGGTGACGACGGCCTCGCCATTACGGCGCAGGGTAAGGGTGTGGGCCGCGGCCAGCTTTGGGGGTGTACTGCTGATCAACCACCCCGAACCTAATACTCCCAACAGCAACAGACAGCTACGCATACAAAAACGGTGAAAAAGCTAAAAATCCGCCCCGGGAGCCAGCAAAGTGGCCGCCAGGGCGGATGGAAGTTACACAGCGCCGGGCGTTTTTCCTGAGGAAAAATCCCAGCCTGCAAGGATCAGGCCTGCTTATCTGTTGGGTTGGGGCCGCCGCCGTGAATCATCTCGGAAACAATGCCCCGGTCCTTGGTCAGCTCGGCCCAGACTACGCCCAGCAGATGCACGGCGAAGAAGGCCAGAATGAGGTACATATTCACGTTATGCACCTCCTTGATGGTATGCTCCAGCTTGTGCAGCGCCGCCACGTCATCGGCGTAGATAAGGGCCAGCCCGGTAACTACCATCACCAGCAACAGCACATAAAATAGCAGGTAAGAGTACTTCACGGCCACTGAGTGCCGCACCCGAAAGGCTTTGTAGGGCGCATCATGAGTAGACTGTTTGGCCTGATGCAGGCGGGCGCTGAATTTCTGCGAAGCCGGCTGCAATACCTCTACAATAATGCGCCAAAGCAGCAGTCCGGCCAGAGTTACGCCCAGGTAAATATGCCAGTCCCAGATGCGGTGATTCACCAGCCCGCCAATGCTGCGCAGCTGCTCCGTAGTGGCCTCCACCCCGTTTTTCGCCAGGGTCTCCTGCATCTTCGGAAAAAGCCCCTTTATGTTAATGATAACCTTCAGAAACAGAATGGTGCTTAGCAAACCGGAAATAACCGCCCAGTTGGCCCAGTGCCAGATGCGCAGGCCCGCGGAGTATTTTTTGGCAGGAGAGGTTTCGGTGGTAGCGTGTGCCATGAAGAACTTTAGTAGGAAAACCGGATATGCGAGGGCTGGAAGATAGCCGTTTGTCTGCCTTCCACCAACGCTACCCCGGTAAGTGGGTTATTCCCGCCGACCAGGATATACTTCCAGCGCGTGGGCCAGGCAGTCCATGGCGGCATCCAGGGCCGTGAGGTTGAGCACGTACGCCAAGCGTACCTCATCGAGGCCCGCGCCGGGGGTGGCGTAAAAGCCCGAGGCCGGCGACATCATCACCGTCTGGCCTTTGTGGTCAAACTCTTCCAGCAGCCACTGCGCAAACCGCTCGGTGCTATCCACAGGCAGGCGGCAGAGCACATAGAAGGCGCCGCCGGGCATGGGGCAGCGCACCCCGGGCATAGCCTGCAGGCGCTGCACCAGCCGGTCGCGACGGGCCTGATATTCGGCTTTGGTGTGGTCGAAGTAGGAGTCGGGCAGGTCGGCCGCGGCTTCGCCCATCAGCTGGGCCAGCCCGGGCGGCGAGATGCGCATCTGCGCGAAGCGGAAGGCGGCATCGTGCACGGCCTTGTTTTTCGTGACCAGAGCCCCTAGGCGGGCTCCGCAGGCGCTGTAGCGCTTGGAAATGGTATCCAGCAGTACCACGTGCTCGGCCGCGGCCGGCCCCAGGTGCAGGGCACTTACAAACGGCTTTTCGTAGCAAAACTCCCGGTAGGCTTCATCGGCCAGCAAATACAGGCCATGCCGCTCACAAAGGGCCAGCACCTGCTCCAGCTCCTCGCGGCTGTACACGTGGCCGGTGGGATTGTTGGGGTTGCAGATGAGCACGGCCCGGGTGCGCGCTGATACGTGTTGCTCCAACTCCTGCACGGGCGGCAGCGCAAACCCGGTTTCCAGGTAAGAGCGCATCGGCACCATGGTTACGCCGGCGGCAATGGAAAAGGCGGTGTAGGCCCCATAAAACGGTTCCGGCACCAGCACTTCGTCGCCGGGATTCAGGCAGCTCAGCAGGGCAAACAAAATGGCCTCTGAGCCCCCGGTTGTTACGATAATCTCGTCTTCGCTGACGTTGATGCCGGCGCGCTGGTAGTAAGTGGCCAGCTTGCGGCGGTAGCTGGGGTGGCCCGCGCCGTGGCTGTATTCCAGCACCCGGATATCCGCGTTACGCACCGCTTCCAGCATAGCCGGGGGCGTTTCAATATCCGGCTGGCCGATGTTGAGGTGGTATACAGTGAGGCCGCGGGCTTTGGCCGCCTCGGCATATGGAGCGAGCCGCCGGTAAGGTGACAAAGGCATCGCCCGGCCGCGTTCGGAGATTGTCAGCATCTCCAAAACTACGACCGGGCGCGCAAATGTGCGGCACGAATAGTGCCTATTTGAGAATTGATAGGCTGCGCTACATGGACCTTTTGTTTGACAGGCTCACGGTGCCAGAAAGAAGGCCTCTAGCAACGCACCACCATCCTTTAAATCTTTTCCGGCAGCAGCGTGGCATCCTGGTAGTTACCCAGCACCGGCGTTTTGCCCTCCGTTACGGCTTCTACCAGCAGCTTGCCGCCCACAAACGCGCCCTTCCAGGACTCGCCCAGGCCCCCGAACACCTCTTCCCGGTCGCCGCGGGAGCGGAGCTTGTTGATACCCACTTTGAAGGCGCGTACTTCCTTGGCCGTACGTTCCGCCCACTTGGCATCATCGGAGGCCACAGCGGCTACCAGCGCGCCGTTGCTGATGTTCATTTCGCCCACCAACTCCTCTACCCGGTCTACCAGCACAATGCTGTCGATGGGGCCGAAGGGCTCTTTGAAGTACAGCTCGCTCTGGCGCGGCAGGTTTACCAGGGCCCGCGGGGCGCGGTAAGCGGAGCGGTCCTGGCCGGGCAGGAAAAGACTGTCGTCCAGCTTGCCGTCATAAATAGGCGTGGCGCCGGTTTTCAGCGCGTCGGCGTAGAGGCGGTCCAGGTCTTCGGCCTGGGCTTTGTTGATAACGGGTCCGAAGGCCAGATCCGGCAGCTTGTCGCCGATATTATCGACGAGCGTGGGGTTGCCCACCTGCAGGCTGCGGATAGTGTTCCAGTAGGTTTCCAGGAACTGCGGAAACAGGCGGCGCTCTACCACAAAGCGCACGTAGGCGGTGCAGCGCTGCTTGCCGTAGTCGTAGCCCTTTTTGAGCTGGTCGGCCAGGGTGTCCCAGTCGCTGTAATCCCAGATGCCGTAGGTGTTCACGCCTTCCATTTCCAGCATGTAGCGCTTGTTGTGGGTGCTGAGGGCATCCGCAATGTTGCGGCCGTTGTAGCGCCCACCCACAAAGCTCAGGCAGTCAATGGCTTCGTTTTTCACCAGCACGTCGCTCAGCTCGCCGCCGGGGCCGCTCACCAGGGTAACGGGCAGGCCGCAGCGGCGGGCAATGGCAAACGTCACGCTCAGGGAAATAAAGCCGCCATCGGTAGGGGTTTTGGCAATAACGGCATTGCCGCACAGCGCCTGCACCAGCACCGCGTGCAGCAGCACCGACATGGGGTAGTTCCAAGAGGCAATGTTGCTCACCAGCCCTAAGGGCTTGCGCTGGTCCAGCATGCCTTCAATGTTATCCACGTACCACTGCACGCCCTCAATGGCGCGGTCAATGTCCGTAAAGCCTAGCTTATAGGTTTTGCCGATTTCCCAGATCAGCAGCTTGCCAATGAGGTCTACCTGCGGGCGCAGCTGCACCAGGCAGTCCTGCACGCGGCGTTTGCGCTCATCCAAATCTATGGCGGCCCAGGCGGCGGCTTCCTGCTTGGCGGCCTGCACGGCACGCAGGCCGGTGGCGTGGTCCAGCATGGGCAGCGCGCCCAGCGCCGTGCCATCTACCGGCGAGATAAACTCGCGGGGCTGGCCGGGCTCCTGCCAGCGGCCTTCCAGCAGGTTCAGAAAGCGGCCTTCCTGATCAAAGATTTCCGGCGTCAGCTGCTTTACCTGGGCCAGTAGGCCGGCATATTCTACCTGGGGCGAAATGATTTTTGGCATCGAAGGAAAAGGTCGGTTGGAAAGAATAGAGGAGCGGTTGAGCGGTCAAGTTATCGGCATTACGGGAAACGGTGCTATATCGTCATGCAGCGCAAAGCATCTCACATGCTGAGGTTGTTGGAAAAAGGACGTCATGTCGAGCGAAGTCGAGACATCTCGCTAGTGTGGTATACAATGGTTACCACTGCAACGACCCCACGCGAGATGTCTCGACTTCGCTCGACATGACGTTCTATTACAAAAGGTTTGCTCTTTTCTTAAACAGCCCAAACGCAAAAAGAGCCTCCGGTGGGGAGGCTCCTGGGAAAATAAATTCGAAATCCGGCTAGCGGTAAATCAGGATGCGGGCGGGCTCTAGGCAGGTCAGGGAGTGGCGCTCTTTGGCGGGAATGATGACGAAGTCGCCGGCTTCTACTTCCGTGGGCGTATCGGCTACGGTGATGATGAGGCGGCCGGCCAGCACGGTTACCAGCACGTCCATGGGCGCATCGTGCGTGGGCATGACTTCGCCGGCCTGGAAGGTTTTGAAAATGACTTTCTGGCCGTTTTTATCCAGCAGAACCTGGCCTTTGGTTTCGCCAATGGCAGAGTGACGGCCGGCCAGCAGGCTGCCGGTATGGAAAATAGTGGAGGTAGCAGACATAAGCTTGAAGGTACTAGTGAAAGCCAAAGCTACCCCGCCCGCAGCCATCCAAAAATGACATTCGTCATGCCCGGGCGGCCCGGGCCGCCACGCCAAAATCTTTTGCCGGAAACCGCCGCTCAACCATTAACCTATCCTTTTTGGCTGCGTTGGAAAAGGAGTCTATCTACTTGTACGGCGTCATGTATAAGCTCTAAACCAACCATTCAGCCGCCCCGGCGCCACCGCCAACAGCAGCAGCCCCCAAGGGCGGCGAGGGGCTGAAAACCTGACATCCAACCTGCTTTTTTGTCTCCCGGTACCACCGTAATTGCTGAAACAGTTTCTTATTTCTAACCCTTTTTTCTGTCAGTTATGGCTTATGAAAATCAAACAGACTGGGGCGGCCGCTCAGCCGGCCGCACCCGCTCGCCCCGCTATGCTTCCTATAGCCCTGAATATGACGAGCACAATCTATACTCCTCCCGCCAGGGCACCGCGCTGTTTGGCAAAGGCACGGTGGGCGGCATGCTTGGGAGTATGAGCACCACGCAGAAAATTCTGGGCGGCGCGCTGCTGCTGCTGGGCGTTACCTCCCTGCTGAAAAGCGGTAGCACCGGCGGCGCATCGGCCAGAAGCCAGGCCGATGCGCTGCAGGAACTGCTCCTGTTCGTAAACGACCGGGTAGCAGGCTACCAGCGGGCCGCCACCGAAAGCAAGGACCCGGAGCTGAAAGGCTACTACAGCCAACTGGTGAACCAGAGCCGGCAGTTTGCCAACAAGCTCAATGACTACCTGCGGCAGCTGGACGTAAGTCAGGAGCGGGGCACTACGCTGAAAGGCAAGCTCTACCGGGGTTGGATGGACGCCAAAGCCACCTTCACCGGCTTCGACGAAAACGCCATTCTGGGCGCCAATATCTACGGCGAAGAATGGGCCCTGAAAGCCTACCGCGAAGCCCTGCAGGCCCCGGGCCTGTCCGGGGAAATACGGCAGGAAATAGTGCGCCAGTACGGCCAGGCCCAAGACACGTACCAGCGCCTGAAAAGCATGGAGTTCCAGCCTAATGCGGCTAATGCCTTGTAAGTGGTTTCTGCATCGAAGTAAAGCAAAAAGGCACCCCAACCAGGGTGCCTTTTTCTTGCTGTAGTCCGCTCAGCGGCAGGGGAGTGGCTACTCCCGGAACAGCTTTTTATCAGCCCAGAAGGTGCCAAAGGGCAACACCGATACCACCAGCGCCAGTAGCGTTTTCTGCCACGTCCAGCTGTGCTCTATAGCTGCCTGAATCACCAGCAGTACATACAGCACAAACAGCACTCCGTGGGCCATGCCTACCAGGCGCACGGCTTCCGGCTGCCCGGCCAAGTACTTCAGCGGCATAGCAATGCCCAATAAAACCAGAAAGGAAACCCCCTCCAGAAAACCAACCGTCCGCAGACGCCCCAGTGAAGTCCGCAACAAAGAAACCAGCATCATACCCAAACTGAATGAGGCCGCAAGTTACGGCGCCACGGCTAAACCCGCTTCAGGTACAGTATTGCATGTATTTTATAATATATATCGAATAATTAATAAATACAGACAACCTTTACCCCGCTCAATGCATCTGCCTTCTATATTTCCCCTCCCTGTTCCGTACGCTACATGAAAACAACCCTTACCCGCTTCCGAGGCTTCCTGCCCGCCTTCCTGCTTTTGCTCCTGATGAGCAACTGCTTTCAAGCAGAAGCCCGCACTGCTGCCCCCGCCGACAGCGTGGACACGTTCCTGACGACCATCATGCAGCAAAAGCGCATCCCGGGTTTGCAGCTGGCGGTTGTCCGGCACGGCAAGCTGGTGAAAGTGGCGCAGTATGGGCTGGCCAATGTGCAGGACTCGGTGCCCGTTACCCGGCACACCCGCTTTGTGATTAACTCCATCACCAAAGCCTTTGTGGGGGTGGCCGTGATGCAGCTGGTGGAAGCCGGCAAGCTGGATCTGGGTGCGCCGGTGTCGCGCTACCTCCCGGGTCTGCCCGTGGCCTGGCAGCCCGTAACGGTGCGGCAGCTGCTCACGCACACCTCCGGCCTGCCCGATATCCTGCCCGAAGGCGCCATTGTGACGGAAGAAAACGAAACTGCCGCCTGGGCCAAGGTGCAAACCCAGCCCCTGGATTTCCCCATCGGCGAGAAGTTTGCCTACAACCAAACCAACTACCTGCTGCTGGGCAAAATCATCGACCAGCTCAGCGGCATGCCTTTCGCGCAGTTTATTCAGGAGCGGCAGCTCAACGTGGTGGGCATGCCCCTAACCACCTCCGGCGATGCGCACGACGTACTGCCGCACAGCGCCCGGGGGTACACCTATTTTCAGAATATTGACGGGCAAATGCACCGGGGCCGCCAGCTCCGCAACATGTTTGAGGTGTTTTCGCCCATGCTGCGCACCGCCGCGGGCATGAGCTCTACGGCCGAGGAAATGGCCCGCTGGGTAATAGCACTGCAAAAGGGCCAGCTGCTGAAACCCACCAGCCTGCCTACCCTCTGGACGCCGGGTCAGCTCAATAACGGCTCCCAGGACGGATTCAGCCGCCTGCTGAATGGCTATGCCCTGGGCTGGCCCACCGTATCCCGCCCCGAGCATCGGGCCGTAGCGCCGGTGGGCGGCGGGCGCTCCGCCGTATTCCTCTACCCCAACGACGACCTGGCTATTGTGGTGCTCACCAACCTGACGGGCACCAACCCCGATACGTTCATAGATGAGCTGGCTGGGTATTATATCCCCGATATGAAGGTGGCGACGGGCTTCGGCATGTCGCCCGGCCTGCGGGCACTGCATCAGGAGCTTCGTAAGCGAGGCTTTGCCAATGCCCAGCAGGCCGTGAAGCAAGCCAAAAAGAAGAATGCGCAGCTACAGCTGTCCGAAGCGGAGATAAATGACTGGGGCTACTCGCTGCTGAAGCAGGAAAAGGTGCAGGATGCGCTGGAAATCTTTAAGCTGAACGTGAGCCTGTACCCCCAAAGCGCCAACACCTATGATAGTCTGGCCGAAACCTACGCGTCGTTGGGCAACAAGGCGCTGGCCACCAGGAACTATCAACGCTCCCTGGCGCTCAATCCTAAAAATACCGCTGCGGCGGAATATCTAAAGCAGTAAACGAAGCGGAGGGAGTTGCGGAAAAAAGCCCGTCATGTCGAGCGCAGTCGAGACATCTCGCGTGCTGATGTTGTGGTAGTAACTCAACGAAGCGGGCGAGATGCTTCGGCTGCGCTCAGCATGACAATACCATTATAACATCAGCACGCGAGATGTCTCGACTGCGCTCGACATGACGGGCTAGAGCAGCCAGTGGCTTGGTATTACTATCCGGCGGTAAGTCCTTCCAGTCGGTTGGCGTCGTCGTAGAGGGGAAGGGTGCCGGAGGTGCGCCCCAGCATTTTTTGCCGCCACAAGTGGCCCAGTGCCGGGCAGGCAGGCAGCGCGGCTGATAGCGCCAGGTCCTCGCGCAGCTCATATTTCACGCTGTTGGCGCGGGCCACCGTCCACTCGGGGTAGGGGCGCTCTATCAGCTCCAGCGTATCATGCGCCGACACCCGGCCGGGCTGCAGCACGCGCATGTACCAGCCCGTGAAGCCGGAATCCTGTAGCCATTTGGGCAGCAAAGGCAGCTGCCAGCGCAAACCCAGCTGGAAGCAAGGCGAGCGGGGCTGCGAAATCTGAATCTGCGCCTCGCCCCACTGAAATACGTCGCCGAGGCAAACGTCCTGCTCGGTGCAAGAGCCGGCCAGCGTGAGGTTCTCGCCGAAGCTCCCGGGTAGCAGGGGCTGGTCCACCCGCTCCGACCAGTAGCTATAATGGGTGCCGGGATACACGCACAACGCCTGATCGGGGCCGCCGTGGGCTTTCAGGTTGGCTTGCCCGTCGCCGGTTAGGTTGAGCGCATCCAGCCACAGCGGTTCCGTAACGGCGGTTTTGCGGATGGCCGTTACCCATTTCCGCGCCAGTGGGTTTGGGGCATCAGGCGAGCCTAATTGCTGGGGCTTGCCCACAGATACGGCTGTGAGTGGAATGGATAGAGGCAGGAGCGAAGGCATGAGTTGATAGCAGGAGAAAGAGGAACTTCACCTCAAGGCTAGTCACGAGCTTTAAGATTATGCCAGTGAGGGGTTAGAAAACGTGTATAAAATACTGATTTATGATAAGGTAAATAATTATTAGTATCAATGAGAATAGTGAGTTATACCAAATGTCGTCTTTTATTAAGATGCTATATGGTGTCTTAAATCCGTTCAATATCCAAAGAATAAATGCCCCTGGGTAAGCTAGTAAAGTCATTGTTATTATTTCAATTACTATATTCATTATTCTGATCAAATTTTGCAGTGATTTAAAAATAGATTTTTGTGAATCCCCCCGCAGTCCCCGCAGTCCCCGCAGTCGCTCGGCTGTGCCGAGTGACGTCTATGTTCCAGCAGCTGTGCTGCCTGCGTTTGATTCGTATGAGTTGCTGTACAGGTTGTGCGGCTCAATTCGCAGCACAGCTGCTCAGGCATAGTGGTCACTCGACATAGCCGAGCGACTGCAGGGGAAACCTATTTAATTTATTTGTCAAGTGATTCCATAAATAATTCGAATTCCGAGCTATTTAACATGATTGATCTTAATATCTCTCTAGAATGGATAACGGTTTTTCTGTGTCCCATATCCTTTCTTATTAAAACTATTAGATCCATGTAGATTAAGATATGCTTTGAATTGCCGGGTTGTAATTCGTTGTATTGCTGCCATTCATTGAATTTTCTTATAATATTATCTGGAGCGTATATGTATAGGTCCTTTCTAATGTCAATCAATTTTGATATCAAATCATTTTCCTTTTGCTTTTTTAAGCCTTTGGTGCTTTTTACTATATCAAAAATGACACTAATAACTTCGTTGTATACGTTGTATTTTTTGTCAGATAACTGACTTTGAATACCTTTTATTTCATCTTTCTGCTGTTTTACTAGGTATCCAAGTGCCGCTACTATTGCTCCAAGTATCGGTACTAAAAATTCTGAAAGAGAAAATGTTATTTCCTTTATCATATAGAAAGAATAAAACCCCGCATCAGCCAAAGCCAATGCGGGGTTTCTTTATTAATTGGCAAGAGCCAAACTACTACATATCCTTGATAATCTCGTCGCCGAACTCGCTGCACTTCAGCAGGGTAGCGCCTTCCATCAAACGCTCAAAGTCGTAGGTGACGCGCTTAGAGGCAATGGCGGCTTCGATGCCTTTGTAGATGAGGTCGGCGGCTTCCTGCCAGCCCATGTACTCCAGCATCAGGGCACCCGAGAGGATAACCGAGCCGGGGTTCACTTTGTCCTGGTTAGCGTACTTGGGCGCCGTACCGTGGGTAGCTTCAAAAATGGCGTGGCCGGTTACGTAGTTAATGTTAGCACCGGGCGCAATGCCGATACCACCTACGATGGCAGCCAGGGCATCGGAAATATAGTCGCCGTTCAGGTTCAGGGTAGCCACTACCGAGTACTCGGAGGGGCGGAGCAGAATCTGCTGCAGGAAGGCATCGGCAATGCTGTCCTTAATGAGGATTTTGCCGCTTTCCAGGGCTGCCTTCTGCTGGGCATCGGCTACGTCTTGGCCCTGCTTGGCGGCGGTTTTATCGTACTGGCTCCAAGTGTATACTTTGTCGCCGAACTCGCGCTCAGCCAACTCGTAACCCCAGGTTTTGAAGGCACCCTCGGTGAACTTCATGATGTTGCCTTTGTGCACAATGGTCACGGAAGGCTTCTTCTGCTCAATGGCGTACTGGATGGCGGCGCGCACCAGGCGCTCCGTGCCTTCCTTGGAAACCGGCTTAATGCCGAACGAGGACGTCTCGGGGAAGCGAATTTTCTTCACGCCCATCTCATCCTGCAGGAATTCCAGCATTTTCTGAGCCTGAGGGGTGCCGTTCATGTACTCAATGCCGGCGTAGATATCCTCAGTGTTTTCGCGGAAGATAACCATGTCCGTCAGCTCGGGGTGCTTCACGGGGGAGGGCACACCCTGGAACCAACGTACGGGACGCACGCAGGCGTACAGGTCCAGCTCCTGGCGCAGGGCCACGTTCAGGGAGCGGATACCGCCGCCTACGGGCGTAGTGAGGGGGCCTTTAATGCCCACCAGGTATTCACGGAAGGCATCCAGCGTTTCGTTGGGCAGCCAGTTGCCGGTCTGCTTGAAAGACTTTTCCCCGGCCAGCACTTCTTTCCACACCAGCTTGCGCTTGCCGCCGTAGGCTTTTGCTACTGCCGCGTCAAACACTTTAACAGAAGCCGCCCAAATGTCCGGACCGGTACCGTCGCCCTCAATGAAGGGAATGGTGGGTTGGTCTGGTACGTTCAGCTTGCCGTTCTTGATGGTGATTTTTTGCTCTGCCATTGGTATGTAAGGACTTGGGGACGTAGGTCTTCGGTCTTCGGTTTAATGTGAAAGGATGTGTGCCGGGCCGGGCGGGAGTGACGGAGGACTCGGGCCGCGGGTAGTGCAAAAACAAAGGGGCGCCCAAAAGGCGGTGCAAAGAAACTAAGAGCAGGCCCCTAATTCCTAAGCTCTGCCTTAATACCCGAAAATTTCTTTTAAGGTGAGCTGCTGTACCTTCCCGTATTTGGCTAGTTCCGGGAAGTTGAGCCGCTCTTTCGAGCCAATCACCAGGATGCTCTGGTTTTGGCCCTTCACTTTGGCTTCCTGAAACTTCTTCAGGTCGTCAAAGCTCATGTTGTAGGTCTTTTCATACACGTCGCGGCGCAGGTCGTAGTCCAGGCCCAGGCGCTTGGCGCGCTCGTAGCTGAACAGGATATCGGACTTGGTGATGCGCTCCGTGGCAATGCTGTTGCGGATGGCGTTTTTGGCAATCTGCAGGTTGGCTTCGGCCACGGGCATATCGTTCAGCAGTGCCTGCATGCCGGCCATGGCCTCGGGCAGCTTGTCGCTCTGCGTCCCGATGTAGGAGAGAATGTAGTTGGAGCGCCCCAGCTTATCGGCATTGGCATACCGCGACGAAGCCGAGTACGCCAGCGCCTTGCTCTCGCGCAGCTCCTGAAACACGATGCTGCCCATGGAGCCGCCAAAGTATTCGTTGTACAGGCTCACCGTGGGTACCAGGCTCTTGTCGTACGCATCCCCCTTCGTTAAAAACAAAATTTCGGCCTGCACCATGTTGTAATCCACCCAATAGACTTTGCGGTCCTTCATAGGTTGCTCCGCGAAGTCGTTGTTGGCCGGTACAGGGGTGAGGGTGGCGGGTGTTTTATGCTCTGCATTCAGCACGGTAGTCAACGCATCAGCAGCCCGAGGGCCGTAGTACAATACGCGGTGCTGATAAGTCGGAATCTTCTTGATAAGGGCCGTCAGCTGCTCCGGCTTCAGGGCGCGCAGCTGCTTTTCGGTGAGCTGCGAGGTGAAGGGGTTCTTGGGGCCGTATTTGGCGAAGTTCACCATGGCCTGGCTCAGAATGACCTGCTTGTTCAGCTTAGCATCCTGACGCGCTTTCAGCACGCCATCCACCATGTTTTTCAGGGCCGCGGCATCGGGCTTGGGGTTGGCCAGCAGGCTTTCGAAAAGCTGCAGGGCCGGCTCAAAGTTGTCGTCGAGGCCGGAGAGGCTCACGTACACACGGTCCTGCCCGCTCTGCACGCCAAACGAGCAGCCCAGCTTGTAGAACTCCTGCTGCAGCTGCGCGGCGGAGTATTTCCCGGCGCCGAGGTACTGCAGATAGTCGGCCGCCAGACCTAGGCGTGGGTCGTTGTTGGTGCCCATATCGAGCACGTAGTACAGATCGAAGAGGTTATTCTCGGTGTTGCGGGTGTAGAACACCGGCACACCCGAAGCCAGCTTCAGCTCCTGAATATCCTTCTTGTAGTCCAGGAACACCGGCTGCAACTCGGGCGAGGACATTTCGGTTACCTGCTTGTAGAAGCTGGAGGCTACTTCGCGGTTTACGGGCACCGGCGTAATGGCCGGCTTCACCACCTTCACTTTATTAGGATCCTGGCCGGTGCGCTTGTACACGGCCACGTAGTTGTTCTGGTAGTACTGGTTGGCCACGCGCATCACATCGGCCTTGGTAATTTTACCGAAGTCGTCTATCTGGCGGAGGTAGTCTTTCCAGTCCTGGCGGGCAATGAAAGCCGAAACGAAAGCGCCGGCGCGGGCCTCGTTGCTCTCGTAGCTCTTGGTGCGCTGCAGCTTCTCGTTGTTGATGATGGCCGGAATCAGCCAGTCGGGGAAGTCGCCCTTTTTCACCTTAGTCAGCTCGCCCAGCAGCAGGTCGCGCACCTGCGTCAGGCTCTGGCCCTGGCGTGGGGTAGCGTAGAGAATGTGCGAGGCGTAGTCGTCGTTGATATCGGTGAACGAAGCGGCCTGCAGCACTTTCTGCTGCTGGTTCAGGTCCAGGTCAATCAGGCCGGCCTGGCCGTTGCTCAGGATTTTGTCAATCATGCGCAGCACCAGCGCATCGGGCGTGGTGGTGCCGGGAAAGCGGAAGCCGAGCATGACGTTTTCCGCGTCGGGGCCTTTCACTTCCTTAACAATAGGCGCTGTAATGGGGTCTTCCTGCGCCACAGTAAACGTGGGCACCGGCTTGCTCTTCAGCTGCCCAAAGTACTTGTCAATCACCCGGATAGCCTGATCGTAATCCAGGTCGCCGCTCAGGGCTACCGCGAAGTTGTTCGGCACATAATACTGGTCGAAATACTTCTTAATCTCCGTGATGGATGGGTTCTGCAGGTGCTGAATGGTACCAATGGTGGTTTGGGTGCCGTACTGGTGCTTGCGGTACAAGCTGGCATTCAGGGCCTCAAACTCCTTGTTAAAGTCGTTGTCGAGGCCGCGGTTTTTCTCCTCGTACACGGCCTCCAGCTCCGTGTGAAACAGGCGGGGTACCAGCTCGCCAAAACGCTCGGCCTGAATGGCGGCCCACTTCTCAATCTGGTTGGAGGGAATATCCTCCTGGTACACGGTCTGCTCGTTGGAGGTGTAGGCGTTGGAGCCTTTCGCGCCAATGGCACCCATCACCTTATCGTACTCATTGGCCACGGCGTACTTGGCCGCCACGCTGGAAATCGAGTCAATCTGGTGGTAGAGGCGCTTGCGCTCGGTCTGGTCGGTTTTGGAGCGGTATACTTCGTAGAGGGCCTCAATCTTGTCCAGCTCGGTTTTCTCGGCGGCCCAGTTCTGCGTGCCCAGGCGCGAAGTACCCTTGAATACCATGTGCTCCAGGTAGTGCGCCAGGCCGGTAGCAGTGCTGGGGTCGTTTTTAGAGCCGGCGCGCACCGCTACGTAGGTCTGAATGCGCGGGGCGTCCTCGTAGTCGGAGAGGTACACCGTCAGGCCGTTATCGAGGGTGTAGATGCGGGCTTTCAGTGGGTCACCTTCTACGGTGGTGTACTTATATTCCTTGGTTTGGGAAACCGGGGCGGGGGCCGATGCAGCCGGCTTACTGGACTGGCACTGAGTAGTGAGGCCCAGCGCAACAACCGCCGGAAATAAAAGCAGAAAGGGTTTTTTCACGAGAGCAAACGCAGAATTTCAGGCAGGAAACAAGAAATCAAAGATAGGCCGCCCGCCTTGGAATTAAAAGCCGATTTGGATTCTAGCTTGATAGAAAAGAACAAAGCCAGAATAGTGGGATGAGTGCCTAATACCTCGTTATGGTATGCTACGGCTAAAAGCTAGTTCCCCTCCTCAGATGAGGAGGGGTTAGGGGTGGTTGACTAATCGGTGTTTACCTGAGCCGTCATGCTGACCGTAGTCGAAGCATCTTGCTAGTGTAGTAAATCCAACGAATCGAGCGAGATGCTTCGACTACGGTCAGCATGCCCACCTCTTGATTTATATCGTCCGGGCTTCGCACAACCAAACAACGTCATTTACCACCCCGGCCTGCGGCCACCCCTCCTTAAAAAAGAAGGGGAATTACGTTCTGGCTTATTTCCTTAAAAACAGGTTCTTAGATTCTATTCTCTAAAAATCTGTATCCAGACCCAGGCGCTGGCGCATTTCTACCAGGGCGGGGAATCTCTCGGCCAGGTACTCAAACTTATCGGCGGAGGTATAGAGCTTGCGGCCGGTGCTTTGCTGCTCTACTATTTCGGCCTGCAAGGTGAGGCGCGGATAGCCGGTGCGGCGGCGCAGTTCCCCTGTCAGCTCGGCCCGAAACTCGTTGAACACGTCTTCCTGCACTGGGTTATCAACGAGGAGCTTGATGACATGCTTTTCATCGGCTTGTATGGGGCGGTTCAGCACGGTGTACACACTCATGCTCGTGGCTTTGTAGCTGTCCTTCAGCGCTGCCCAGGTCTGTTGCAATAGGGCATCATCAATAGTGGGCAGCGCGCCGGACATCGTGGGCGCATCCTCCTCCACAGCAGTAGCACGACTGGCCGTGTTTTCCCGGGCCGCCTGCTCCTTTATGCCGGCCAGGCTGGGCAGTTTGGAGATGCTCCCGCTTTTGGCGAGGGAAGGCATGGGCCGAATGGGCGCCGCTACTACCGGTATGTCGCCGGGTTCGTGGCCGGCCACGCTGGGGCGGCCCGTTTCCACGTGCGGCGTGCTGTCCAGCACCTGATGGTGCGTGGGCACCGGCGCGGGTGGGTTCTCAATGCTAAGCGTCTCGTGCAGCTCTTCTACGCCGCTGTCCACTGGAATTAGAGGTTCCGGATCGGCTGGAATGGCCTTGATGGGCGCGGCGGGTTGTGGGGTGCTGGTAGGTTGCGGGGCTGCCGCTACGGGCGCAGTAGGCGGGCTACTGATGGTAGCAGGAGCCGCAGCCGGCGTTACACTAGTTTTTTTTTTCGCCTCGCCGTTATCTGACGATGCGCGCTGCGGGCTGGCGACCGAGCCACCTTGCAGGTCGCGGGCAAACTGCACGGCCCCGTTGAGGTAGGCCAGCTTCATGAGCGTGAGCTCCACGTGCAGACGTTGGTTTTTGGCCTGCTTGAATTCCCGGTCGCAGAGGCTCACCAGGTTCAGGGCAGAGAGCAGAAACGCCAGCGGCGCGGCCTGGGCCTGCTGCACATAGCGCGCCCGAATGCCATCAGATACTTCCAGCAGCTGCACCGTTACGGGGTCTTTGCACACCAGCAAACCCCGTAGGTGCTCGGCGGCACCTACCACAAAGTTGTGCAGGTCGAAACCGTTCTGCATCACCTCTTCCAGCAAGAGCAGCGCAGCCGAGAGGTTCTCCGTCAGCAGCGCATCAACTAAGCGGAAGTAGTACTCATAATCCAGAATATGCAGGTTCTGGATAACGTCTTTATAGGTCAGATTGTGGCCTGAGAAGGTCACCATCTGGTCGAACATAGACAGAGCGTCGCGCAGGCCACCGTCAGCCTTTTGGGCCAGCAGATGCAGGGCGTCGTCTTCGGCTTGTACCTTCTCCTGGGTAGCTACATAGCGCAGGTGGCTGCGCATATCATCCACCTTAATGCGGTTGAAGTCGAAGATCTGGCAGCGCGACAGAATGGTAGGAATAATCTTGTGGCGCTCAGTGGTAGCCAGAATGAAAATGGCGTAGCTCGGTGGCTCTTCCAGCGTCTTCAGAAAGGCGTTGAAGGCCGCGTTGGAGAGCATGTGCACCTCGTCGATGATATAAATTTTGTAGCGGCCGGCCTGCGGGGCGTAGCGCACCTGCTCCACCAGGGAGCGGATATCCTCCACGGAGTTGTTGGAAGCAGCATCCAGCTCGTGCACGTTGAAAGAAGCGTTCTGATTGAACGCCCGGCACGACTCGCACTCGTTGCACGCCTCGGCCTCTTGAGTGAGGTTGGTGCAGTTGATGGTTTTGGCCAGAATGCGCGCACAGGTGGTTTTACCCACGCCGCGCGGTCCGCAAAACAGGAACGCCTGCGCCAGGTGGTTACTCAGAATGGCGTTCTGCAGGGTAGTGGTTACGTGCTGCTGACCCACCACGCTGCGAAACGTGGCTGGGCGGTACTTGCGGGCAGATACAACGAAATTCTCCATACGACTAGCCACAAAGATACCGCGAAAACCCGGGCTTTGGAAGGGGAGAAAAGGGGGCCATCCACCAGTAGCGCGAAGCGCCGGCTTCGCGTACGAGCAACGCGAGTAGTCGGCGTCCGCATACGTCAGAACTCGCTGTGCTCGTACGCGAAGCCGGCGCTTCGCGCTACTGTGTGGGCTACTTTAAATGGAACAAATTCACCCCGCCGCAACGTTTATTGCCTGATGTGCGTACCTTCGCACCCCGCCTCTTGGGGCGGGTATCGTTCTTTCTTTTCTGGGGCTGACTGGAATTGACAGCTTGAGCAAGTCGCGAGTAAGCGTGTCGGGAGTTGGATGAATCTCCCGCTAAAAAGCCGTCCAAACAATAACTGGCGACTATTCGTACGCCATGGCTGCTTAGTCTAGGTACTAAGTAATGTCATCGTCCCGCACCCGTCTTCCTTCTCACGGGTGAGTTCGGGGCGTCGTAAGTAGTTAGGATAGTTCTGGTGGCGCTGTGACGCCAGGGCGAAACTCAAACAGATAAGGGGAAACCAAGGGCCTGATGTGCGCCTGGGTTCCCACGAAAATTTAAGCATAGATACACACGTAGAAAGCTCGACGCCTTCCTTGTCTGGACCAGGGTTCGAATCCCTGCAGCTCCACAAAAAAGCCCTCCCCGGTTTCGGGGAGGGCTTTTTTGTTGTATTGCCAATACTTTTGCTAATAGATGAAGATTGCTGCTACATAATAGGTAGGAGCTAAGTAGTGGATTTTATACTAAGTGTAATTGCGTAGGGGAGCCGCTCAAAGAAGTGCTAGTGGATCAGGAAGTGTAACTCTCTATATTTACGCTTACCTGTAATCAGTTTATTTAACCTTTATGCCTGATTCTTCAATCTTAATACCTATAGTATCAGGAGTTATATCAGCTGGTGTGTCTTACTTCGTTTCTGTCTTCTTAAAAGATAAAGAATATCAGAAGGAGTATTTTAAGAAGGTAATAGAGAAGCGACTGGCAGCCTATCAATTACTTGAAACAGTAGTAAATGAACTGCAGTACAGCACAGCCAATTCAGCTGACAAGAGATTATATCATGTAGTATTTCATACGAAAGAGCAGTATGATGTCTTTCACAGTCTGTTATTTAACGCTGTCAAAAGCAACTTATGGCTAAGTCATAATGCGTCCTCTCAATTGAGTACGTTGAATCAACAGATTTATAACGCTACTCTAACATCTGATTTTTCCGTAGCAGATGAAAGACATCAGGCAGCGAAGGCTAACTTTGAAATTATTACAAAGATGAGGGACAGGCTAAGGCATTTGATACGTCATGATATGTATCATATGCATGATGTAGAGCGTTTCTTTAAAAACGGGAACTAATTAAAAAGCCCCGGCCTACTAAGGCCGGGGCTTTTTAATTAGTGCTTGAATTAAAAGAAGGTTTTAGTTCAGAAACACTTCCGTTAGCATCTCAAATCGGTGGGGGCCGAAGGCGTTGTAGTATGGGGCCTCGCCTTCGAAGCCGAGGACGTGGACCAGCTCCATGCCCTCTACTTTGCTGGGCACGGTGCGTACGGGGTAGAGTTTGCCTTCTTCAGGCCAGTCGCCCACGTGGTTGGCGGGACGGTTGGATGCATCTATACAGAAAGCATATTGCACCATGGGTTCGGTGCGGGTTGCTTCTGCAAATGTGAGGTTGGTTACTTCTGCCATAGTGGCAAATAAACAGTTGTTTTCGGAAATCGTTCGAAAAGTACCAGCTATGGCCGGTGGGGCCATGTGCTTTAACCTTGTGGCAGCACCCGGAAATACCGGCACCGGAATTGGGTTTCCGATGCCGGTACCGCCTTTTAGGCTTACTCCGTGAGCTTAAACGCGGCGGTTTGCACGTCGCGGGAGTTGCCGCCTACAAACACCTGGAAGTCGCCGGGCTCGGCGGCAAATTTCAGGTCGGCGTTGTAGAATTTGAGGTCTTCCGGGGTGAGGCGGAAGGTGAGCGTGCGGCTCTCGCCTTTCTTCAGCATCACCTTCTGAAAGCCTTTCAGCTCTTTCACGGGGCGGGAGATGGAGCCCACCATATCCCGGATATACAGCTGGGCCACTTCCTCGCCATCGTAGTTGCCGGTGTTCTGCACGGTTACTTTCACGTCCAGCGTGCCGCTGGGGCTAAGCGTGGTGGTGCTCAGCTCGGGCTTGCCGTACTGAAAGGTGGTGTAGCTCAGGCCGTAGCCGAAGGGATACAGCGGGTCGTTGGGCACATCCATGTACCGCGACTTATACTTGTCCAGCTTGTCGCCGACGTAGGGGCGGCCGGTGTTTTTGTGGTTGTAGTAGATGGGTACCTGGCCCACGTGGCGGGGGAAGGTGGCCGTGAGCTTGCCCGAGGGGTTGTAGGCGCCAAACAGCACATCGGCAATGGCGTTGCCGGCCTGGGTGCCTGCAAACCAGGTTTCCAGAATGGCATCAGCATTCTCATCTTCCCAGGTCAGCGTCATGGGGCGGCCGCTCATCAGCACAATCACCAGCGGTTTGCCGGTTTTCTTGAGGGCTTTCAGGAGCTCCAACTGCTGGCCGGGTAGGCCAATGTCGGCGCGGCTGGCGGCTTCGCCGGTCATGCCCTGGCTTTCGCCTACGGCGGCTACAATTACATCGGCCCCCTGAGCCAGCTGCACGGCTTCCTGAATCATAGCTTCGGAGGTACGCTTGTCTACGTTCAGCTCGCCGCCGTGGGCGTTCAGACGGTCAATCATCTGCTGGTCGTCGGTGAAGTTGGCACCCTGGGCGGTTACCACTTTCACGGAGCTGCCTACGGCGTTTTTGATGCCTTGTTCCAGTGATACGGCCTGTTTCCAGTCGCCGGCACCGCTCCAGCTGCCAATCATGTCGCGCTGGCGGGTGGCTAGCGGGCCAATCAGGGCAATGGTGCCGGTTTTCTTGAGGGGCAGGGCGTTATTGCTGTTTTTGAGCAGCACCATGCTCTTGCGGGCAATGTCGCGGGCATCGGTCACAAACTCCTTTTTCATGAGCGTAGCCTTGGCGCGCTTCTCGTTGGCGTAGCGGTAGGGGTCCTGGAAAAGGCCCAGCTTCCACTTGGCTTCCAGAATGCGGCGGCAGGCCAGGTCAATCTGCTCCTGCTTCACAGTGCCATCCTTCAGGTTTTGGGCCAGATTCTTAAGGAAAATCTCGCCTACCATATCCTGATCAATCCCCGCGTTCAGGGCCAGCGCCGATACCTGCGCATCGTTGCCCATGCCGTGGGCGGTCATTTCATTGATGGCAGTGTAGTCGGTAGCCACGAAGCCGGTGAAGCCCCACTGGTTGCGCAGCAGCTCGGTCATCAGCCACTTGTTGCCGGTGGCGGGCACGCCGTTGATGTCGTTGAACGACGACATCATGGAGCCGGCGCCAGCGTCGATGGCGGCTTTGTAGGGCGGCAGGTACTCGTTGTACATGCGCACCATGCTCATATCGGTGGTGTTGTAGTCGCGGCCGGCTTCGGCGGCGCCGTACAGCGCAAAGTGCTTCACGCAGGCCATCACCGTGTTATTCTTCATCAGGTCGTCGCCCTGGTAGCCGCGCACCATTACGCGGGCAATCTGGGAGCCCAGGTAGGGGTCTTCGCCCGAGCCTTCTGAGATGCGGCCCCAGCGTGGGTCGCGGGCAATATCCACCATGGGCGAGTACACCCAGTTGATGCCGTCGGCGGAAGCTTCTTCGGCGGCAATGCGTGCGCTACGCTCAATGGCCGTCAGGTCCCAACTGGAAGCCAGACCCAGGGCAATGGGGAAAATGGTGCGGTGCCCGTGAATGACATCGTACCCAAAAATCAGGGGAATGTGCAGGCGCGACTCCTTCACAGCCATTTCCTGCAGCTTGCGGGCCGCTTTGGGCGTGAAAGTATTCAGCACCGAGCCCACGTTGCCCTTGCGGATGTTGGCGTCCACGTCCTTGCTTACCACGGGTCCGGTCACGTCAAAGCCTACCGTTATAAGGTTCAGCTGGCCGATTTTCTCTTCCAGCGTCATTTTCTGCATCAGGTCGTTGATGAACTTGGTCATCTTCGGGTCAGCGGAGGCGGTAGTGGTAACAGGGGTGGTTTTCTGAGCCTGCAGCGGCGGACTTAGCTGGAGGCTGAGCGCCAGCAGCAAGACAGTACGGAAGGTTCGTTTCATGTAAGCGAAAATTATGATGAGGTAATAGGGGAGACAGGATTATTTCGATTCCATAACCGGCGTGCGGGTAGACACGCCGTTTTCATTGATGGCCTCGATGCTAAAGTAGTACGGCCGGTCTTTATCCATGCCTTTGAAATAGTACTCATTCTGGCCGTGCACCATAATGCAGCTGTAAAGCTTATCGGGGGCAATGCCGGTGTAGATGTTGTAGGCGTAGGCATCAGAGGAAGGCATCCACTTCAGCCAGGCGCTGCGCTTGTCGGTTTCGGTACGCAATACTACCAAGCCTTTCACTACCGCCGGCGCGGGGCCGCTGCCCAGTCCAAACACGCGCAGCCCGCTGATGGCGAACTTGCCGGTGGGCATGTGGATGTTTTCCAGCTTGATAAACCGGGTTTTCACAGCTTCGGGCAGCTCGATATAGTCGTGCGGCACGTCGGTTTTATTCTGGCTTTTATCCACCAATAGCTTCCATTTCTTGCCGTTTTCAGAGTGCCAGAGCTTGTACTGATGATAGATGCCTTGCTGCTTACCCAGAAATTCGGCATCCTGATCGGCATAGTTCAGCTGAATGGCGCGCACGGTGCACACGCTGCCTAAATCGGTCTGAATAAACTCGCCTTTGTTGGCCGTGGCGGCGCTCCAGTAGGTTTTGATGCTTTCATCTACGGCGTAGTTGGGCAGGTAGCCGCCCAGCGTGGAAGATACCTGCACGGGTTTCTGATAATTCAGCAGCATCCAGCCCGTAAAACGGCTTTTCAAATGGTCCTCGGGGCCGGTAGGCAGGTAATGCGGGTAATCCCCGAACGTGGTGTTGGCGTACAGCACGCCGTCTTTATCGAAGCCAGCCGGCCACAGGCCCAGGCGCCGCTCAAAGTTATTTTTCACCGATACTACCATGGTGGAAAGATGCCACCAGTTGCCCCAGGTATCCTGAAAGGTATTGCCGTGGCCCGCGCCGCGGGCAAAGCCGCCGGGCTTGTAGGCAAACGGGTTGTGCGGCTGCGGCGTGAACGGGCCCAGGGGATTGTCGCTCACCTGCACGCCATCGGCGTAGCCGCTGAACTCGGTGCCGGGCGCGCCATACTGCAGGTAGTATTTGCCGTTGTGCTTGGTCATCCAGGCGCCCTCCATAAAAGGGTTCAGGAAGGTGTTGTCGAGGTATTCGCCGAAGCGCTGCCAGCCGAACTGCTTGTCGTTGAGCCCGAACATCACCTTTGGCTGTCCGATAGGCTGGAAGGTTTTGCGGTTGATTTGCTGGCCGTAGAGCGGAAACTCGTTGCTGCTGCCCCAGTAGAGGTAGAGCTTGCCGTCATCATCCAGGAAAAAAGCGGGGTCCCAGGCGCCAATCTGGAACGGCTCCACGGCTTCTTTCCACTCGTTGGCCTTGGGGTTGGTGCTCATCCAGATGGGGAAGTTCTTCTCGTGGGTAGAGCCAAAAACCAGCAGCGTATCGCCCTGCACCCACACGGCCGGGGCGCATAGGTCGTCATACACCTTATGCTGGGGCTTGAGAAAGGAGCGGGAAACGAACTTCCAGTTGTAAAGGTCTTTGCTCCACCAATAGCCCCACTGGTTGGTGCTGAACAGGTAATAGTCGCCTTTGTAAAGCGTGATAACCGGGTCGGCGGTGGCGCGGTGGCGGCCCGCCTCCGAAAAGTTGGGAATGGGCGTGTAGCCGTAGTCCAGATTCAGCGGGTTGCAGTACGTGCGCTGCCCCGGGCTGCCCGTGGGTTGGGCTACCATGGGCAGAGTCAGTAGCGTGAGCAGGTAGATGAGAAGCACGGTTCTGAACATGGGTGGAATAGGCGAATACGTCTGTCATGCTGAGCGCAGTCGAAGCATCTCGCGTGCTGACGTTGCAGTGTTAATTGATTTCACCACACTAGCGAGATGCTTCGACTGCGCTCAGCATGATGTTCTTTTTTAACAAAATCTATATGCGAGATGCTTCGCTGCGCTCTGCATGACGGGAATATTTGGCGGCTACTTCTTGATTTCGGGGCTTTCGAAGCCGAGCTTGGTGAGGCCGCGCTGCACGTCGGGGGAGCTCATGAACAGCTTCCAGAGCAGGCCGGTGCGGTAGTTTTCAATCATGCCCACAATGGGACCCTGGTCAATGGCCAGGTAGGACTTGGCGTACCAGTTGTGCTGCTCGCTGAAGCCATCCACAAAGCCATACTCGCCCCAGATTTTATCGCCCAGATCATAGTAAAAATGCTTGAGCGCGGCCATGGACTGCTCCGGCGCGTAAGGCATGGCCGATAGCGCGGCCGTGGGCGAAATCACGCCCAAGTCCTCCAGGGGAGAGTGGGCGGCGTAGCCCTGGTAGCTGTCGGAAGCGGTGAGACCCCAGCTGTTTTTGCCGTAGCCTTTGTATTTCTTGGGGTTGTCTACGCAGTAGGCGTAGTTGATGAGCGTGTGGTTTCTGTTCTGCTCCCAATAGTCGGCGTACTGGTCTTTCAGCCCGTGCGGGTTTAGGCCCAGGAAGGAGTAGTGTGAGAAGAACAGCGGCCCACCGTAGTCAAAGCCCAGCGGCAGCTTGATTTTGTAGAACTCCTTGCCATTCTTGAAGTAGTCGCCGGTAGCCCAGCCCTGGTCATATACCTTTTTGTCGATGGCATATTTGGGCGAGGATGCAGCCAGCACGTAGGTAATCAGGCACTCATTCCAGCCATGAATCTGGTGATTCATGCTCCAGCCGTTGTTGGGGCTCCAGTGCCAGTACAGCACGTTCTGGCCGCCCTGGGTGTGCCAGTTCCACTCCACATTTTCCCACATCCAGAGGATATGGTTGCGCAAATCCTTTTCAACCTGCGTGTCCTGTGTGAAGTACTGGCGGGCGCAAATCAGGCCTTCAAACAGGAAGGATGTTTCTACTAAGTCGCCGCCGTCATCCTTTTGGCTAAAGCGAATCACCTTGCCGGTTTCGCCATTCAGCCAGTGCGGAAATACGCCGTGGAAAGAGTCAGACTTTTCCAGAAACCGCACGATTTTATAGATGCGCTCCGCAGCCTGTTGACGGGTAATCCATTTACGGTCGGCGGCCACAATAATGGCCATAATCCCGAAGCCCGTGCCGCCCGTAGTGACCACCTCATTGCCGTAGTCATAGGCTACGTTGCTTCGCTCGCGGGCCATGCCGGAGGTGGGGTGACCAAAGTCCCAGAAATAGCGGAAGGTCTGCTTTTGCACCAGATCCAGTAACTGGTTATCGGTCAGCTTCTGCGGACGAGGCGTGGGGGACGGGTTCTGGGAGCAGGCACTGCCGCCCGAGAGCAATACCAGCCATAGCAGGACCAAAAAGGACGAAAAAGAAGTTCGCATAAGCGAAGGATTAGACGTGGATAAAAGCTAAAAAGCAGGATAGCGCCAACCCATAGGGGCCGGTGCCATCCTGCTTTTTAGTCTATTAATAGCCGGGGTTCTGCGTCAGTTGGCCGCCGCTCAAGTCAATCTGTTCCTGCGGAATGGGAAACAGCTCGTGCTTGCCTTTTACAAAGGTTTTACCCTGAGCAGCAAACAGCGGAACAATCCGGCCGGGTTGTACACTCTCCTGCCGCACTAGGTCAAAGAACCGGTCGTGCTCCAGGGCCAGCTCCAGGCGGCGCTCTTTCCAGATACCTTCCAGCGTGACTGCCCCTAACGGAGCCAGGCCGGCCCGTTCCCGCACCAGGTTCACATCCGTAGTGGCCGTGGCCACATCGCCCACCTGGAACGCGGCTTCGGCATTAATCAGCAACACCTCCGCGTAGCGCAGAATGCGGATGTTCTTCGGCAGATAATCGTTATTGCCGCAGTTCTTTTCCTTGGTGCGGCTATGGTAGGCTTTATAGCTGTAGCGCAAATTTTCCACTGAGTCTTTGCTGGGAATGCGGAAACCATCCCACAGCACCGTTCCGCTGGGAGCGGGGTTGATGAAGATGATGGTACCAGCGCGGCGCTTATCACCGGGCTCGTAGGCATCGGCCAAGGCTTGGGTGGGCGTGTTAAAGCCAAAGCCCAGATCAGCCCAGCCGCCTTTGCCGCCCTGGCGCGGGCCCTGGCTAACCACATACAGGTTCACAGCGGAGTTATTGCAGGCGGCATTCACGCCCGTCTGCACTTCAAAAATAGACTCTTCGCTGTTGGCACCTACTTCGCGCCAGATGCTGGCGTAATCATCATACAAACCATATGCACCCGATTGACCCGTGGTTATGGCATTGGTCAGATCCAGCGCCTTCTGGTATTGCTTCTGGTACAGGTACACCTTGGCCAGCATGCCCTGCGCCGCGGCTTTAGTAGCCCGGCCCGTTTCCGTTTCACCTTTAATAGGCAGGTTATTAGCGGCGAATTCCAGGTCTGAAATAATCAGTTGATAAATCTCCTCCGCCGTAGCACGTTTCTGCAGCTTCGGGTCATTGATTTCTGAAGTGGCGGGCACCCGATCCAGCTTGGGCACTCCTCCAAAAAAGCGCACCAGGTTAAAGTAGAAGTAGCCGCGCAGAAAGCGCACTTCACCCAGCAGACGATTCTTGGTTTCATCCGACGCGGGACTCAGCGGAATCTTTTCAAGTGCCTGGTTGGCACGCGTCACGCCCTGGAAATAGCCTTTCCAAACGTTATTAACAATGCCGTTGCTGGAAGTAAGGGTAAAGTTGTCAACATCGGCGGCGGGACCATAGTCCGTGGGCGTACTGCCCTTATCTGAATCATCGGAAGCAATATCCGTGAGGATAACGTATTGCAGCCCGTGTACATCGGTGCCAAAGCCGCCGAGGTACATGACGTTATACACGCCATCCACCAGTTTTTGAGCGGCGGCGGGGTCTGTTTTGATCTGGTCTTCGGTAAGCTGGCCCTGTGGCGCTACATCCAGAAAATCTTTGCAGCCGCTAACCACGGAGAGCAGCAGCGCGCAGGCGGCCGTGCCCAGGCGTCGGGTGAGTATAGAAGAGGATTTCATATCCGGAAGCATTAAAAATTAACATTCAGTCCCAGCGCGAGCGTGCGGCTGGTGGGATACGTAGTGGATTCGATGCCGGAATCCAGCGGGCCACCGGGCAGCTCCGGCGTGAAGCCCGAGTACTTTGTGAAGGTGAACAGGTTCTGGGCCGTGGCAAAAATCCGCACGTTGGAAATCTTCGCCTTCTGCGTGACGTTGGCGGGAATGGTGTAGCCCAGCACCAGGTTATTCAGCCGGATGTAGGAGCCTGACTCAATGAAATATGTGGAGTTAGGCGTGTTGTTGGAAATGGTGCGCGGATCTGACTGCGAGCCATTCGTCGCCGTCCAGCGGTTGTTGGCAAAGTCAGCTTCCACATTGTCTGTGGCCTGGTAGCGGAACTGCTTTTTGGCGTTGTACACCTCATTGTTCAGGTTACCGGAAAACACAAAGGAGAAATCGAACTTCTGATAGTTCATTCCGCCATTGATGCCAAAGTACACGGGCGGCTGATAGGAGCCGGAGTGTACCCGGTCGAGCAGGGAAATCACGCCGTCACCGTTAGCATCAGCGTATTTCAGGTCGCCGGGCTGGGGGGTAGGCACGCCGGTGTATTTGGGATAGGCATCAATTTCTGCCTGCGACTGGAATATGCCTGTGGACTTGAGCACATAAAAGCTGCCAGCCGACACGCCATTATCAGAGAGAGTGACGTTGTTGAAGCCGCCAAACAGGGCCTGTCCGCCATTCAGCTTTTCAATCCGGTTTTTGTTGAAAGTGGCATTCACCCCAAAGTTGTAGCTCCAGTCGGTGCTCAGCTGGTTGCGCCAGTTCAGCGCGGCTTCAATGCCTTTGTTGCTGATATCGGCGGCGTTGGTGATGTACTGGTTGTCCGGGTCGCCGAGGTTACCGGGAATATTCACCGGAATCAGGGCATCTGTGGTTTTCTTCTGGTAGTAGGTCAGCTCGCCGGAGAGGCGGTTGTCCAGCAGCGCAAATTCCACGGCGGCATCATACTCCGTGGTGGTTTCCCAGCTCACATTCCGGTCCTTAATCTGGTTGATAATGGCGCCCAGCACGGACTGCCCATTAAAGACATAAGGAACATTGGACTCCGCCGTTACAATGTAAGCGTTGGGGTCAATCTGGTCGTTGCCCAACTGGCCGTAGCTGGCGCGCAGCTTCAGGAAGCTCAGCACCGTCTGGCTCTTCATAAAATCTTCTTCCGACAGAACCCAGCCTAAGCCCAGGGAGGGGAAAAAGCCCCAGCGCTGGTCTTTGTTGAACCGGGAGGTGCCATCGTAGCGCAGGTTGGTGGTCAGCAGGTAGCGGTCGGCGTAAGAGTAGTTTATACGTCCCAGCAGGGACAGGCGCCGGTCTATGGCGCCCACGGCATTGTTCGTGGACGTATTTGGGTCGCCGGCACCCAGGTACCACTGGTCTTTGTTAGGTCCTACATCCTTGCGGCTGCCCTCTAGGGTGCGCGACTCGCCCTGTTCCGTTACCGTGCCGGCCAGCACCGTCAGGTTATGCTTATCAAACTGCTTCTGAAACGTGGCCGTATTTTCCCAGAGGTAGCGGTTGCGGTTGTTCTGAATAGTAGACAGGTTGCTCCGCAGCGTACGCTGGTTACCGCCAGCCGTAATAAAGGTGCTTTCGTCGCTGTTGTACTGATAATCGTAGATAATCCGGTTATCAAAGTTCAGATCCACGTTAATGGCTGAACGCAGCGTAAGGGCCGAAACCGGTTTGAAATCAACACCCACATTACCCTGTAGGCGGTTTTCCAATGAGCGGTTGTTGTTTTTTTCGATGTCTAGCAGCGGGTTGCCCACGTTGCCGAACGCCGAGGTGTTACCGTACCGGCCATCTACTTTTGAGGGAATAATGGGGGCCGCGCGGTAAGCATTCTGGTAAGCCGTGGCAAAGTTCACGTCCTTGGTATTGGCGTGGCTAAACGACGCCTGCGAGTTTATCGTCAGCTTGTCAGAAAGCGTGAAGGCCGTGTTGGAGCGCACCGTGAGGCGGGAAAACTTGTTGCTGATGGCCAGGCCATCATCCTGCAGCAGGTTGCCGCTGAAGTAGTATCGCACGTTTTCATTGGCGCCCGATACAGCCAGGTTGTGGTTCTGGTAAGTAGCCCGGCGCAGAATCTCATCGTACCAATTGGTAGAGCCAGAGTAGTCCGGAATGGTCAGGTCGGGAGCAGTGTCTTTCAGGTAGTTGGTATACTGCTGCGCATCGGCCATATCTACCAGGTGGGCGGCCCGCTTAAAGCCCATGGTGGCATTGTAGCTCAGCACCGGCTTGCCCACCTTGCCTTGCTTGGTGGTGATGATGATAACGCCATTGGCTCCGCGTACCCCGTAAATGGCCGCGGCGGAAGCGTCTTTCAGCACGTCAATGGTAGCAATGTCGGCGTTACTCAGGTTACGGATGTCCGTGGTCTGCACACCGTCCACCACGTACAGCGGCTCAGCGCCGGCCAGCAACGTACCCGTACCCCGAATGCGCACTTTGGGCTGCGAGTTTGGGCCCCCGTCGCTGATAATCTGTACACCGGCCACCTTACCCTGAATAGCCTGGGTAGGCGTAGTAACGGGTTGTCGTTCAATTTCTTCCGCTTCTACCCGGGCTACCGCGCCGGTCAGGTCGCGCTTGGCTTGCGTGCCGTAACCCGTTACTACCACGTCGCTCAGCGTTTGCGTGGCCGAGGTGAGCGTTACGTTAATCGTAGTGCGGCCGCCTACTACCAGTTCCTGGGTATTGTAGCCGATAAAGGAGAAAATCAAGGTGGCATCGTCCGGTACCGTGATGCTATACTTGCCGTCGGTATCAGTCTGGGTGCCGTTGGAGGTGCCTTTTACTACCACGTTTACCCCTGGTATACCAGCACCCTGCTCATCCACTACGCGCCCGGTCACGGTCACATCGGGAACGATTGCGGCCATGGCCGGCGTGAAAGTATTTAGCCGGATGGCAGGGGTGGCGTGGGCTATGGCTGGGCCGGAAAACAGTACCAGGCAGAGGGTGGGGGGAAACGCCAGATGAGACAGCCGCCGAAGCAGCGGTGGGCATTGTAGAGGAGGAATCATGCGGAGGGGAGATAAGGAAATTTCACTACAGTGGGGAATGGTTTGCTTGGGGCGTACAGGCGGAAAAGCCAAGTTCCGGGCTCACCGAAACAACCGCACCCGGGTGGGATGGCAAACAGCAGAGCGCTTATCTACTCATAGGCAGTAAAGGATTAGAAATTCAGAAAAGAATTAAGGCGGCTCTCACTTGCACTAAGAAAAGCCTGAATAATACCGGGATATGGATACATTCAAGCAAGGCTTGCACTAATACGTGGGAAAAGGCAGATTAGGCTAATAACTGGGCGTAATACCTGATATCGGCGCCTTAGGATTTTTCCATGGGCCTGAGATTGAACGCTCCAGCTTGCCGGTTTTGCCTGATGAGGCTTCGGCCAGCGGCAAATTTTTACCTTCGTGCACCCATCCACTTTTCCCCCCACCCATGAAACCCTTACCCGAACACGCCGAAATCAATGGCCAGCGGCTACGGCCCGAAAGCCTGATGATGAGCTACGGCTACACCCCGGCCTGGAGCGAAGGAGCCATCAAATGCCCCATTTTTCAAACCTCCACCTTCGTTTTTAAGAATGCCGAAGAGGGCAAAGCATTCTTTGAGCTGGCCTATGGCTTGCGCCAGGCCGACCCCGACGAGGAAATGGGTCTGATTTACTCCCGCCTCAATAACCCCAGCCTGGAAATTCTGGAGCACCGCCTCACCCTCTGGGACGAGGCCGAGGAAGCGGCTTCCTTCGCCAGCGGCATGGCTGCCATCAGCACCACGCTGCTGGCCCTGCTCAAGCCCGGCGACGTAATTCTACACTCCGAGCCCGTGTACGGCGGCACCGATTTCTTCCTGAAGCAGGTATTGCTACGCTTCGGCATCACGGCCGTGGGATTCTCGCCCAAAGCCACCGAAGAAGAGCTGGCGGCGCAGGTAGCGGGCATTACGCAGGGCCGCCTGGCCATGATTTATGTGGAAACGCCCGCCAACCCCACCAACCACCTCGTAGACCTGCGGGCCTGCGCGGCCGTGGCCCGCCGCTACAGCTCGGAGGCCAGCCCCGTGCGGTTCGTGGTTGACAATACTTTTCTGGGCCCCGTGTTCCAGCACCCCCTGCACCACGGTGCCGATGTAGTGCTGTACTCGGCTACCAAGTTCCTGGGCGGCCACTCCGACCTGATTGCCGGCGCGGCCCTGGCCTCCCGGGAAATCATGAAGGAAATTAAAGCCATGCGTACCTTCATGGGTACCATGTGCGACCCCAACACCGGCTGGATGCTGATGCGCAGCCTGGAAACCCTGAAGCTGCGCATGGAGCGCGCCGCCCAGAGCGCCCAGGTGATTGCCGACTGGCTGCGCGAGCATCCGCAGGTAGAGCGCACCTACTACCTCACGCACCTGGAGCACGACCCCGCCCAGCAGGCCATCTACGAGCAGCAGTGTCTCTCGCCGGGCTCCATGATTTCCTTTGATATCCGGGGCGGCGAGGCCGAGGCCTTCCGCTTCCTCAACCACCTCAAGCTGATAAAGCTGGCCGTAAGCCTAGGTGGTACCGAAAGCCTGGCCGAGCACCCCGCCACCATGACGCACTCCGATATTATGCCGGAAACTCAGCGCGAAATGGGCATCAGCTCCCAAATGATCCGCCTCAGCATTGGGGTAGAAGATCCGCAGGACCTCATTGCCGACCTCACGCAGGCCTTTGACATGGTACTGGCAAAAGATGGCCATCAGCTGGAAACGGCTGCTATGAGCCGCTAACCCCGGCCATAATCCAGGCAAAAGCCCTGCTGCTACCGGATATCCGGTGGCAGCAGGGCTTTGTTTTTGGGGATTTCTGAGGCGGAGCTTTTACAAGCCTTCCAAATCGCCGCCGGCTTTCAGCAGCATATCCGCCAAGCGGGTTAAATCCTGGCGGGTTTCGGGTGTGGCGGTGGCGGCGGCCTGGGTGGTTTGGGCGCCCAGCATGCTCAGGGAGCGGCCAATGGCAACCGAATTCAGGGTGTGGTTTTCGCTGCTGAGCAAGGACTGCAGATTGCCCAACTCGCGCACCACGTCCTGCAGGGCGGGAATACCGCTTTGCTCCAGCAGGTTTTGCCAGTTGTCGATGTGGGTGTGGGCGGTGCTGAGGGGCAGGCCGGTGAGGCCGCTATGCAGGGCATGCAGGGTTTCTGTAAGCTGCGCGGCGCCCGCTTTGGGGGTATAATGGTCGGTAAATTGGCTCATATGTGGATAAGTTGTGGAAAACAGGTGAGTTAGTGGATAACAAGGGTAGCAGGGGGCGTGGCCAGACCCAGTTCGTGCAGAATGGCCACGGCCCGCAGGGCGCTGCTTTCCTTGTCTTTTATTTCCAGCATCACATCGGGGTGCAGGCCGTGCAGGTGGGTGAGAAATTCCCGGAACTGCTCCTCGCTGATGGAGTTGGTGTGTTTGCCTTTCCGCTCGCCCAGGGCCTGGGAGCTGTAGTCCATCATGGGCGGGCCATCCTGGGTGGGGTGCCAGGTAGCGGCGGCCTGCTGCAGGGCCAGCGCCATAGGCTCGCTGTTATTCAGGCATTCGTGGTGCAGGTTATCGAAGAGCACGGGCACGCCCACGGCATCGTAGAGCTGCAGACAGTCGCGCAGGCTGTAGAGACGGTCGTCGTTTTCTACCACTAGGCGGGCCTTCACGGCTTCCGGCAGGTGCTTGTAGGTGGCAATCCAGCGGCTGAGGGCGGCTTCCTTGTCGCCGTACAGGCCCCCGGCATGAATCTGGAGCTTGGCCGTGGAATCGAGCCCCATCAGGTCCAGCATAGAGCCCTGGTACACCAGCTCCTGAATGCTGCGCTCCACAATGCCGGCGTCGGGTGAGTTCAGCACCACAAACTGATCCGGGTGGAAGGAGATGCGCAGGTTGTGCCGCTGAATGTACTCGCCCAGGGCGCGGAAACCGGCGGCAAAGTGCGTTTGCCAGGGAAAGGTATTGATGGGGTGCGAGCCGAAGGGCACCACGCCGGAGCCAATGCGGAAGAAGAGCAGGCCGCGCTCCACATTATATTCCAGAATGCGCTGCAGGCAGGCCAGGTTGTTGGTTACGGCCTGTACCAGCCGCTCTTCGGAGTAAGAAGCCAGCCGAAACGTGGACGTAGAGGTGCACGGCAGCGAGGCATTAACGCAGGGATACCCAATTCTCATACCGCAGACTTACGCAAGCCTCGGCAGAATGGGTGCCTCAGCAGGGCGTCAATCTACCTCGTAGCCGGTATTATCCTGAAAGTTTTGATTGTATTTGCGCCGTTCCTGCAGGAATTTCTCCACCTGGGCCCGATGCTCAATCTCCTCCATTTTCCGGCGCTGCTTGCCCTCCTTGGAGAACTGATCATAGAGCAGGCTGGCGGGGTTGGCAAGCGTAGGAGTGGGTGCTTTAGGGGCGGTGGAATCTACTTTAAACAGCGGTTTGGGTGCCGGCGGGCGCTTCACGGCGCTGGTAGGGGCCGTAGATGGGCGGCGCACATTGCGCAGGGCCCGGTTAATAGCGGCGCGGTCGGGGCGGCCTTCCTGCACCCGTACTTCACCCAGCTGAATATTGTCGCGCTCCAGCTTAATGTGAATAATGAGCTGCGAAAGCCCCGAGCCGCCCAAGGGCATGCGCTGCGTCTTAAAGCCCACAGAGCGGAATACCAGGGTGTCGGTATTCAGGGCATTCAGGCCAAAGTCGCCGTCACTATTGGCCACCACCCCGCGGCCGGTGCGCTTTATCATCACGGAAGCCCCGGGAATAGGCTTGCCGGTATCGGCCTCCGATACGGAGCCCGTGACCCGCATCTGAGCGGTGGCGGGCACGGCCAGCAATAACCCCAACAACAGGAGCATCGCCAGCCCCAGCCGACCGGCTCCAGAAAGCATCAAAGCAAAAAAATCCGCCATTAACATACAGAAACGCAGCGCAAGGTAGCCAACTACCGAGCCAAATGCAGGGTCTGTAGTTGCATGATTTGCAAAGGCTGCCTGCACTGGTGGCTGGCCGCCAGGAAAACAAGGGTGATATTCTCCGGCAGGCCCACAAAAAAGCCCCCGCCATTTCGGGCGGGGGCTTTTACTTGACTTAAGAAAAGCGGGTTATTTAATCACGCTCTTGTCACCGTCTTCGGGCTTGTCCTTCACGGTGCCATCATCGGCATCCATTTTGGTTTTGTTGCCTTCGGCGTCTTTTATTTTCACGTCACCGTCAGACTTTACTTTGATTTTCGAGCCGTCGTCGTACTTGGTTTTCGATTTGGCATCAGCGTCCATCATGTTGTCCGTCGAGGTCGACGAAGCCGAGGTGCTCATGTCTGAGTCATCCATATAGTTGTTGTCGTAGTACGCTACCCGGTTGGTTTCGTACTGCTGATACATGGTCGGATCAGCGAATACCTGCTTCAGCTCCAGATCTGAGTTATCGTATACGGTGCGCATTTCAGCGGCCATACCGGTGGTATCAGCGGCGTACTTCTGCTGCACCTCGCCCAGGCGCTTGCCACGGGTTACATACACGGTGCGCACTTTGGTACGGGTGGCATCGTCCAGCTTCATTTTGGCGGCTACGTCGGCGGCAATACGGTCGGCGCGGCGCTCAATGGCATCGTCGGAGTAAGCCTGCGTGGTCGTGGTGGTGGTAGTAGTGGTGGTTGCGGCGCCATCCATGTTGGTGGTGGCCGTTTCCGTGGTTTTCTCCTGCGAGCAGGATGCCATAGTGAGGGCAACGCCGCACGAGAGCAAGAACAAGGTCTTTTTCATGAGTTTAAGATTAGGTGGGAGGGGAGGGAGAGTCAAAAATTGGATTTGGCGCATATACGGCCCGGTTCTCTACACGGTTGCCGAAGCCCTATATAGGACAACAAAAAAGCCACCGGCTGCCAGGCCGGTGACTTTAGAGAAGTTGTACAGGAAGCGCCGGTATTTAGGCGCGCTGCAACTCGAATACCGTGATTTCGGGCAGGAAGCCCACCCGCCCCGGATAGCCCAGAAAGCCCAGGCCGGTGTTCACATATAAATACTGCTTGCCGCGCTGGTACAGGCCCGCCCATTCCTTGTAGGCGTACTGCACGGGGCTCCATTTAAAGCCCGGCAGGTTCACGCCAAACTGCATGCCGTGGGTGTGGCCGGATAGGGTCAGGTCGATGTCGGGGTAGTTCACCACCTGCGCATCCCAGTGGGAGGGGTCGTGGGAGAGCAGGATTTTGAACGGTGCGTCGTGCGAGCCGGCGTGGGCCTGGACCAGGTTGCCGTACTTGGGAAAGCGCATTTGCGCGCCCCAGTTCTGCACGCCCAGCACGGCTATTTTCTCGCCGTTGCGCTCAATCTGATGATGCTCATCCATGAGCAGGCGCCAGCCTATTTTGGCGTGATTATTCATCAGGCGCTGCAGGTTGGCGCGCTTGGCCTCCGGTGATTCCCACTCCACATAGTCGCCGTAGTCGTGGTTGCCCAGAATGGAGAAAATGGGCAGCTCAGACTTAATCTGCGCCAGGGTTTCAATATGCTCTTCCACCTCCGTGGCCACATTATTCACCAGGTCGCCGGTCATAAACACCAGGTCGGCGTTTTGGGCATTAATCATCCGCACGGCGCGCTGCAGGGGCTCTTTTGATTGGAAGGAGCCCGTATGCAGGTCTGAAATCTGCAGAATCTTGAAGCCATGGAAGGAGGCCGGCAGGTTAGGAAAGCGCAGCGTCACGCGCTTCACCTGATAATCGGTGGCGCCTTTGGCCATGCCCCACACCAGGGAAATAAACGGCAGGCTGCCCACCACCAGCGCCATGCGGCTCAGGAACTCGCTGCGGGAGATAAGGCCATTGGAAGTCCCACTAGGCTGTGTAATGGAGCGCACGGCCAGCACGCCCATCCGATACAGATCTTCGGGCAGCAGGAAAACCAATACTACCAGCTTGGTAGCCAGAAAAATAACCGGCAGGCTGCCCAAATAGGTTTTGAAGGGCGCCGGCGAGGAGTGTCGGGTCATCATGGCCCAGGTAGCCAGCGCCCACACCGTGGCCGTGAGCACCCAATAGCCAATGGCGGCCGCCCGCCGGGTGCCCGGCGAGGTATGTTGCAGCACCGTGCGAATGGCCTGGAAGCCATACCACTCGGCTAAAACAAAAAGGGCAAGAAAGAGAATGGTAATGAGTAGTCGAGACATATCGGGGTGTAAAACTCAGCCGGCCGGAAATAGTTCAGGGCCGGCCGTATGCGTTCAGACGTAGAAACCGGGTTTTTACTTTATTTTCCGGCTGGTTTATCTACTCCAGGCAAGTATGAAAGTGAAGAATGAAGTTACCACTGACGGGGCCGCCGAAGCCGCCCCCGTGCGCTATGAAACGCCGGCTTCGTTCAGCATCAAAAGCTGGGCCGAAGAAGACCGCCCCCGCGAAAAGCTCCAGCAGAAAGGCCGCGCCGCCCTCTCCGATGCCGAGCTGATGGCCATTCTGCTGGGTTCCGGCACCGCCAAACTCTCCGCCGTGGACGTTTCCAAGCTGATTCTGGCCGCCGTGAACAACGACCTGAATGCCCTGGCCCGGCTGTCAGTAAAAGAGCTCATGCGCCATAAAGGCATCGGCGAAGCCAAAGCTATAACCATTGTGGCAGCCCTGGAGTTGGGCCGCCGGCGCAAGGAAGCAGCCGCTTCCCAGCGCACCACCATTACCTGTTCCACGGATATCTACAACCTGGTGCGCCCCAACCTGCAGGATTTACCGCACGAAGAGTTCTGGGTGATTCTGCTGAACCGTGCCAACGTGGTGATGCGCAAAACCAGCATCAGCAGTGGGGGCGTGGCCGGCACCGTCGCCGACCCCAAGCTGATTTTCAAAGAAGCTCTGGAGCAACTGGCCTCGTCCATTATTCTGGTGCACAACCACCCCAGCGGCAACCGCAGCCCTTCCGCCGCCGATATTGCCCTCACCCGGAAAGTGAAAGAAGCCGGCCAATTCCTGGACCTGCCCATCCTCGACCACCTGATTTATACCGATCTGGGCTACTACAGCTTCGCTGATGAAGGCATGCTCTAATAAATACAGCCGCCTACACGCGAAAGCCTCCTGCCGCTTCCCGTCTGAGTTATCAGGCCTGGGATGCAGCAGGAGGCTTATTAGCGCTTAAAGCGAGGCTTAATACCGGCTCCGCTTAACCGGCTTCTTCTTTTTATTGCCGGAGCTGAGCCAGAGAATGGTGCCCGCGGTAACGGCCGTGAATGCCGCCATCTTCAGGACCAGCGTCTGGGGACTGTGCTTCCACTCGGCTTTGTAGCCCTTTTCGGCGAAGATATTGGGGATGTGCCCATGTACCAGGTCATCTACCACGCCTTCCACCACGTTCACGCGGTCGGCCAGCAGCAGCGGCAGCCAGTGCGGATACTGGTTTTCGCTGAACTGAAAGGCAAACCGACGAATCAGACCGCTCAGCCCGGTAGGGGGCTCCGGGGTACCAAATACCGCCGAGACATTAGGCCGCTCAATGGAGCGCAGCACTTCGGTATCTTCGGGCTGCAATGATTTTGGCCGGTGCTTGAAATCGGGGTCCTGCGAGATGTTCATGCGGTTCCGCATGGGGTACGTAGGGTCGTTTTTTGGATCGGCATCAATACCCCAACCCTTGATTTTCTTGGGGTCGATGGGGGTATTTATGACATTATGATTTTCCATGGGGAGGCAGCGTTATTGGTTGGCGGTGGGGGGCATCAGGACGGTCTTGATGCAGTTGTCCATCTTACCGGAGAAAATGCGGTAGCCATCGGCTACTTCCTCCAGCGGCAGGCGGTGCGTAATCAGGCCTTTGGGGTTCAGTACCCCGTTCTGCACGTGCTCAATCAGGCGCGGCAGCAAACGCTTTACCGAGGTCTGATTGCCCCGCATGGTAAGGCCTTTGTTCATCATGTTGCCGATGGGCACCAGGTTATCCGTGGGGCCATATACGCCCACAATAGATACCACGCCGCCTTTTTTCACCGAGTTAATAGCCCAGTGCAGGGCCGTGGCCGAACCGGCCTGCAGCAGTAGCTTGCGGCCCGTAAGGGTCTGCAGGGCATTGCCGGCGGCTTCGGCGCCCACAGCGTCAATCACGCAGTCAGCTCCCAGCCAATCGGTAATCTTCTTGATGAATACCACCGGGTCGCCTATTTCATTGAAGTTGTAAGCTTCGCAGTAGGAGTAGTTGCGGGCAAACTCCAGGCGGTAGTCTTCCTGGTCGATGATGATAACGCGGCCCGCACCAAACAGCCAGGCGCAGCGCGCGGCCATAATGCCAATGGGCCCGGCGCCAAATACTACTACGGTGTCGCCGGTCTGAATGCCGGCCATTTCGGCGGCCTGATAGCCGGTGGGCACCACATCAGTCAGCAGCACGGCGTCATCCAGATCCATGCCTTCGGGGAGGATGGTGGGTCCCACATTGGCGTAGGGCACACGGCAGTACTCAGCCTGGCCACCATTGAAGCCGCCGGCAGTGTGCGAGTAACCGAAAATGGCCCCTACCGCCGTCGATTCGGTGTTAGACTCGTGGCAGTTGCCGAACATGCCCTGCCGGCAGAAGTGACATTCGCCGCAGGCAATGTTGAAGGGCACAATCACCCGGTCGCCCACTTTCACCTTCGTCACCTCAGTGCCGACTTCCACAATCTCGCCCACAAACTCGTGGCCGAAGGTGGAGCCCACGCGGGTGTCGGGCACGTTACCATTGTATAGGTGCAGGTCGGAACCGCAGATGCAGGTGCGCAGTACCCGGACTATGGCGTCCTGGGGGTGCTTAATTTCCGGCATGGGTTTTTGCACGGCACGGACCCGTTTCGGGCCTCTGTATTCCATTGCTAGCATATGATTCCTGCTTAAGGTATAAGTGGGACAAGTATTCCCGGGGCGCGGCGGCGGCTGTTTCAGAAACATCCAACCTGCTGCCGGTTGCCTGGTGGGGGAATCACTTAGTACTGCCTTAAAATCCTAAAGTTTCATGCCTGGATTTTATTGTCCGTAAATCAGTATTTATACGGATGAGCTTCTACGAAATAACCCGGTTAGGTGGATTAGGGTAGCCAGTGGACAGACCAGCGGACCTTTTGTAGGAGCTTAATAAGCCAGCATAAAGTCTTGCTTCACTGCTTTGTTATTGCTGTAGTATTCTGTTTTGCAGCACTTTGTATAGATAAAATAGGGCTTTGAGCCCCCTCTACCAAGACTGGCAGCGCAAGCCTTAGCGCCCGTCCCTACCTTTGCGCCATGCGCGTTAACTCTAAACTTCTCATTGGCCTTGGCCTGCTGCTGATACTGGGCTATTTCCTGCAGGATATTGTCTTCAACGACAACGACTATTTCCTGCGCCTCCGTAAAGCCCGCCAGGAAAAAAACGCCAGCTTCCACCGGTCAACCGGCTCGCCCCTGGACCAGAAGCAGCGCGACGGTTTCGACAGCCTGCGCTATTACGCCCCCGATAAAACCTACCGCGTAGAGGCGAAACTGGAGCGCTTCGCTAAACAGGATACCATGTTCATACCCCTCACCGATGGCAAAGCCGACAAATACCTGCGTTGGGGCCGCGCCGCCTTTGAGGTAAACCAGCAACCCCAGCAGCTTACCCTGTTTCTGAAAGCCGACGGCCAGGACTCCACGCTATTTATCCCGTTCACCGATAAAACCAACGGCTTCAGCAGCTACGGCGGCGGCCGTTACCTCGATGCGGCCCTGCCCGCCGCTGACTCCCGGGAAATAGAGCTGGATTTTAATCAGGCCTATAATCCCTACTGCGCCTACAATAACGGCTATGCCTGCCCCGTGCCCCCGGCCGATAACCGCCTGGCCGTAGAAATCAGAGCCGGCGAGCAGGACTTCCACGACCACTCTACCCACGAGTAGGATAGTACTCAGTACCGCAGAGTAGCGCGAAGCTCCGGCTTCGCGTACTAGCAACGCGAGTAGTAGGCGCCTGCTAATGTATAGTCCAACGCGTAGGAACTCGCTTCGCTCCTACGCGAAGCCGGAGCTTCGCGCTACTCTATGCGCTACTCTATAACCCGCCGCCCCAAATCCTTACCTTTGCCGCGCCTGCCAGCTCCTTCCGCGCCTGGCAACTGGCAACCGACAACTGACAACTGAGATGAAAATATCCCTTGACTGGCTCCGCACGCTTATCCCTACTGACAAACCCGCCGAGGAAATCGGGCAGCTGCTCACGGGCTCCGGGCTGGAGGTAGAAGGCATTGAAGAGCTGGAAAGCATCCCCGGCGGCCTGCGCGGCCTAGTGCTAGGCACCGTGCTCACCTGCGAAAAACACCCCGACGCCGACAAGCTCAGCCTGACTACCGTGGATGTGGGCGACGAAACCCCACGCCAGATTGTGTGCGGCGCCGCCAACGTGCGCGCTGGCCTGAAAGTGGTAGTGGCCCTGGAAGGCGCCATGCTCTACCCGGCCCAGGGCGAGCCGTTCAAAATCAAGAAGTCCAAAATCCGCGGCGCGGCTTCGGAAGGCATGATCTGCGCCGAGGACGAAATCGGACTGGGTACCTCGCACGAGGGTATTATGGAGCTGGATACCGACCTGCCCAACGGCACCCCCGCCGCCGACTACTTCGGCCTGGGTTCCGATTCGGTATTCGAAATTGGCCTGACGCCGAACCGCGCCGATGCGGCCTCGCACTACGGCGTGGCCCGCGAGCTGCGCGCCCTGCTGCGCCAGCCCTGCCACCTGCCCGATATCAGCCAGTTCCACGCGCCCGCCACGGCGGAGCAGAATATTGCTGTGGTTATTGAAGACACCGAGGCCAGCCCGCGCTACGCAGGGCTGCTGCTGGAAAACGTGCAGGTAGGCCCGTCGCCGGAATGGCTGCAGCGCCGTTTGCGCAGCATTGGCCTGTCGCCCATTAATAATGTAGTAGACGTCACCAACTTCGTGCTGCACGAGCTGGGTCAACCCCTGCATGCCTTCGATGCTGACCAGATTACTGGCCATACCATCCGCGTGAAGCGCGCCGAAGCGGGAGAGAAGTTCACGACCCTGGACGGCACCGAGCGCACCTTGAAAGGCGAAGACCTGGTTATTGCCGATGCCAATGGCCAGCCGATGGCCCTGGCTGGCGTATTCGGCGGCAAAACCTCCGGCGTTTCCGAGCAGACTACCCGCGTATTCCTGGAAAGCGCCTACTTCGCGCCGGCCGTGGTGCGCAAAACCAGCCAGACGCATCAGCTGAAAACCGATGCCTCCTTCCGCTTTGAGCGCGGCACCGATCCACACATGGTGCCCATTGCCCTGAAGCGCGCCGCCCTGCTGCTGCAGGAAGTGGCCGCCGCCACGGTAGCCGCTCCCATTGTGGATGAATATCCCCACCACATCGGCCACAACCTAGTACGCCTGCGTTTGCCGCGGGTAGAAAAGCTGGTAGGTCAGTTCATTGCCCCAGAGCGCATCCGCCAGATTTTAACTGATCTGGATATCCTGATTTCGGAAGAAGGCAAGGACGAGGCGGGCCACGCGGAATGGATTCTTTCGGTGCCGCCGCACAAGGTGGATGTAACCCGCGAGGCCGATATTATTGAGGAAATTCTGCGCATTTACGGCTACAACCACGTGGTCCTGCGGCCGCATAACTCCGCTACTTTCCTGGCGCAGTTTCCGAACCCCGATCCGGAAATCATCCGCCAGAATACGGCCCGCCTGCTCAGCGGACAGGCTTTCTCAGAAATCATTACCAACTCCATTACCAACTCGGCTTACTTTGAGAAGGAAGGGGAGCCGGTGGAAGAGCTGGTGCGCCTGCTCAACTTCAACAGCGCCGAGCTGAATGTAATGCGCCCGGCTATGTTGTTCAGCGGCCTGGAGGTGGTGCGCTACAACGTGAACCGCCGCCAGCGCGACCTTAAGCTGTATGAGTTCGGGAAAACCTATCGTCAGAAAGCCGGGGGCCAGTACGAGGAGCAGAACAAGCTGGTGATTTACCTCACGGGCAACACCGCCGCCGAAACCTGGCAGCAGAAGTCGGACAAATCCTCTTTCCACCAGCTGGCCGGGGCCGTGCAGCAGGTGCTGGCCTCGCTGGGCTTTGCCGCGCCTACCTCACAGCCGGTGCAGCACCCGTACCTGGCGGGCGGCCTTACGCTGCTGGCGCAAAACCAGCCCGTAGCGCAGCTAGGCGCCGTATCAGCCGCCGTGCTGAAGCGCATGGACGTGAGCCAGCCAGTGTGGTACGCCGAGCTGGACTGGGACTGGCTGATGCGCAAGTACAAGAACACGCTGGTGGCCCGCGAACTGCCCAAGTTCCCGGAAGTGCGTCGCGACCTGTCCTTGGTAGTCGATAAAACCGTCACCTTTGACCAACTGCAGCAGATTGCCCGCCGCACGGAGAAGAAACTACTCCAGCAGGTGAATGTGTTTGACGTGTATGAAGGCGACAAGCTGGGCGCCGACAAAAAGTCGTACTCCGTGAGCTTCCTGCTGCAGGATCCCACCCAAACCCTCACCGACCAGGCTATTGATAGCGTGATGCAACGACTGATTCAGCAGTTTGAGCAGCAGGCCGGGGCGCTCATTCGAAAGTAAAATTGTCAGGAACGTCCATCATGCTGAGCGGAGTCGAAGCATCTCGCGTGCCGAGGTTGTGGTGCTAACTATTTACCACACTAGCGAGATGATTCGACTCCGCTCAGCATGACCGTTCTACACTTGCCCCAATGCCGGGTAGTTAAAGCCCAACTTTAAGCAAGTAGTATTAGAGCCCGTAACTTCGTCTTACATTAGCTCCAAAATATTTCCCCGTCCATGGCCTCCACTCAGCAGCTTGCTCAACTCGACCGCCTAGAGCGGCAGGTAACCACGTTAGTGGCTGCCTATCAGCAGTTGCGCGAGGAGCTGGCCGATGCCCAAACCACCATTCAGCAGCTGCGCGCCGACGTGCGCGACCGGGAGCGGCAGTTGAAGGATTTCCAGAATCAGGAGAATATTACTAAACTTGTACATACCATAGCAGGGGAACCTGCCAATGCAACAGAGCTAAAACAGCGACTCAACGAATACATCCGCGAGATAGATAAGTGCCTTGCCTATTTGAGGGAGTAAAACACCATCAACCTACCGCCTACTGATACCCATGTCCGACTTATCCATCAAAATTCGCGTCGCCGACCGGGATTACCCCATGCGGGTAACCCCCACGGAAGAGGAGCGCCTGCGTATGGCAGGCCGGCTGCTCAACGACCGGATCCGGGAATTTCGCGAACAGTACGGCATCCAGGACAAGCAGGACTTGTTGGCCATGATTGCCTTATCCACCATGGCTGACCGCCTGAAGGTTAGTAAGGAAAAGGACGGCACCGACGCAGCGCTGACGGAGCGCCTGTCGCGCCTGGACCAGCTGCTTTCCTCGCTCGTGCTCGACTAAGAGCCGGGCGTTTGGCCGAACAATCGGTTCGGTTGCAACGGGCTTTCGCTAAGCCCTTTGTGCCTGTTGTAGTGGCATTCTTTTGCTGTGGCTTTGTTCTTTATTTCAAAAACCATAGCCATGCCCGACATTTTGTATATCGTGGTGGCGGCCGTAGTAGCGTTAGCCCTGGGCGTCTTTATCGGACGACAGCTGGCTGGCAAAGCCCGGCAGGACCACGAGGCCAATGCTAAAGCCCGCGCCCAGCAATTGCTGGAGGAGGCTGAAGCCAAGGCCAGCCGCATCCGCGACGAGCGGATCCAACAGTCGAAAGACAAGTTCCGCAACCTCAAACAGGAGTTTGAGCAGGAGAGCCGCCGCCAAAAACAAGCCCTGGACCAGGAGCTGATTGAGCGCCGCGCCGCCGTAGTAGAGCAGGAGCAAAGCATTAAAAAGCTGAGCGAAACCACGCAAAAGCAGCTGGAACAGCTGCAGCGCAAGGAAAAGGACCTCGACACCACCCGCGAAAAAATTGAAACCCAGGCGCAGCAGCTGCGCGAAAAGCTGGAAGGCCAGGAAGAGCGCCGCCAGCAGGCCCACGATGCCCAGATAGCCAAGCTGCAGCAGAAAGAGCACGATGCCGAAACCAAGCTGCAGCAGGTACAGCAGCAGCTGGAAACGATTTCGGGCCTGACGGCCGCCGAAGCCCGCGAGCAGCTGGTAGAGTCGCTGAAGAACGAAGCCCAGATTCAGGCGTCCAGCTACATCAAAGATGTGGTGGCCCAGAGCAAGCTCACGGCTACCAAAGACGCCAAGAAAGTGGTGCTGGAAACCATTCAGCGCACTGCTGCCGAGCACGCCATTGAAAACTGCGTGTCCATCTTCAACATCGAATCAGACGATGTGAAGGGCAAGATTATCGGCCGCGAGGGTCGGAACATCCGCGCCCTGGAAGCCGCTACCGGCGTGGAGATTATTGTGGATGATACGCCCGAGGCTATCATCATTTCCGGCTTTGATCCGGTGCGCCGCGAGGTGGCCCGTCTTTCCCTGCACCTGCTGGTGAAGGACGGCCGGATTCACCCGGCCCGCATTGAGGAGATTGTGGCCAAAACCCGCAAGAACATTGATGAGGAAATCGTTGAAATCGGCGAGAAAACCATCATCGACCTCGGCATTCATGGTCTGCACCCGGAGCTGATTAAGATGGTGGGCCGCATGCGCTTCCGCTCATCTTATGGCCAGAACCTGCTGCAGCACTCCCGCGAAGTAGCTAACCTCTGCGCCACCATGGCCGCCGAGCTGGGCCTGAACGTGAAGCACGCCAAACGTGCCGGCCTGCTGCACGACATTGGTAAAGTAAGCACCGAGGAGCCCGAGCTGCCCCACGCCATTCTGGGCATGGAGATGGCCAAGAAGTACAAGGAGCATCCCGACGTGGTAAATGCCATTGGCGCCCACCACGATGAAATTGAGATGACGGCCATGATTTCGCCGCTGGTGCAGGCCTGTGACGCCATTTCCGGCTCGCGCCCCGGCGCCCGCCGCGAGATGATGGAAAGCTACATCAAGCGCCTGAAGCAGCTGGAAGAAACCGCCGTTTCGTTTGATGGGGTGTTGCAGTGCTACGCCATCCAAGCCGGCCGCGAGCTGCGCGTGATGGTAAATGCCGACAACGTAACCGACGACCGGGCCCAGGAGCTGAGCTACGAAATCTCGCAGAAAATCGAGAAGGAAATGCAGTACCCCGGCCAGATCAAGATTACGGTTATCCGGGAAATGCGCGCTGTGGCTTACGCCAAGTAAAACGGCGAAACTGTATTTCATTAAAAAGCCCCCGCAGCGTTAGTTGTGGGGGCTTTTTGTTGGTAGCCCGTAGGTTGATATGCGTCAATACCTTCTATCTTGCTTCAAATTAGCTGGTTCACGTTGTATTATTTCTACTGATGAATTCTCATTATTTCCGGGCAGCTTGGAGCATAGTTCTCTTAGGGTTAGCAACCGGCTGCAGTATTTATGCACCTATGTTGCCTATTGCGCCCGTGTTGCGGGATAAAAATCAGGCCGAAGTAGCGGCAGCAGTGCACATTAATGGCCGTATACAGGGTAATATAGCCTATTCGCCAATCCGACATTTATTGCTAACAACGGCTGGAAGCTATCAGGAAAGAGGATCTACTGAGGACACAACGCATTTTTATAATCGTCAATACGAAGTAGGGCTTGGTAGTTATTGGCCGGTAGCTAAATCCTGGTTGTTCAGCGGACAATTGGGTTATGGACAAGCGGAAAGCCAACGGGGCTTTAAAGGAATAAGAAATTTTCTGGTGTCGGATCCCGGTTACGATAAGTATAAAACCCATTACAACAAGTTTTACGGGCAGGTAGCGGCCTCCGTGGATATAAAAAGAGTAACCCTGGGGCTTTCGTACCGTCGCACTTGGATAGATTTCAAGTCGCTTACCTATAATGGCGAACCGTTGCCTTTTCGCCGCATGATCCGGGATGAGCCTATGTTTTTACTGCGTACCGGTATCACCCGCCAAACAGCCTCTTTTCTGAAGCTACAGGCTACCCTGGGTTGCTCTTTTAATTCCGGTAATGGATTGGATAACGCTGATGATTTATTAAACCGGCATAGAGTACATGTACGGGAAGACATGCTCACTTACAGTATAGGGCTAATCTTTCACCCACACTTTTTGCCAAAGCGCGCTGAGTAGGGAATATTTCTGAAAGGAAGCAGGGGTGCTAAACATCCGGATCAATTACTTCTGCTTTAGATAGCGAAACACATTATTCAACCCCTCCGCCCAGGTAGGATGCGCAAACACCATATCCTGCAGCTGCTGGTACCGTAGCCGCCCGGCCATAGCCAGCTGAAACATGGCCATGATTTCGCCGCCCTGCTCACAGAAAATGGCGGTTCCCAGTATGCGGTCCTGCTTATCAATCAGCACCTTCCAGAAGCCGGCGGTCTGGCCGGTTTCACGGGCGCGGCCAATGGTTTTCACGGGCAGCTTGGCTACGCGGTAGTCAATTCCCTGCTCCCGCGCCTGCTGCTCTGAGAGGCCAATGCGGCCTAGCTGCGGATGCGTGAAGATAACGTAGGGCAGGGGCCGGTTTTTGGCCGAGCGACGCTGGCCGTGCAGCAGGTTGTCGCGCACCACGCGGTAGTCGTCGTAGCTGATGTGGGTGAACTGGGGGCCGCCGTGCACATCACCCAAGGCATAGATGCCGCGTACATTAGTTTGCAGGCGGCTGTTTACCTGGATATACCCTTGGTCATCGGTTTTGATGCCAGCGGCTTCCAGGCCCAGATCATCGGTGTTGGGCTGGCGGCCGGTAGCTACCAGCAGGTGAGTGCCCGTAATGCGGCGCTGGCCGGAGTGGGCTTTTGCTGTTACCGTAATTGCCCCTGCTTTCTCAGGCTGCGAAACCCGATGCGCCCTGGCCCCCAGCACGAATTCAATGCCCATTTCTTCCAGCATGTGTTGCAGAGCTTCGCTGACATCGGTATCCTCGTGCCCTAGCAGTTGCTTGCTGGAATCAATAATGGTAACGCGGCTGCCGAAGCGCCGGAACATATACCCAAACTCTACGCCGATATAGCCGCCACCCAGAATGACAAGGTGCTCGGGCAGCTCGCGCAAATCCAGCAGTTGGGTAGGGGTGAGGTAACTGGTCTTCAGCAGGCCTTCTATCTCTGGAATAGCGGACCGCGTGCCAGTATTGATGAAAATGAGGGGAGCAGTAATTTCCTGGGTTACGAGGCCGCCGCTCATCACCTGCACAGTGCGGGGAGCTGTGAAAGTGGCGTGGCCGTGCAGCACCCGGATATTGGGGTGCTCAGGAGTGAGGTTGTGCTGCACCCCGGCGCGCGTTTTTTCGATGATGGCATCTTTGCGGTCCATGGCGGCGGCTAGGTCCAGCACCGGCGCGGCTACCTGAATGCCATAAGCGGCGGCCTCCCGAATCTGCTGCAGGCGTTCGGCGGTGGTCAGCAGGCCTTTGGTGGGGGAGCAGCCGAAGTTGATGCAGGAGCCGCCCAGTAGGTGTCGCTCTATCAGAATAACTTTTTTTCCGGCATCGGCCAGACTGCCGGCCAGTGGATTGCCGGCCTGGCCGGAGCCAATAATCAGCGCGTCGTAGGAAAGGCGTTGCAGAGCCATAAGCAGCAGGGAAGTACAGGCGCGAAAAACAAATGACCCTTCCTTACGGCACAAACTCCGCCGTGGCTACACAACGAAACGGGCTTTTCGTCGTTGTGCCCCATATCATTGCCATTGCTCAGCTTATGACTACTTCCTTACGCGTCCTTTTTTCTGTTTGCCTGTTGGGGTTGGCCAGCTGCCGCTCCATGTATTTCCCGCCTACCCCCAATGCCCCCATGCTGACCCAAAAGGGCGAGTTTAGTGGCGGCGCCCATGTCAATTTCCAGGGCAATTTCACGGCCCAGGGCGCGTATGCCGTTACAAACGGGCTGGGCGTCATCGGCACGGCATCCTTTCTGCACACCGATAAAAAGCGCAAAGCCCTCGACCATGACTTTGCTGAGCTGGGAGCAGGGTACTTTACCCGCTTAGGCGACCACCGCGTGATTGAAGGCTACGCCGGCTACGGCTTCGGCACCAGCGCCCGCACCGAGCGCGACGGGGACGGCATCACAACGGAGCGCCTCGATGCCAAGCTGGAAAAGGTATTCGTGCAGGTGAACTACAGCTCCAAAGACAGCAAAGTGGTGCGGGCGCTGGGTCGCGAATGGCCCATCAGCTACGGCACGGCCCTGCGCGTAAGCTTCATGAACATGTATGACTTCAAACTGAACGGAGTGCCCGGCCCCAACGAAAAGAACATTCTCCTGGAGCCCATTACCTGGACGCGCGTGCAGCTGGCCGGCCCCTTGCAATTTCAGTTCATCAGCGGCAGCAACTTTGGCCTGCGCCACCGCAAATACATGAAAGCCTCTAACTCCGTCTTTAATTTCGGCCTGCTGATGAATATTGGCGGACAATCGGGGAAGCGGTAGCTGCTTGACGTCGAGCTATATATTTTATATTAGATTTTTAAAGATGCAGAATGAATGATAAGAATAAATAAGCGCCGGTGGCTGATAGGGGTAAGTAGCTGTTTGTTGCTGGGTAGCTGGCAACAATCCACGGCTGTTGTACTCGATACCAGAGCCTATACACTCGGCCTGATTTCGGACTACATAGGCCGGTCCATTGTACCTACCAGTTCGCAGATGCGGCACCGTATCGATTCATTTTATCAGGATGAGCAGCCGCTCATAGATGTTTTGGGAACGATGCTACGGTCTGACCATTACGCGTTCAAGCTGGCACCTAACTATCAGGCAAATTGTTTGAACTGCCACGAATTTACCATACTTACATCACCCAGGCTAGCGGCGCAACTAAACAGCAGTTATCGTTTTCAGCGTATTGGCTGGGATGAAGACGAGAATAAAACCTATATGGGGCAGCTGTCAAAACCAAGGCTATATAACGACCAAGCGAGGCTCTCATTTGTTGCGGGAGCGTATGCTCGCTACGGTAGTCATCAAGCGGATAGTTTTTTTATCTCTTTAGCTAACTCCACCAGTAAATACTCCTTGTTGCTTAAGAGCCTGAAGCAGTTAGGGCAAGAGCAAATAGTCGCTAACATGCGCCCAGGCGTACCAGTCAGTCAGCGCATTGCCTTTGTGCCGGAAGGAAAGCTACGGCAATACCTGCAAGCACAGAATCCTATTGTTGATTCCATCCAGGCGCGCAATGCTCGGCGGAACCGATGATCAGGGACAGTAAAATGTCGGATTAGAAACCTGCTGCGGTAACTTGAGCCCAATAAAAAAGCCCCGACTCACGCCGGGGCTTTTTTTTATTTACTCGAAAGCAATACTGCTAACGCTTCTACTTGCCGCCCAGTACGCGCAGCATGGTGTCACCAATTTCAGCGGGCGAGTCCACTACGTGGATACCGCACTCGCGCATGATGGCCATTTTAGCAGCTGCCGTGTCGTCGGCACCGCCTACGATAGCACCGGCGTGGCCCATGCGGCGGCCGGGAGGGGCCGTTTGGCCGGCAATAAAGCCAACTACGGGCTTCTTGTTACCGGTTTCTTTAATCCAGCGTGCGGCTTCAGCTTCCATGCCACCGCCAATTTCGCCAATCATCACGATGCCCTCGGTTTCGGGGTCGTTCATGAGCATTTCTACGGCTTCTTTGGTGGTGGTGCCAATGATGGGGTCACCGCCAATGCCGATGGCCGTGGTCTGGCCCAGGCCAGCTTTGGTTAGCTGGTCTACGGCTTCGTAGGTCAGGGTGCCCGACTTGGACACGATGCCTACGCGGCCTTTCTGGAAAATGAAGCCGGGCATGATGCCCACTTTGCACTCGCCGGCCGTCATCACGCCGGGGCAGTTAGGCCCAATCATGCGCAGCCCGTCGCGGCCTTTCAGGTATTCCTTTACCGCAATCATGTCCTTGGTTGGAATGCCTTCGGTGATGGTAACGATAACCTTAATGCCGGCATCAGCTGCTTCCATAATGGCATCAGCGGCAAAAGCTGGTGGCACGAAAATGATGCTGGTATTGGCACCGGTTTTCTCTACGGCGTCGGCCACGGTGTTGAACACGGGGCGCTCCAGGTGCTGGGTGCCTCCTTTGCCGGGCGTTACGCCGCCCACCACGTTGGTGCCGTACTCAATCATCTGCTGGGCGTGGAACGAGCCTTCGGAGCCGGTAAAGCCCTGCACAATCACTTTAGAATCCTTGTTGACCAGAACACTCATAGAGGTGGGGTTAGCGGAAATGCGGGTTGAGGGTGGGAATGCCCGGCGGCCCAGGTGGGTTACCGGTCCGCAAAAGTATGCTTTTTTAGGTGTAGCGCGAAACGGCATTTCCACCGTGTACAGGAGGCCGGTGCCGCCTCTGTTTAGGGCTCCCATCTGAAATCCGTACCTTTGCCGGCTACATCTCACAAAACTGCCCACCCATTTCCATGTACCTGAACCATATCATTGAGGCCGTTGGTAATACTCCGCTGGTGAAACTCAATAAAGTCACTGATGGCATTAAAGGCACCATCCTGGCCAAAGTGGAATATTTCAACCCCGGCAACTCGGTGAAAGACCGGATGGCCATTAAAATGGTGGATGATGCCGAGAAGGCCGGCCTGCTGAAACCCGGCGGCACCATCATTGAAGGCACCAGCGGCAACACCGGCATGGGCCTGGCGCTGGTAGCCATTGCCCGCGGCTACAAGTGCATCTTTGTGATGAGCGACAAGCAGAGCAAGGAAAAGCAGGATATTCTGCGGGCCGTAGGCGCCGAGGTGGTAGTATGCCCCGTAGACGTGGCCCCCGAGGACCCACGTTCTTATTACTCGGTAGCCCGCCGGCTAAGCCAGGAAACACCGAATTCGTTTTATCCCAACCAATACGATAACCTCTCCAACGCGGCCTCGCACTACGAAACAACCGGCCCCGAAATCTGGAACAGCACCGATGGCCGGATTACCCATCTGGCGGCAGGTGTAGGCACAGGCGGCACCATCTGCGGCACGGCCAAATTTCTGAAGGAGCGTAACCCCGGGGTGGTATCCATTGGCCTCGATACTTATGGCTCCGTTTTCAAAAAGTACAAGGAAACCGGTATCTTTGATGAGAACGAAATTTATCCTTACAAGACGGAAGGTATAGGGGAGGATATTCTCCCCAAGAACGTTGACTTTGATCTGATTGATCAGTTTATCAAAGTAACCGACCAGGACGCCGCCCTCATGACGCGCCGCCTGGCCAAAGAAGAAGGCCTCTTTGTAGGCTGGTCCTGTGGCTCGGCAGTGCATGGGGCATTAGAGTATGCCAAAGAGCACTTAAAAGAGGAAGACACCATGGTTATTATCCTGCCCGACCATGGCACCCGCTACCTCGGAAAAATCTACAACGACGACTGGATGCGCGAGCAAGGTTGGTTGTAGACTCCCATTATTCCCTGTTTGCGGATGGCAGGGCTCACGCGTACCAATGCCTATAGCCATGCCCAAGAAACTGCGCAACGTTGTACTGGTGGATGATAACGAAACCACCAGCTTTCTGAATAACCGCTTGCTCAGCCGTTTAGATGTGGCGGAAAGCGTGCAATCCTTCTCCCGCGCCGAAGAAGCCTATGCCTTCCTGTGGGGTGATGGCTCGGACGGTACCGGCACCAGCTCCGAAAAAGCGGCTAACCTGATATTTCTGGACCTGAAAATGCCCGGCATGGATGGTTTCGAGTTTCTGAAGCTGTATGATGCGCTGCCCGAGCAGGCCAAGCGCAACACGGTAATGACGGTTCTCACCACCTCCATGCACTCCGCGGATACCGCCCGGGTAGCCCAGTACAAGGATGTGGAGTACCTGGCCAAGCCGCTCACGGAGGAGAAAATGAATAAGCTCATCGAGAAGCGGTTTAAGGACAAGTAAGCCGTTGCTGTTGATTTAAATAAAAAAGGCCTTCTGCTGATCAGCAGAAGGCCTTTTTTTGTGTTATGGACAAGAACTTTCCTGGCTACACTACCGCTTCTACAAACCGGAAGGCTTCGCCATCAAACAGGCCTTTGTCGCTGAGCTTGAGGCTGGGAATGACCAGCAGCGCCATAAACGACAGCGTCATGAAGGGGGCCTGCAGCGGCGAGCCCAGCTGCTTGGCCAGGGCATCTACGGCGGCATAAGCCTCCGCCACGTGGTAGCCATCTTTATCTGACATTAGCCCCGCTACGGGCAGCGGCAGGAGCATTTCCTGGCCATCAGGGCCCACTGCGGCCAGACCCCCTTTGGCTTCCATCACAAGATTAACGGCGCGGGCCAGGCTCTCGTCGTCGCAGCCCACGGCCGTGATGTTGTGCGAGTCGTGGCCTACACTGCTGGCCAGCGCCCCTTTTTTCAGGCCAAATCCTTGGATGAACGAAGCCGCGGGTGGAGCCGCGTGGTAGCGGTTTACCACCGTCAGCTTCAGAACATCCTGCGGCACATCAGCTACCACATAGCCATCCTGCACGTTGGCGGCCATATCGTGGCGGGCCGTGATAAGCTGGCCGTCGAAGCACTCCATCACGCGCACGGTGGCTACATCGCCGGGGGTGGGCACCGCAAAATCAGCCGCCGTGAGGTGCTGGGGATGAAACTGGTTGACTACCGGGCAAGGGGCCGAGGCTATGCGCGTCTGGCCGTTTTCGGCCACCAGCACCCCATCCAGGTAGGTTTGCTGCACCTGGAAATTTTGGAGGTTTTGCACAACAATAAAATCGGCGGCATCCCCGGGCCGGAGCAGGCCCACGGGTAGGTTGTAGTGCTCCACGGGGTTGCGGCAGGCCACGCGCAGCACCTTCAGCACATCCTGGCCGCGGGCCACGGCCCGCTCCACCAGCTGGTTGATGTGGCCCAGCACCAGCGTATCGGGGTGCTTGTCGTCGGAGCAGAACATCATATTCTCGTAGTATTCCGGCAGCAAATCAATCAGCGCCTCAAAGTTGCGGGCCGCGGAGCCTTCCCGGATCAGGATTTTCATGCCCACGGCCAGCTTGTCCAAGGCTTCTTCGGCCGTAAAGCACTCGTGGTCGGTGCTGATGCCGGCGGCGGCGTACTGGCGGGCATCCTCGCCGCGCAGGCCGGGGGCGTGCCCATCTACGGGGCGGCCATAGGCCTGGGCCAGCCGGATTTTCTCCATCACCTCCGCGTCGCGGTGTAGCACGCCGGGCCAGTTCATCATCTCAGCCAGATATCCGATTTGGGGGTTCTGGAAGAGCTCCTCAATATCCTGGGCGGTAATGGTGGCGCCGGCGGTTTCAAACACGGTGGCGGGCACGCAGGAGGGAGCCCCAAAGCAGAACTTAAAGGGCACGTGCCCGGCGCTGGCCAGCATATACTCCACGCCTGCCACGCCCAGCACGTTGCCTATTTCGTGCGGATCGGAGACGGTGGCTACGGTGCCGTGCACCACGGCCAGGCGGGCAAACTCGGCGGGCACCAGCAGGGAGCTTTCCACGTGCACATGCGCATCTACAAAGCCGGGCAGAGCATAGGGGAGGGCGGCATCGGGAGCGGTGGCACCGGTGGGAGTAATGGACTGGATGCGCCCGGCCGCTACCTGAATAGTGGCGGGCAGGATAGTTTGCGCGAAGAGGTCGACGACATTGGCCGTCAGCTGGAATTCGGTGGGCATAAGCAGGGACACTAAGGGCCGGCGTGCGGCGTTGCGCTGTAAAGAACCTTAACTTTACCTGAAAATCAGTATCTCAGTTACCGTGAGAAAGAGCATCACCATGTTTTTGGCCTTCTGGGTGCTGGCCACGGCCGGCGGCCTCACTAGTTCCTGCGCCACCCGCACGCCCCAGCAAAAGAAAACGGCTTCCTTTAAACGGAAAGCCAAAGGCGGCCACGAGCCCTGCCCCTGCGACAGTCATTAATAAGCAAGAAGTACGTTGTCATGTCGAGCGAAGTCGAATCATGACAGGCTTTGCGTTAATGCCGTATTGAATTCATTTGCCGTAAAGATTTCCCACTAGCACAACTCTATGTCCACTGAATCTCCCCTAGCCGCCCTCCACCAGGCCGCCGAAGCCGTCCGCCAGGAACTGCAGGTAAATGCCTTTGATGCCGCCGCCGTGCAGCGCCTGGCCGACTTCATTGAAGCCCAGCGCCCCGGCCTGAAGCCCGAAGACCGGCAGGGTGTAATTACGGCCCTGGGCTGCTTTTTTGGGGAGTGCCTGGTCCAGACCTTCAAGGGCCAATGGGCAGCCGGCCCTGATGGTAATACCGGGGTGGGAATTGACGGCCAGCACTTCTTTAATCCGTTCTATCGGGTTGAGCAGCAGCTGACTCACGGTTTGCAGGAGTCGGTGGCGGCCTTCTTTGCCAGCGTGCCCAACCGCATGGCGGAGAAAGTACAGCGCAAAAGCTGGATTTAATATCAATTTTCAAATAAAAATTTCATTATTCCGCGCCAGTTCGCTATACTTACTTTACGACCTGGCAACACACCTATTGTCAATTAACCAGCCCAGAAGCCAGGACTGGTCCTTTACGTGCTGTGGAAGAACTGAGAGCGGCCGCCGAAGACGTGCGGCAGAATTTGAATTTTTCGTCGTTTGACGAACCCGCAGTGCGGGAGCTGGCCAAATTTATTGAGGAGCAACGCACTACCGTGCCCGAAGACGAGCAACCCGGCGTTATTAACGCCCTGGGATGCTTCCTGGGAGAGTGCATTATTCGGACCTTTGGGGGCTACTGGCACCGGGAGCTGAATGGCCTGGTGGGCGTGCGCCTGCAGGGCCGGGGCCTCATCAACCCGTTTGTTTCCGTAGAGCGCCACCTGCTGTACGGGGTAGCGGATGCCGTGGTATCCGTATTTCGGGAAGCGGCAGTGGTGCCGGAAACAACGCGGCGGAGAACGTGGATACCACTACCTTTGCCCCCGCGTCGAACCCTCTCCACATGAAACTACTCGTCATTGCCATCGATGGCTACTCCTCGTGCGGCAAAAGCACCACGGCTAAGGCCGTAGCCGCCGAATTAGGCTACGCCTACATCGATACGGGCGCCATGTACCGGGCAGTGACGTTGTATTTACTGGAGCATAACATCAGTCTGGAAGACCTGCCTCGTATTGAGCAGGCCCTGCATGAGATGCACATCACTTTTAAGCGCAACCGCCGGACGGGGCGCAACGAGGTGTGTATTGACGGCGAAATCCGGGAAGATGAAATCCGCCAGATGCGTATTTCCAACTCCGTGAGCGAGGTATCCGTGATTCCGGCCGTGCGCCACGCCATGGTGCGCCAGCAGCAGCGCATGGGCCGCAAGCGCGGCGTGGTAATGGATGGGCGGGATATTGGCACCACCGTGTTTCCGGATGCGGAAGTGAAAATATTTATGACGGCCGATACCCGAACCCGCGCCCTGCGCCGCCAGGATGAGCTGTTGGCCAAAGGGGAAGAGGTGGCGCTGGAAAGCATTATTGATAACCTCATCAAGCGCGACCATATAGATTCTACCCGCAGCGAGAGCCCCCTGCGCCGCGCCGCCGATGCCGTGCTGCTGGATACTTCGCACATTACCATTGATGAGCAGGTGGATTTCGTCCTCGAACGGGTTTCCGCCGTATTGTTAGCACAGGCTGCCGCCGCTTATAATGAGCGAAATGGCAGTGAAGCCGTGGTATAACCAGATGGGCCCGAAAGTTGCTTTCGGGCCTTCTGCTATTTGTTCCGTGAACCCATGAATGTTACGATAGATAAGAATTCCGGGTATTGCTTTGGGGTCGAATTCGCCATTCAGATGGCTGAGGACGAGCTGGCCAATGAACCGACGCTCTATTGCCTCGGCGACATTGTACACAACCGCATGGAGGTGGAGCGCCTCCATGCCCTGGGCCTGCGCATCATCGACCGGGAGCAGCTGGGCACCCTGCACGACTGCAAAGTGCTTATCCGGGCCCACGGCGAGCCGCCGGAAACCTACCAGCTGGCCCTACAGAACAACCTGGAGCTGATTGATGCTTCCTGCCCCGTAGTGCTGAAGCTGCAGAACCGCGTAAAGCACGCCTTCGACGCCACCACCCGGCAGGAAGGCCAGATTGTCATCTACGGGCAGCCCGGGCACGCCGAAGTGACGGGCCTCAATGGCCAGACCGGCAACCGCGCCCTCATTGTGATGCACGAGGCCGACCTGGACCAGATTGATTTCACCCGCCCCGTTACCCTGTTCAGCCAGACCACCAAGAGCACCGCCGGCTTCTACCACATGAAGGAGCTGATAGAGCAGCGTATTCAGGCGGTGGGCGGCCCTCTGCAGGCCTTTGATGCCAACGACAGCATCTGCCGCCAGGTAAGCAACCGGGAGCCGGCCCTGCGCCGCTTTGCCGTAGATCATGACGTGGTGATATTTGTCAGCGGCCGCAAAAGCTCCAATGGCAAGGCTCTGTTCTCGGTGGTGAACCAGACCAACCCGCGCAGCTATTTCGTGGAAAACGAGCAGGAAATAGACGACGCCTGGTTTCAGGGGGCAAACTCCGTGGGAATTTGCGGGGCTACCAGCACCCCCATGTGGCTCATGAGCCGCGTAGCAGAGCGTATTGAGCCCGTGGCCGCTGCGTAAGCAACTGGCTATTCTGCCGCTTCTTTTCTGATTTTTGGAGCCCGGTCGTCAGCGGCCGGGCTTTCTTGTGTAGTTTTCCGCCCTTCATGAGCAAACTCGGCAATTACTTTCTCAATGGGCTGCTGATTGTAGCCCCCATCACCATCACCATTTATATTCTGGTGGGCCTCTTTATGTGGCTGGATGGCCTGTTCAACCTGAATGGCTTTCCCGGCCTGGGTCTGCTCACCATGCTGGTGCTGATTACGCTGGTGGGCTTTGTGGCCCGCTCTTTTGCCGTGCGCCCGTTTCTGGTGCTCGCGGAGCGGGTGCTGCACCGCACCCCGCTGGTTAGCATCATTTATTCCAGCCTGAAAGATTTGTTTGATGCTTTTGTCGGCGACAATCAGAAGTTCAACCGCCCCGTGCTGGTGTGCGTGAACGAGGAAACCAAAGCCTACCGCATGGGCTTTGCCACCCAGGATGACCTGAGCGTGATGCACCGCCCCGATTTGCTGGCCGTGTACTACCCGCACTCCTACAACTTCTCCGGCGAACTGCAGCTGGTGCCCAAAGAATCCGTCACGTACCTGGATTTGCCCAGCAGTGAGGTAATGAAGTTTATTGTTTCCGGGGGCGTGTCTAAGTTGTGAGGTGGTGAAATGGCGAGTTTGTGAAGCTGTGAAATAACATCTGTCATCCTGAGCAAAGCGAAGGACCTTCTCTCGTTAGCACGAGTCGTAACAACGATTATCGTTTTAACGTGAGAAGGTCCTTCGCAAAGCTCAGGATGACAGGCGGGAAATACGCAACTTCACCTTTCATCTCCTCCGCCATGAAAACGCAACTGCACTATCAGCGCTATGGCACCGGGCCCCGGGCAATTCTGGCCTTTCATGGCTATGGGCAGGGCGAGGGCCACTGGCGCAACCTGATTGCCGCGCTGGACCCCGGCGTCACGGTATATGCCTTCGACCTGTTTTACCACGGCCGCAGCCGCCTGGCCCGCCCCGACGCCCCTCTCACTAAAAAGCGGCTGGGCGAGGTGATGGATGATTTTTTGCGGGAGCAGCAGCTCACCCGCTATGGGTTGCTGGCTTTCAGCATGGGGGCCAAATTTGCTCTCACGCTGCTGGAAAACCACCCGGAGCAGGTAGAGAAAATCTGGTTGATTGCCCCCGATGGCCTGCAGCGCCAGTTCTGGTATAAGCTGGCCACCTCGCCGGCCGTGATGCGTGGTATGCTGGGCCGGGCCGTGCTGCGGCCCCAGCGCCTGCTGGGGTTGCTGGATACCCTGGCACAGCGGCGGCTGGTCAACACAGGTCTGGTACGCTTTGCGCAGTGGCAGCTGGACAGCCGCGAAAAGCGCCTGCGCGTGTACCGCAGCTGGACGGGCTTCCGGAACCTCACGTTTGATCTGACCCACTTGCGCCGCCTGCTCAATCAGCATCAGATACCCATTACCTTTTTCCTGGGTCAGCACGACCGGGTCATTCCGTATGCCGGCCTGCAGCCCTTCATCAGTGGCCTGCAGCACGCGCACACTGTGGTCCTGAATGCCGGGCACGCTGGTTTGCTTCATGACGTAACCAGCTGGCTGCGGCGGCACCCACAGGAAGCCGGCTGGTAGCCAGCCGTTATTTCAGCAGCTCCTGCTCGTAAAGCCAGCGGTTATCCTCATTAAAGGCCACGAAAACCACGGTTTGCGGAAACTCAAACTGGGTCAGATACTTCCGGACTTCCCGCACGGCCAGCTCGGCCGCTTCTTCCTTGGGGTAGCTATAAATGCCTGTACTGATGCCCGGAAAGGCAATAGTGCTCAGCTGATGCTCCGTAGCCAGCTGCAGGGAGTTGCGGTAGCAGCTGGCCAGCAGCTCCGGCTCGCGCTTGTGGCCGCCCTGCCACACCGGGCCCACGGTATGAATTACGAACGAAGCCGGCAGCTGGCCGCCGGTAGTCAGTACGGCCTCGCCGGTGGGCAATCCAGCGGAATATTGGGTGGCGCGTATCTGCTGACAAGCTTCCCGGATGGCTGGCCCCCCTGCCAGGTGAATAGCCCCATCTACACCGCCGCCGCCCAGTAGGGAGGAGTTGGCCGCATTCACAATGGCATCGGTGTCAAGCTTCGTAATATCACCCAGGTACAGGAGAATGCGCCCAAAGGATTGGGCAGCGCGCCAGGGAGAGGCAGTAGGATCAGAGGAGGCCATAGCGGTAATAAGATAGGATGAGGCGCATACGTAGGCCGACGACCCAGGGCTTGGCTTTCGTCTCGCTTTTTCTACAGGTCAGCCCCTGAATAGCCCACCTGAGTAAATTACGAATTGTGTATATTATTTGAAATGAATAGGTTTCGATCAGTAATCCGTGTCTAACCCCTTACTTATAACTACCATGGAACCTGTAGAACGTGACCCCCAGCTTTGGCGCATGGCCCAAGACCGTGCCCGCTTTAAAACACATTTGTTCACGTATGCCTGGGTAAATGCCCTGCTATGGACTATCTGGTTTCTGACGGCCCGCCACTCAAATGGTATTCCGTGGCCCGTGTGGGCCACCGTATTCTGGGGCCTGTCCCTGGTTTTTCAGGGCTTTTCCACGTACGGGGGCTATGGGAAAAACCAGCTTTCGGAGCGGGAATACGAGCGGCTGATGCGCCAGCGGGAGCGGCACTAAGCCCACCGGCCGGCTGGGGCGTGTAACCTTGAGCAGCCAGTAGTAGTTTGGAGAAGCATGATGAAAAGCCGTCTGCTTCCGTTGCTGCTACTGGCGCCATTATGGGCCGCCACGCCGGGTGCCCCCGTGGTATCCGCCCCCGATAACCTGACCAAAATCAAGCTGCCGCCGGGCTTCACCATCAGCTACTTTGCCCGCAACGTAAGCGGGGCCCGCTCGCTGGCCGTCGGCACCGATGGCACCGTGTACGTAGGCACCCGCGGCGACAAAGTGTACGCCCTGCCGGACCGCAACCGTGACGGCCGCGCCGATGAAGTCATAACCATAGCCTCGGGCCTTAACCAGCCCAATGGCGTGGCCGTGCGCAATGGCGCGTTGTACGTAGGCGAAATCCAACGCATTGTGCGCTACGATAACATTGCCGCGCGCCTGAAGCAGCGCCCCAAACCGGTGGTAGTGTATGATAAGCTGCCCAACAAAGAATGGCACGGCTGGAAATACATTGCCTTTGGGCCCGATGGCAAGCTGTACGTGCCCGTAGGGGCGCCCTGCAACTCCTGCGAGCCCGAGGAGCCTATCTTCGCCACCATCAACCGTCTGAACCCCGACGGTACCGGCCTGGAAACCTTTGCCTACGGCGTGCGCAACACCGTGGGCTTCGACTGGAGCCCGGTAGACAAGGCCCTCTGGTTTACCGACAACGGCCGCGACCTGCTGGGCGACAATCTGCCGGCCGATGAGCTGAACCGGGCTCCTGCGGCCGGCATGCACTTCGGCTTTCCCTATTTCTTTGCCGGTGATGTGAAGGACCCGCAGTTTGGAGAAGGGAAATCAGCCGGTACGTATGTGAAGCCGGCCCGCAAGCTGGGGCCGCACGTGGCCGCATTGGGAATGAAGTTCTACACGGGCCGGCAGTTTCCGGCCGCCTACCGCAATCAGATTTTTATTCCCGAGCACGGCTCCTGGAACCGCAGCCAGAAACTGGGCTACCGCATTACGCTGGTCAGGCTGGATGCCACGGGCAAACAGGCCACCAGCTACGAAAACTTTGCTACCGGCTGGCTGCAGGGTCAGAAGGCCTGGGGCCGCCCCGTGTGCCTGCTGGTGATGCCCGATGGCTCCATGCTGGTCTCCGACGACCAGAACGACGCCGTATACCGCATCAGCTACAAAGGAGGGAAGTAGCCAATAATCACCCCCTTTCCTCTATCTATCTGTCATCCTGAGCCCCGCGAAGGACCTTCTCACGCTGGCACCAGGCGTTGTTACGCTTGTCGTTCAGTCGGGATAAGGTCCTTCGGCTAATGCCTCAGCATGGCCGTTATTTTTTCATACCTGTATTTCAGGCCCGCTCTAAATTTCAAACAGCGGCACATGCTCTATCTTGCCAACCATGAAAAAACCGCGGGTACCAAAGCAAGTTGTGGGGCGGCGTGAGCTGGTAGATTTTCCGGAGTTTCAGCTCTGGGGGGTAGAAGCCAAAGTGGATACGGGCGCCTACACCAGCGCCATCCATTGTTCCAACATTCACGTAGAGCGTCTCCCGGATGGGCGGGAGCAGCTGCGCGTGCTGTTGCTGGACCCCTCGCACCCCAACTTCGACGGTACGCCCATGGAATTTTCGGATTTTTCTCTGCGCGATATTCGCAGCTCCAATGGCGAGGTGCAGGAGCGCTTCGTCATCCGGGCTTCCCTGCGGCTGTTCGGACAAGATTATGTCACGGAGTTCTCATTATCTGACCGTTCCGACATGAAGTATCCGGTGCTGATAGGCCGTTTACTGCTGCGCCAGGCCCGATTTGTGGTTGATGTCAGCCGCCTGAACGTCTCGTACAAAGCCGGGCAAGCGGCAGAGCGCCGCGCCCGCTAACGGCGTTTTCGTCATCTTTGTGCCCCCATTCGGCCTCCTCTTTCCCTTTCTTTTCAAGCACCTTCTCTGATGAAACTGGCGATTCTGTCGCGTGAGCCGAAACTCTATTCCACTGCCCGTTTGGTAGAAGCCGCCCAATTGCGCGGCCACCAGGTAGAGGTAATAGACCATCTGCACTGCAACCTGGTACTTGAAAAAGGCATGCCTGGTATTATTTACCAAGGCCGTCGTTTAGAAGATTTCGATGCCATTATTCCCCGCATCGGGGCTTCCGTTACGTTTTATGGCTGCGCCGTAGTGCGTCAGTTTGAGATGATGAAGGTGCGCACGGCTGTGGAAAGCCAGGCCATTGTGCGCAGCCGCGATAAGCTCCGCTCTATGCAGATCCTGGCCCGCGCCGGCGTGGGCATGCCCAAAACCGCCTTCACCAACTATTCCGATGAAGTGCCCCAGATGATTGAGCAGGTAGGCGGGGCGCCGGTTATCATTAAGCTGCTGGAAGGCACCCAGGGCCTGGGCGTGGTACTGGCCGAATCGGCCAAAGCGGCCCAGTCTGTTATTGAGGCCTTCCACAACCTGAAAGCCCGCATTATTGTGCAGGAGTTCATTGCCGAAAGCAAAGGTGCTGACCTCCGGGCCTTTGTGGTAAACGGCGAAGTAGTAGGGGCCATGAAGCGGCAAGGTGCGGCCGGCGAGTTCCGCTCTAACCTGCACCGGGGCGGCAGCGGCAAGCTGGTAAAGCTGACCCGGGCCGAAAAAGCAGCCGCGCTGCTGGCCGCCAAATCCCTGGGCCTGGGCATTGCCGGGGTAGATATGCTGCAAAGCAAGCGGGGCCCGCTGGTGCTGGAGGTAAATTCCTCGCCGGGCCTGGAAGGCATTGAAAAAGCTACCGGTCTGGATATAGCCGGCAAAATCATTGAGTATACCGAGGAGTTGGCCCGGAAGCACAAAAGCAAGGGTGCCAAGCGCAAAACCACGGCGTCGGCTGCCCCCGATAGTCAGTCGGACGAGCCACAGCAGTAGCGCAGAACCGCTTTTACGTTAGGCAGAGGACCGCGCGCTCAGCTCCTGCTGCACCCGGCGCGAAAGTTTGGCCCAGACTAGCTCGTAGGATTTTCGGACGTATTCCTGCCATTCCGGGGTGGTAAAGCGGCGGAGTTCCTGCACCAGCATCCAGTGGTGGCGGGCCATGTAAGGTGCCGGAATAATGGCGGGCGTTTCCGTGAGCAGGGCAAAATCCTCGTCGCTGGCTTTGAAGCTGACGGTAGTGGGAGAGTCCAGGGACATGACGCAGAACATTTTTTGTCCCACGCTAAAGCACAAATCATGTCCCCATTTTATATCTTCCGTAGCCGCCGGCAGATGCTGACAGAAGGAGCGTAAGTCTTCCAAATTCATAAAGGGAGGGTTATAGGCGCCTGAAGTCAGGTTCAGCGCCTGGTCCTAAGGTCGGCTAAATTCCTTTTTTCTTCCACTAGTCCATCTGCATTTGCCCAGTCACTCCGTTACCGAGCCCCAGGATATTTGCATCAACGGCCTGACCATCCGGCCGGGCGAGCGGGTAACTACGCGCCTGGTCATTTCCCGGCTGCCTTCCGGAACGGTGATTGATGTGCCGGTAAATGTGTTTCGCTCAACCTTGCCCGGCCCCACGGTGCTGCTGATGGCCGGCATGCACGGCGACGAGGTAAACGGCATTGAAACCATCCGGCGGCTGATCCGGCGCAATATGCTGCAGCCGCTGCGGGGCAGCATTATTGCCATTCCGCTGCTCAATATCTACGGGTTTCTGAACTTCTCCCGGGAGGTGCCCGATGGCAAAGACGTGAACCGCAGCTTTCCCGGCCACCCCCGGGGCTCCCTGGCCAGCCGCGTGGCGCACCGCTTCATGCGCGAAATCATGCCCCTAGTAGACTACGGTATTGATTTCCACACCGGCGGAGCGGCCCGCAGCAACAGCCCCCAGGTGCGCTGCCTGCTGGGCGAGGATGACGAGACGGATGCCCTGGCGGCCGCTTTTGCCGCGCCCTTTACGCTGCACTCGGGCCTGCGCGCCGGCTCCCTGCGCGAGGCCGCCATGCAGCAGGGGCGGCGCATTATTGTGTACGAAACCGGGGAGTCGCTGCGCTTTGATGAGCCCGGGATTGAGCTGGCCATTGCGGGCACGTTTCGGGTGCTGCACCACCTGGGCATGGCGCCGGAGGTGCCGCCGCCTGCGCAGCCCAGCATCATCTGCCCCCGCCATACCTGGCTGCGCGCGAAGTACGCCGGGCTGTTTCGCAGCCACGTGCAGCTGGGCGACTACCTGGAAAAAGGGCAGGTGTACGGCACTATCACCGACCCCTACGGCGAAATGGCCGTGCGCCTGGAGTCCCTGGTGAGCGGCTACGTGGTGGGCGTCAACCACATGCCCGTGGTAAACCAGGGAGATGCCCTGCTGCACATCGGCCGCACTGATACGGCCCCGAGCCGCGCCGACCTGATTGTGCCCTTCGAGGAAAAGCCCGGCCGTACCCCCGAAGAAACCGACCCGGACGAGGACGAAACCACCACGGTGCTGGAATAGCCGGGAGGCCGCACGCTTTCCTGATTTATTCTCGGGGCCGGAATGCGGATGGCTTGCCGCATTTTATGTTTCTTTGCCCGGCCGTTGTTCGGCCTCCTTCTTTTTTTCTATTTCTTACTGATGAACAACCCCCTGCGCATCGTTATTGACGCGGTCCTGGTTATTGCCGTGGCTGTGCTGTTTTACCTCCACTTCGCTAATAAGCCGGCCGCCACGCCCGCCCGCGTCCGCACCGTAGTGCACACCGATTCCACCGGCACCGCCACTGCCACCAACGAGCTGGAAGCCGTAGCCGATACCGATAAAATTGCCTTCGTGGTTTCGGAAGAGCTGCTGAATAACTACCAGGCCATGAAAGATGCCCGCAAGAGCTTCGAGGCCAAAGTGAAAGGCTGGAGCAACCAGAACGACGCCATTGGCCGCCAGTTCCAGAGCGCCATCCAGAAATATCAGCAGCAGGCCGCTTCGCTCACGCCCGAGCAGCGGGCTGCCACCGAGCAGCAGCTGGAAGCGCAGCGCGTGAAAGGCGGCCAGCTGCAGCAGCAGCTGCAGCAGAAAGCCGCGGAAGAAGAAGCCCGCATGACCAAGCAGGTGCTGGACCGCGTGGACAAGCAGGTGGCGCTCTACGGCAAGGAAAACGGCTACCGCCTCATCCTGATTTCTGCGCCCAGCGGCACTATTGCCTACGGTCGCAAGGACCTGGACATTACCAAAGAAGTGACGGCCTACTTGAACAAGGAGTACTCGGCTAAAAAGAAATAAGTACTGCGGCCGTTGCCGCTTAGAAAACGCCTGCCTTTCTTCCGGGAAAAGCAGGCGTTTTTTTCGGCCCGGCGGGCAACCAATCAGGCTTTGTCAGGCTCTTGCAGTCAACCCGAATAGCTTTCTTATCCTACTCTATGCCAATACTTCGACGCTTAGGATTGCTGGTATGCCTGCTACTGCCCATGGGCGCAGTGCAGGCCCAGCAGCCCGCCAAAATCACTATTAGCGGCTACGTGCGCGACGCCGCCACCGGCGAAAACCTGATTGGCGTGGCCGTGGTGCACCCGGCCGGCGGCCAGGGAACGGCCACCAACAACTACGGCTTCTACTCCCTGACTTTGCCTGCCGCCGACTCCGTGCGGCTGCTGGTCTCTTACCTGGGCTATGAAAAGGCGCGCTGGGCCGCGGCCGCCGGCCGCAGCCACACCCACGATTTCCGGATGAAGCCGCTTTCCGCCGAGCTGACGGGCGTGGAAGTGGTAGGCAGCCGGGAGGAGAAAATTGCCCAGAGCACACGCATGGGCACCATCAACGTACCCATCACGCAAATAAAAACCCTGCCCGCCCTGCTGGGCGAGGTAGATGTACTGAAAGTGCTGCAGCTGCTGCCCGGCGTGCAGAGCGGGGGCGAGGGCACCAGCGGCCTCTACGTGCGCGGCGGCTCCCCCGACCAGAACCTGATTCTGCTGGATGGCACCCCGGTGTACAACGCCTCGCACCTGTTCGGGTTTTTCTCCGTGTTTAATGCCGATGCCCTGAATAACGTGGAGCTGATTAAAGGCGGCTTCCCGGCCCGGTACGGCGGGCGGCTTTCCTCGGTGCTGGATATTTCCATGAAGGAGGGCAACATGCAGGAATTCCACGGCGAGGGAGCTGTAGGGCTGATTGCCTCCAAGCTCACGCTGGAAGGTCCTATCAAGAAGGATACGGCCTCGTTTATTTTCTCCGCCCGCCGCACCTATCTGGATATCCTGGCCCAGCCGCTCATTAAGGCCAGCCTGGCCAGTGAGAACAGCAGCGGCTCCCTGGGGTATTTCTTTCATGATTTGAACGGCAAGCTGAACTGGAAAATCAGCCCCCGCGACCGGGTGTACCTGAGTGCCTTTACCGGCTACGACAAGTTCTACGCCCGCATCCGCGACAAATATGAAAACGAGGATTACAACAGCACCAAATCGGCGCTGGGGTGGGGCAACCTCACGGCGGCGCTGCGCTGGAACCGGGTGCTCAACAGCCAGTTGTTCCTGAATACCCACCTCACTTACAGTAAGTACCAGTTCAACATCGGGGCCGAGGAGGAAAGCCGCTCCGGCAGCCAGACCGACAAGTTCACCCTGCGCTACTTTTCCAATATCCGGGACCTGAGCCTGAAGTCGGACCTGGACTATATGCCCTCGCCCGACCATTATATCCGGGCCGGAGGGCAGTACATTCTCCACTCCTTCAAGCCCGGGGCGCTGCAGGCCAAGGGTTCCGAGGAGCTGAGCGAGCTGAACTCCGTATCGAAAGTAGGCGCGCACGAGGCCTCGCTTTATGCCGAGGACGACTACCGGGTAAATGAGCGGCTGAAGGTGAACGGGGGCCTGCGGCTGAACAGCTTTCTGGTGAAAGATAAGCTGTACCCTTCGCTGGAGCCGCGCCTGGCAGCCCGGTTTCTGCTCACGCCCGAATGGGCTCTGAAAGCCGCCTACGCCCGCACCACGCAATACATTCACCTGCTCACCAACAGCGGCATCGGCCTGCCTACTGATTTGTGGGTGCCCTCTACCGCTACCGTGCGCCCGCAGCGGGCCCAGCAAATCAGCGTGGGCGCGGCCCGTACCCTGCGCTACCAAGATGAGGACTATGAGCTGAGCCTGGAAAGCTACTACAAGCCCATGCGCAACCTCATTGAGTACCGTGAGGGCGCCAGCTTCCTGGGCACTACCGACAATAACTGGGAAAGCAAAGTAACCAGCGGCCGGGGCTGGGCCTACGGGGGTGAGGTGTTTCTGCAGAAGAAAAGCGGCCGCACCACCGGCTGGCTAGGCTACACCCTGGCCTGGAGCAACCGCAAATTTCCGGAGCTGAACCAGGGCCGCCTGTTTCCCTTCAAGTACGACCGGCGCCACGACGCTTCCCTGGTCATCATTCATAAGCTGAAGGAAAACCTGCTGCTCTCCGGCACCTGGGTATACGGCACCGGCAACGGTACCACGCTCTCAGAAGGCCGCTACCGCCTGGGCGTGTATGAGCAGTACGACGACTACGGCCCGCGCAACGCCTACCGCATGCGCGCCTACCACCGCCTGGACCTGGATTTGAGCCAGACCCGGAAAAAGCGCTGGGGCGAAGTAGTAAACAGCTTCTCGCTCTACAACGCTTACAGCCGCAAAAACCCCTATTATCTCTACCTGCGCCAGGGCCGCACCGATGAGTATGGCAACGAAGTGGAGAAGTCTTCTTACCGGCAGATTTCTCTGTTCCCTATTATCCCATCGTTCAGCAAGAGCTTCCGCTTTTAAGGTGAATTCTGATATGAAAATGCTACCCAAGCTCCGTCCGGCGGCCTTTCTTTTTCTGTTGCTGCTGACTGCCGGCTGCGAAATGGCGGTGGATGTGCCCGCCCCCAAGCACACGCCCCGACTGGCCCTCACCTATGTGCTCAGCAACCAGACTCCCGATTCCCAATACTGGCAGAGCTACCCGCACCGCCAGCTCACGGTGAGCATCAGTCAGGGCGTGTTCAATAATGCCGAGGTGAGCCAGCCCGCCAATGCTACCGTGGAGCTGCTGGATGCCAGCGGGCAGGTGGTGGAGCGCTTTCGGGGGCGCTACCGCTACTACAACCCCTTCACGCAGGATAGCATGGGGGCCTACTATGAGCCCTTGTATGGCTTTGCGGGCCAGCCGGGCCAGCGCTACACCCTGCGGGCCGCCCTGCCCGGCCTGCCAACGGCCGAAAGTACCATAGCGCTGCCGGCGCCGGCCGCAATGGGCGCGGCTACCTTTGTGCGGCGGCAAAGCACCCCCAATGAAAGCCAGTACTTTGCGGCCGGCCACCTCACGCTGAGCATGCCCGATGCCGCGGCTTCCACCGATTATTATGTGGCCACGGCCCGGGTGCTGGACGCACAGGGGCGCTTCTGGGGCATGCTGTCCAACGACTATCAGAATGAAGACCCCGGCAGCGACGTGTCCGTAGACCGGTTTCTGCTCTCCGATGGGTACAGCAACCGCCCCAATGTGTACGCCGATTTAAACGCCAACGGGCGCACCCTGACGCTGACGCAGAACGTACAGGCGTATTTTTCGGGCAACTTTAATCCCGGCGACCCCCAAAACTACCGGGAGCCGGCCTTCATCGAAGTAACCGTCAGCACCCTCAACCGCGAAGCCTACGACTTCTACCAGTCGGTGCAGCGCTACCAGGACAGCCACGACAACCCCTTTGCCGAGCCGGCGCCCTTAGCCTCCAACATCCGCAACGGCTACGGCCTGTTTGGCGGCGCTACCGATACCAAGGTGGTTATCCCCATTCAATAACCAGCTGGTGGCCGGCCTCCAGGGTAAGTCGGCCACTGGCTCAGGTTGCTTAGCGGTGCAGCAGCTGGCGCAGTACGGCGCCTTCGCTGGTGCGCAGCCGGATAAAATACATGCCCCCTGCTAACTTCTGCAGGTTCAGCGTGGCGCGGAGGGTGCCTTGCCGGGGCTGCACCTGCTGCGTGCGCACCACTTGCCCCAGGCTATTCATAATTTCCGCCTGCAGGGGCGTGGTTTCCCGCAGGCCGCTTACCTCCAGCGTGGCGGCCTCGGCGGCCGGGTTGGGGTAGAGGCTACCCTGGTTTTCCCGCAATGCCAGCCGGGTGGCCGTCACGGAGAAAGCCTGGAAGTTGCTGTTATTGGTGCGGCTGACGTTCATGAAGGTGGTGGTGCCGGGCGTCAGCTGCTGTTCCACCGTGCGCAGCACCCGGTTGTTGTCGCCGTATTTAATGAGGTATCTGGTTTCCGAAGTGATGACCCAGGCCGCGCCTTGCCAGATTTCTTCCCGGTTGTTGGTGAGGTTATGCTGGGCATCGTTTAGTAGGGAAAGGCGGGTAGCATTCACCCACGCGGTGCCCGACCAATTCTCCGTTACTTCCACGCTGCTTCCGTTGCCGGGGTAGCTGAAGGTATGGCGAAAAGCATTCTGCCAGGTATTGTTGCCCCAGGTCTGCTCAATGTAGGAAGTATACTGCTGGGCATTGAAATCGGCCCACTCAATATTAATCTCCCGCGTGGCATTCACCCACGCGTTGTTCTGCCAGATTTGATTTACGATTTCCGTGTGGCGGTTATTGACAATGGTATACTGCTGACGGCTGGTATTTATGAAGCTGCCATTGGGCTGCAGGGTTTCCATAATCATCTCCTGCCACACACCCGCGCCATTACGGGTAACGGTAATGCGGTTGCCATCAGTAAGCACCCATGCGTTATTCATCCAAGTGTATAATGAGCTGGACGTTATATCGTTATGTGTATCGAAAGTGAGTCGGTATTGCGAATAATTTACCCAGGCTGTGCCCAACCAGACTTCTATTTGATAAAGTGTGAGGCGTCCTTGCGCATCATATGTAAAGCTGACGCGTCCCAGCGGCACCTGCGTTACCGAATCAGAAGCCATAATCTGGAGCGGCATACCCTGCTCGTTGTAGGTAGACACGTATGTAATAGCATCCGCCCACTTACCGTCCTTCCACTCATAGTACACCGATTGGCCAGGTAGATAAACGGTTTCCTGCGGACGGGCTTTAGCAAACCCCTGTAATTTTGGTGAGCCAGTGCCTTTAACCAGTTGTTGAAGCTCAATCGGAAGCCGTTGCCACATACCCGTAGCAGATGATTGGGCCTGCCCGGCTAAACTGCCAAGACAATAAAGTGCCAGGAAAAAGAGGCGTAGAGTCGTTTTCATAGCGGTTATAGGTTAAAGGCTGGGTATCAGGAGCAGGGAGCACACCACATTCTGCTGTTGAGTGTACTAATTATTGTGAAATTAAATATATAATTTATGAAATATTTATGCAATGATTTTCCTCACGCTTTCCGCCTAGGGTATAAAAAAACCGGCTGCGGAAGCTCCGCAGCCGGTGAAAAATAGGGTAAGCTGGCGCTGCTTAGAACGCAAAGCGCAGGCTTACTGCGGCATCGTTGTATAAGCCGGCGTAGCCATCAAACACTTCAAAGAAAGGCTTGTAGTCAACACCCAATACGAAGGGCAGGTCTTCCATTTTGTATTCCAGGCCCAGAATCAGGTCAGCACCGGGCGTCACGTACATATGGTCATCGTAGTAGTACGCGCGATACGAATCGTACTTACGGCCTTTGTAGTACCGATAATCGTCGAAGTAGTAGCGGCCGCGGTAGAAGCCCAGGTGGGCACCCGCGCCATAGTAAAACTGCAGACCTTTTACCTCTTTAATGGGGTGATGCTTTTCCAGCAGCAGCGTTACCCGTGCCCCACGGGCTTTGTATTCGGTAGTAACCAGGCCTTCGAAAGCCACATTATTCTTGCCGCTGAGGAAGTGCTTAACCGTTACCCCGGAGGAGTACCCGCCTGCCCGCAGACCAGCTGCGGTCTGGTAGCCGGCGCTGCCGCCGCTTTTCTGAGCAAAAGAAAGCGTGCTGCCCAGCATGAGGAGGATAAAAGTGAAAAATGCAGTTTGTTTCATAAGAAAAGGTAGAAAAAAGGAATACTTGACCAGCAAATATAAGAAGCTGGTTTTAGAGGTTCTCTTCCTTCTAAGCACGAAGGGTAAACAACTAATAACTTGTTGATAAAATCCTAACCGTCGGCGCGCACGCCCCGGGCAATTTCATCAGACAGATGCACGCGGATGCCGCCACCATCCTGCCCGGCAGCCCCCAGCATAGCCTGCGCTACCGCTTCCGCCGAAACGGGCCGGTACTTGCGCAGGGGACCCACCATCAGGGGCGAAACCAGCCGCATGAGTACGGCTCCAATCTGCTCGCCCAGGCGCTTTTCCTGGCGCTGGCCCAGCAGCAGGGAGGGCCGGAAAATATGAATGGCGCGGAAAGGCGTCTGCCGCACGGCGGCTTCCATCTCACCCTTCACGTGGTTGTAGTAAATGGCCGAGCCTGCATCGGCCCCCATAGCCGAAACCACCATAAACTGCGCCGCAAAGTTGCCGGCCGCCAGGGCGGCCAGCTTTACCACGTACAGGTAATCTACTTTATAAAAGGCTTCCTTCGAGCCGGCCTGCTTCATGGTAGTGCCCAGGCAGCAGTACACGTCGTCCGCTATCAGGGCCAGGCGTTGGTCTTCCAGCTGGTTGAAGTCTACGATGCGCTGCTCCAGCTTGGGGTGCACCAGCGGCAGCGTGCGGCGGCCAATGGAAATGACTTTAGCGTATCGGTCGCTGGCCAGGAGCAGGGGCAGCAGGTGCTGGCCTACCAGACCACTGGCACCGGCAATAAGGGCGGTTTTCTGAAGTTTCATGCGGCAGAACGGCGAAGGCAGAAGCAGGTGCGAAAGAGCTTCGGGCGTCCTTACGCAAAAAAGGGGAGCAGGGTAGCGCCACCCCGGAAAACGGGCTGCTTACGACTCCGGAATAAGCCGCGTGTGGTCCGGTGCCAGTTGCACCTGCCCGTTTTTGTACAGGTAGCCCAGGGCTTTTTTAAACACTTTCTTGCTGATGCCCAGGCGGCGGTAAATGTCGTCCGGCTCGCTCTTGTCTGAGAGCGGCAATGTGCCGCCGGCTGCGTGCAGGGCCTTTAGTACTGTTTCTACGGCATCGCGCGCTTCGTCGTAGCCAATTTTCTGCAGGCTGATGTCCAGCTTGCCATCGGGCCGCACTAGGCGCACGTAGCCGGTGGGCGTATCGCCCAGGCGCAGGGGACGGAATACTTCGTTGTGGTATAGCAGGCCCTGGTACTGGCCGTTCACCAGCACTTTAAAGCCCAGGTCGGTTTCTTCGGCTACCATCAGCTGCACGGCGTCGCCGGGCTGGCCGGGGAAGGGCTCGTGGCTCAGGAAACCCTCCCAGCGCGCCGAGGCCACGATGCGGTCGGAGGTTTCATCCAGAAACACATACACGGTGGCCCGCTCGCCGGGGCGCAGGTTGCGGCGCTGGTTGCGGTAGGGTAGGAAAAGGTCTTTCTCGAGGCCCCAGTCCAGGAACGCGCCCAGCGGGGTTACGTCGCGCACGCTGAGGGCGGCAAACTGCCCTACGCGCACCAGCGGGTCCAGGGTGGTGGCAATGAGGCGGTCTTCGGAGTCGCGGTACACAAATACGCGCAGCACGTCGCCTACCTGCGTGCCGGCCGGCACGTACTTGCCGGGCATCAGCAGGTCGCCGTCGTCAGAAGACAAGTACACGCCAAAGTCTACTTCGCGCGCTACTTCCAGGTCGTTATAATCACCGAGCTGCATGGGTATTAAGTTAATAGGGAAGCAGGGATAAGAAAGCATCGGCCAAAAGCCGCCGCCTTACCGGGCCTGCTGTAAAATCAGGAATGGGTACGAAAGCCCGCTGCAAAGGTCCGAAGAAGCGGCGGGATTACTTCTGCCTGCCAAAATACTTACTCATAGCGCACCAGACTGGGCTGGCCAAAGCTAAAGTCGCTGAAATCATAAAACGGGCGGGCATTCTCGAATACCCGGATACCATTCCGGTCGAACTGCCCGCGGGGGTAGAACCCGACCAGAATCTGGAAGGTGCGGATGGCCGTGTATTCGTTGCGGAAGCGCAGGCCCAGCCCAAACCCGGTGAAGGGTGTTTCCTTGAACGGCAGGGTCTGCAGCTTGGTGGTGTTCAGCCAGGCCGCATCCACAAAGCCAACGGCCGCCGTGCGGAAGCCGAGAAAGGAAACGGGCGTGTAAACGGTAGCCTCGTAATTAACCACGAAGCGGCTGGTGCCGCGCAGGTTGCCATCGGTGCGGAAGCCGCGCAGGCCCCGGTCACCATCAATATTCAGTACCCGCTCAGTGGGGAAACGGTTTAAACCAATGGCGGTGCGGTTCCAGAAAAAGTGCCGCCACTGATAGTTGCCCGTGTGGTACAGGCGCGTGAAATACAGGATTTCGCCGCCGGCCACGCCCTGTTGCCAGTCGTTGCTTTGCCCCCGCACAAAGGAGCCAAAGTCGCCGCTGACATATAAGTAGCCGCGCCGGGGGTTGTAAGAAGCGGCCGCGGCGTGCATGCCAAAGTAACGGCGGTTGGTGGCCTCATTAAACTCATAGCCGCTGGTGAGGCTGATGAGGGTACCGGTGGGAATGTCTTCGGTGCGGCCAAAGCCAAACAGGTACGTATCCTTATAGTAGTAGCGGACGCTGTAGCCGATGGTGCCCAGCACCAGCCCAGCGTTTTGAAACTCCGTCTTGTCGGGCCGGCTGTAGTAGTTGGTGCGGATAAAGCGGCCCGATACGATAATGCGCCCCGGGTTTTCATAGCCCAGGTCATAGCTATGCAGGCGGAAGGCGCGGCCCAGCCACACGTCCTGGGTATTAAACCGAAGGGGCACCAGGCTGTCGGGGCGGCCATCCTGGTGGTTGAGGATCAGGGGCCGGTCGAATACATTCAGGGCCACGGCGCCGGCGTAGCGGGTATTAATGGAGTAAAAGCCGCGCGAGACCACCACGTTCATTTCCTTGTTTTCGTAGCGGTTGAGGTAATGCACCTGCCCGGTCAGAAAGTTGCGGAACGGCACCAGATAGCTGCCCTCGTAGCTCCAGTTTTGGGGCTTGGGGCGCCCATACTCGTAGCGGTTGCGGAACTGGTGGCCCTGGCCCAGAAAGTTGACATCGCGCAGCCCGATAACGCCCGCGCCCACGTCCCGCACCTGCACTGAGCCGCTGATGCTAAACACGTCCCGGGTGATGACCTCAATATCCACGCTGTCCTGCGTGGTGGTTTGCTCGTTCACGAACACGCGGGCATCGGCAATTTCCGGGGTCTGACGCAGCAGACGCTCCGATTCGGCCAGGGCCTGCGGCTCCAGTTCTTCGCCCACCCGAAACTGCAGCACCTGCCGTACCCGCGCCCGCGAGGTTTTGATGTGCAGCGTATTAGCCGACTTTTCCAGAATGTTGCGCGGCTTGCGCGTGGGGTCGTTCAGACGGTAGCCAAAGGCATCGAGGGTGTTGATGTTGATGCGCCGCACCACTTTATAGCTGTGCCGGTCATACTGCCGGTCCAGCAGCTCGGCATCCAGGCCGGCGCGCTCCTCGCGGCGCCCGGTAAAGTTGAACAGGGCCGCCGCGGCTTTGCCGGCAATGGTTTTGCGCTTGGTATAGGCTTTCAGGTTATTCAGAATCCGCTCCTGATCAAAGCGCCGTCGCAGGGAATCGGGACGGGTTTCGCCAAGGGAGTCAGCGGGCGTTACGGGGCGCTCGGGCTGCTGCGCCCAGGCGGGCATGCCCAGCAACAGCAGCCCGGCCAGCAGCAGCCAGAAGGCCGCACCGGGCCGGCGTAAGTTAGATAACGGAGGAAGCACCCTTAAGCGGCCCGTTGGGTTAAGCGACGAGCCCGGGCAAGATACGGGTTCCGGAGGGAGTGCCTGAATAACCGATGGAAAGAAGCGGCTCATGCCGAAAAATGCTGCCGAGTAAAGTCCAGGCCCCAAAGGGACGTAGGCCATAAACGAAACCTGATTTTTTAGAGTTGATCTCCGAACTATTTCTAAAAAATTTAGCTTAGTGATATAGTGTAGTATTGAGTGGAATAGAATAGTTTTAAGCCCAGAAACAGCCTATTTGATGAACGAGCGAATTCAGGAAAAGCTAAGTATTTTGGCAGATGCCGCCAAGTATGATGTGTCCTGCTCCAGCAGCGGCGGCAAGCGGAAAAATGAGAACCGGGGGCTGGGCAATGCCGAGGGCATGGGTATTTGCCACAGCTATACCGAAGATGGCCGCTGCGTGAGTCTGCTGAAGATCTTGCTCACCAATCACTGCATTTTCGACTGCGCCTATTGCGTATCGCGCCGCAGCAACGACGTGAAGCGCGCCGCCTTTACCGTGGATGAAGTGGTGGACCTGACCATGAACTTTTACCGCCGCAACTACATCGAGGGCCTGTTTCTGAGCAGCGGTATTTTCTCCTCCCCCGACTATACCATGGAGCGGCTGGTGCGCATCATCAAAAAGCTGCGCACCGAGCACAAGTTCAATGGCTACATCCACGTGAAAGCCATTCCGGGTGCCTCGGAGGAGCTGATTCAGGAAGCCGGCCTGTACGCCGACCGCCTGAGCGTGAACATTGAGCTGCCCTCAGAAATGAGCCTCACCGCACTAGCCCCCGAAAAGAATTACCAGGAGATTCTCACGCCCATGGCGCAGATTCGGGACGGCATCATCCTGAATAAAGAAGAGAAGGCGCTGTTCAAAAAGGTGCCGCAGTTTGCCACCGCCGGCCAAAGCACCCAGCTGATTGTGGGCGCTTCCGCCGAAAACGACCACCAGATCATTCAGCTTACCGACTCGCTTTACAAAGGCTACGGCCTGAAGCGCGTGTACTACTCCGGCTACATTCCCGTGACCGATGACGCCCGCCTGCCGCAGGTAACCCAGCCCCCGCTCATCCGGGAGCACCGCCTGTACCAGACCGACTGGCTGATGCGCTTCTACGGCTTTCAGGCCGATGAAATCCTGGACCCCGAGCATCCTTTCCTGGACCTGGAAATTGACCCCAAGCTGGCCTGGGCCCTGCGCAACCGCCACGTATTCCCGGTAGACGTGAATACCGCCGACTACGAAATGATTCTGCGCATTCCCGGCGTGGGGGCCCGCTCCGCCAAGCGCATAGTGGCCGCCCGGCGGTTTGCGCCCATCACCCTGGACCACCTGCACAAGTTTGGCGTGGTACTGAAGCGGGCCAAGTTCTTCCTCACCTGCCGCGGCCAGGCCCTGGAAAAGCGGGAGTACGACGAGCAGACCATCCGCCGCCAGATTTTGTTCGGGGCCGGCTCAGTCCGCTCCGCCCTCGTCACCCAACAGCTCGATTTATTTGCTCAGGCCTCCTAAGGTGTATTAGCAGCTGGCAGGGGCCAGTTGTTTGTTCGATTCAGCGACTCTGCCATGTCTTCCCTCAACCCGCATTCCCTGTTTACTAACCCTACCGATTCCATGACTATTTCTCATCGCGCTGCCGACGCGTCGGCTTCTCCCCAGCAGGCCCCCAAATCTGTGAAAGTAGCCCGCGTGGCCTGCTGCTGTAAGCTCTCGGATTTGCTGCCCATTGTGCAGAAAATGCACCGCGAGGCTGCCCGTGCCCACGCCACCCGCACGGGGCAGCAGTCGGAAGCGGCGTAAGAAAGTGCCGCCCCGCGGTAACCCTGCCCGCCCGCATCCGGTACCACCTCTATGACCTACGAGCTCGACCATCAGGACGTCCGCACCAACGGCATTACGCTGCACGTGGTACAGTGCGGCCCGGCCACGGGGCAGCTGGTCATCCTGCTACACGGCTTTCCGGAGTTCTGGTACGGGTGGCGCCATCAGATACAGGCACTGGCCGCGGCGGGCTACCGGGTGTTGGCCCCCGACCAGCGCGGCTACAACCGGAGCGACAAGCCTCGTGGCGCGGCCGCCTACCGCCTGGAAATACTGGGGGCCGATGTGCTGGGGTTGCTGGAGGCCGCCGGCCGCGAGACAGCCATCGTCATTGGCCACGACTGGGGCGCGGCGGTAGCTTGGTGGCTGGCAGCCAACGCCCCGGAGCGCATTCTGCGGGTAGCTATTCTGAATGTGCCGCACCCGGCGGTGCTAGGGCACGCCCTACGGCGCATGCCCCGGCAGCTAGTGAAAAGCTGGTACATTTTCTTTTTCCAGCTGCCCTGGCTGCCGGAGAAACTATTTCGGCGGCATCAATACCGGTTTGGCCGCCGCGCCCTGCGGGGCACCAGCCGGCCGGGTACTTTCACTACCGAAGATCTGCACCGCTATGTAGCGGCCTGGTCGCGCCCCGGCGCGCTTACCGGCATGATCAACTGGTACCGGGCTGCTTTTCGTAAGCCCGGGCGCATTGGGCGGGTAGGGCGCATCCGCATCCCTGTGCACATCCTGTGGGGGCGGCGGGATGCCTTTCTGGAGCCAGTGTTGGCTGAGCGCAGCCTGGAGTGGTGGGGGAACGGGCAACTGACGTATTTCGAGCAGGCCACGCATTGGCTGCATCAGGAAGAGCCGGCCGCTGTAAACAAGCTTCTGTTAGCGTTTCTTGCGGCAGAGGGTTAGAGCTATGGTATTGAAATTCCTGCCGCTGGCCGCCGCAACTACCCCGGGTTACTTTCTTCGCCCTTTTCTTCTTACATGAGTCGTTCCCTTGGTCCGCGCCCGGCGCGTAACAGCGTCCCGTCTTCGGCAAATGCAGGGGTAGCCCGTATTGCGCCGCAGCTCACCAACCCGCCGCTGGACTATACATACGACGGCTCTTTTGAAGGCCTGCTGACGGTTTTGTTTCAGGTCTATGACCGTAAGGCCGCCCCAAACAGCATTCAGCCCCTCGGCGCCGTGCAGGGCGGCTTGTTTGCGCAGTCCGTGCTGGTAGAAACCCACGATGCCACGGCCGCCCGCGTGTGGGATGGGCTGGTGCGGTATATGGACGCCGAGGCGCGCACCCGGCTGTTCCATACGTTTCTGAGCGAGCAGCCCGACCGGGAGCTCCTGATTTTCCGCTACGCCGACACGGCCATGCGTGCCGGCCGCGACATCTCCGAAAACTACGCCGACGATACCGTGCGCCGCATTGCGGGCATTGCCCAGCAGATGTACCGCGAAAAGCACCGCATGGAAGCCTTCGTGCGCTTCGAGAAAACCAGCGACGAGCTGTTCCACGCCACCATTGAGCCCGATTTTGACGTGCTGCCGCTCATTGCGCCCCACTTCACCAAGCGCTACGCCGACCAGCGCTGGCTTATCTTCGATAAGCGCCGCCGCTACGGTTTGTATTACGATTTGCACCGCACCGATGTAGTGGAGTTCGAAACCCCCACGCCGCAGCGGCGCACCGATATTTCGGCCACGGTGCTGGATGAGCGGGAACCCCTGTTCAAGCTGCTCTGGCAGTCCTACTTCGACCACGTAAATATTCCGGAGCGCAAAAATATAAAGCTGCACCGCCGGCATATGCCCCTGCGCTACTGGCGCTACCTGAGTGAAAAACAGCCGCGCGAGCAGCGCTTCGAGCCCATTAAGAATAAGCGGCCGATAGGCTAAAACCGCTGGTGCTGGGTTGAAAAGCGCTAATTTGCAGCGCAAACCAGCATCGTTTATGAGCAATATCCTCGTTTTTGGCGCCTCCGGGCAGTTAGGGCAGTGCCTGCAGCACGTAGCAAAAGAAAGAAACCTGAGCAACCTGGTTTTCCTGGCCGAAGCCGAAGCGAATATTCTGGATGAAGAGAAGCTGGCAGCTGTTTTTGCCAAGTACCAACCCGCGTACTGTATCAATTGCGCTGCCTACACGGCCGTGGATAAAGCCGAAGACGAGGTAGCGCTGGCCCGTAAAGTCAACAAAGACGGGGCCGTGAATCTTGCCCGGCTGTGCGAGCAGGCTGGCGCCACCCTCCTGCATATTTCCACAGATTTCGTGTTTGCCGGCACAGGCAACCAGCCGCTGGTGGAAACGGATGAAGCCGCGCCTATCAGCATTTACGGCCTCACCAAGCTGGAAGGCGAGCAGGGGGTAGCCGCGCAAACCAGCCGCTACTTTATCCTGCGCACCAGCTGGCTGTACTCCGAGTATGCCGGCAACTTTGTGAAGACCATGCTCAAGCTGGGCCATGAGCGGGAAGAACTGAAGGTTATCTGGGACCAGGTGGGCACCCCCACCTACGCCATTGACCTGGCTGGCTGCCTGCTGACCATTATCGAAACCCGGAACCAGCAGTACGGCATCTACCACTACAGCAACGAGGGCCTGACTTCGTGGTACGACTTCGCTAAGGCTATTTTTGAGCTGAGCAACACGCCGGTGCGCACTCTGCCTATCCGCACCGCCGAGTATCCCACCAAAGCCACGCGCCCGGCTTACTCCGTAATGGATAAGACCAAAGCCAAAACCCAGCTGCAGGTAGCCATTCCGCACTGGCGCGACAGCCTGAAAGTATGTTTGAGCCGTCTGTAGGCGTAAACTGATTCCGCTATACATTATGAAAAGGCCGTGCTTCACATCAGAAGCACGGCCTTTTCTTTACGCCAAAAACCAAGAATTGAGTCCGGGGTGTAGTCAGCGTACGCCTTGCCATTTACTCAACGCGGCGCTAATAATCGGGGCCTTGCTATAGCCGTGTGGGGCTTATCCCTCACCGTAAGCGCACAGGGCTTATTGCTGGTTTCCTGACTCGTCGGGGTTTTCACTGGCTTCGTTTCGGCCCGCAGTATATTGAAACCCAATAACACTCTTTTCGCTGCCCGGATTTTCGGGAGTAGTGGTGACTGCGCCTTGGGGTGGCGCGCTGTTAGCTGGCTGCGCTACAGCATTGGTGGCTTGTAGGGGAGTGCTGACGGATATTTCTATCGGGATGGAAAGCGTCAGCTTGGTTGGGGCTTCCTGCGCGGCGGGCGCGCTGGCATTGCCTGCCGCACCATAAGCGGGTGGCGTGGCCTCCGCCGTTGGGGCAGGGCTGCTAGTGGCAACCGGAATGCTGGTGACGGTGGCAGTTGGGGCAGGGGCAGGGGCAGCGGCCGCACTGGGAGCAGGCGCTGCTACGGCAGTCGGTGCCGGAGTGGCTACTGCTACGGGGGCAGCTGCAGCTACCGCCGTTGGGTTTAGAGTAGCTTCGGCAGTGGGGGCAGGATTGACGGCGGCAGTAGGAGCAGGATTAACAGCGGCAGTAGGAGCAGGATTAACAGCGGCAGTGGGGGCGGGGTTGGCCTGCGCCATTGGAGCCGGGTTGGCTTCAGGGGCGGGCGTTGGGTTGACAGCAGCGGTTGGGGCAGGATTGGCCTCAGCAGTTGGAGCAAGAAAGGGAGCAGGGGCAGGCTTTTGGCTTGGGCCTTGGTCTTGGGGCGCCTGGTTGGTAGGCAGCGGCGTAGGATGGTCTTGCGTATCCATGATGAAGAGGAAAAAAAGATGAAAAAAGCAACCGGGCTAAGCTCAAAATTCCTGCCCTAAGTGCATCATTCACAATACGTAAACTGGTCGCTGCCGTTCAATATTATTATTGAGTTTACGAGGGTTTTTAGCTCCTCCTATTACTCCTGAAAACCGGCCGGTTCCACCGGCCCTCGATAACCGAAAAACGGGACCTGTCCTTCATCGTTATGCTACAAAGCAGACAGGTATTGTCCTCGCCTAACGCACCTCCCGTTTTCCTGAAGTTACCAAGCCAAGGGCCCGTATCATCTGGGCTGAGAGAAAAACTCTAGGCGCTCATTTTTTGCCTGCGCTTCTGGTGTGTTTATCTGAGGTTACGGGTACGCACCACCTGCCTTCCGGCCCTAAGACCGCACCAGCAAGCAGCATCGGCTTACTGCTTTGCTTCAATTTTAAAATCACATGACTGTCCGTTTTCGGTAGGCTTTCCGGCTGGTTATCTGTATATTACAAGATGAATCTGGCTTAGAAAAGTGATAAAAATTGCCTTTCTATACGCTTGGTACACAAGTAGCCGGAAGACGTTAAATGCCTGTCTGGCCGGCTGAAAGCAAATAGTTGCCAATTGGTAAGGCTGATGGAGGGAACGTGGCAACGCAATAGGCACAAGCCAGATCCAAATTCAGACAACCAATAAAAGGTCGCCATTTACTGTCGAGCTTAAAAAAACATCAACCCCCATAATAGCCGGTTCCTTTTCCCAGGAATCTGCTGCCCTCCGTGTCTTTCCATTCTTAGCTTTTCTAATTCCCACCACGCATGAAGAAAACCTTTACTCACTCCCCGTCTGGCTGGTCACAAGCCAGTCGGCGGCTGCTGGCCGCGGCGGCTCTGCTGCTGTCTGCCACGTTTACCACCCAGGCCCAAACCTTGGTTTGGGAAGATAATTTCGACGGCACGGCCATCAATCCCGACTCCTGGACCTATGATTTTGGGGATGGCTGCGAGCGGGGCATCTGTGGCTGGGGCAACCAGGAATTGCAGTACTACACCAGCCGGCCTGAAAACGCCCGCCTAGAGAATGGCAGCCTGGTGATTGAGGCCCGCAAGGAAAAATTCCAGACCCGGGAATTCACCTCGGCCCGCCTGAAAACGTTTGGCCGGGTGCAGTTTAAATACGGCACGCTGGAGGCCCGCATTAAAGTGCCGAATCTGAAAAACGGCCTGTGGCCGGCATTCTGGCTGCTGGGCACCACGGGCAACTGGCCCGCCAGCGGCGAAACCGATATTCTGGAGATGGGCAGCAAGGCCTCTTACCCCAGCAACGTGAACAACTGGGTTAGCGCGGCCCTGCACTGGAGCTATAAAGGCAACCTGGCCGATTACAGCGAAATCTACAAAAGCCCCACGCCGCTAACCGATGACTACCACGTCTATAAAATGGTGTGGGATGCGCAGTTCATCAAAGTGTTTATTGATGGCACCCAATACTTCTCCGCGGATATCACCAATACCCCGGAAAAGGATATGGAGGAATTCCATAAGTCGCAGTACATCCTGCTGAACATGGCTGTGGGCGGCAATTATACCGGCCAGCCCGGGGTAAATGATATTACCGCTACGCTGCCTGCCAAAATGCTGGTAGACTATATCCGGCTGTACCAGAGCCCCGGTGATGAGCTCTACCTGGGGAAAGACCATGCCTTCGGCGGCAATTTCGGCATCTATACCGAGCAGGCTACTATTACCAACAAGCTGGAGTTTGGGGCAGGAGCGGAGCTTTACTACTGGAACAACCTGACCAACATTACCCCCATGCCCGCCGCCTACGAAGGCACGCAGGTGCTGGCCGTGCGGGCCGGCAGCGGCGACTGGTTTGGCATGGGTGTAGATCATGCCCCTATCAACCTGCTCAATTTCGCGCAGGATGGCGCCCTCAAGTTTCATTTCAAATCCTCCTACACCGGTCAGTTTAAGATTGGGGTGAAAAGCGGGCATGGCGAAAGCTGGATTAATTTCCCGGCGGGCGGGGCTGCGCAGTATGGCCTGGTGCGGGATGGCAGCTGGCACGAGGTAACCATTCCGCTGAGTGCCTTTAACCAGCCTAACGTAGGCATGCACATTGATCTAGGCTCGATGACCAGCCTGTTCATGTTTGCCGGCGACCCTGCTTCCAGTACGGCTGATTTCTTCTTTGATGATATGTACCTGAGCGGCGGGATAATCTCCAACCCGGTGCCCACCGTTACGCTCACCGCTCCGGCAAACAATGCCGTAGTAACCACGCCGGCCAGCATTACGCTCACGGCCACGGCCGCCGACGAAAACGGCAGTGTAGCCAAGGTAGATTTCTACCAGGGCACCACCCTGCTGGGCACCGATACCAGCAGCCCCTACAGCTTTGCCTGGACCGGCGCTGCCGCCGGGGTGTACACCCTTACCGCCAAAGTCACCGACAACGAAGGCGCGGTTGCTACTTCGGTTCCGGTGACGCTGTTTGTCTCGGCTCCCAATAACAGCGCGCCCACGGTTAGCCTGACGGCCCCGGCGGCCAATGCCAGCTACTTTACCCCGGCCAGCATTGTCCTCACCGCCAATGCCGCCGATGCAGATGGCTCTATCTATAAGGTGGAGTTCTACCAGGGCACCACGCTGCTGGCAACGGACATGGCCAGCCCCTACACCTATACCTGGACCAGCGCGGTAGCCGGCACCTATGCTCTCACGGCCAAAGCCACCGATAATGGCGGCGCCGTTACCACCTCAACGGCCGTTACAATTACAGTGGCTGATCCGGTAAAGCCCACCGTAACCCTGACCAGCCCCCTGGCTACCGACAAGTTTACGGCTCCGGCTACCCTCACGCTTACGGCTACCGCGGCAGATGCCAACGGCACCATCAGCATGGTGGAGTTCTATAACGGCGATACGAAGCTGGGCACCGCCACTACTGCTCCTTACTCTTATGAGTGGAAGAACGTGGCCGCCGGCTCTTACTCCCTAACGGCCCGCGCCACCGATAATGATGGCAATACCACTACCTCGGCGGCAGTGGCCGTGGAAGTGAAACCCCTGGCCTGTACCGGCCTGGCCGCCAACGGCGACTACAGCTACGAAGTGTTCAGCCAGGATGGCAATGTGACTTACACGTTCCATCCGCTGGGTGCTACGGCCGGGGGCAATCTGGGCCTGATTTACATCCAGGAAGGTGGCGTAGGCGCTTACCCCGGCTACCCCATGACCAAGAATGCCGCCGGTGACTTCACCTTCTCTAAGCCTATTGCCACGGGTATAGCCACCAGCTTCTACTTCACTTATCAGGTAGGTGCAGGTGGCCCGGAGCGCAACTCCGCTGACAAGCCCCATTCCTACACCGTGGGGCAGAACTGCGACACCAGCGGCCCCGATAATGCCGCTCCTACGGTTAGCCTGACGGCCCCGCTGGCCACCGGCCAGTATGTGGCGCCCGCCACCATTACGCTCACGGCCACGGCCGCTGATACCGATGGCACCATAGCGAAAGTGGAGTTCTTCCAGGGAAATACCAAGCTGGGAGAAGATGCTACGGCCCCGTACTCCTATGAGTGGGTGAAAGTAGCCGCCGGTTCTTATGCCCTGACGGCCAAAGCCACGGACAATGCCGGCAAAAGCACTACCTCAACGGCGGTAACCATAACCGTGGCCGGTACTGATGGCTACTGCGCTTCCACCGATGATTACAGCTTTAAGGCCGTAACCACGGGCGAAAACGTAACCTACACATTTCATCCGCTGGGTGCCACGGCCGGCGGCAACCTAGCCCTTATTTACATCCAGGAAGGTGGCGCAGGCGCTTATCCCGGCTACCCCATGACCAAGAATGCCGCCGGTGATTTTACCTTCACCAAAGCCATTGCTACAGGTGTAGTAACCAGCGTGTACTTTACCTACCAGGCTGGTGCGGGTGGCCCGGAGCGCAACTCCGCGGAGAAACCGCATTTGTATGTGGTGGGCTCCAGTTGCGCCGCTACGCCTACGCCTAACAAGGTGGCTTCTATGGTGGAGGGTTTCTCGGTGTATCCTAACCCCGGGGCAAGCCGCACGGCGGTTTCCTTCTCTATGCTGGTTTCGGGTCAGTACAGCCTGGCTGTATATGACTTAAAAGGCAGCCGGGTGCAGGTAGTAGCTGCCGGTTCTGCGGCGGCCAACCAGAAAATAGCCAAGGAGCTGTTGCTTTCCTCGTACGCCAACGGGGTGTATCTGCTGAAGCTGGTAACCGACCACGGAGTGGCTACCAAGCGTTTGGTGGTGAGCCACTAGTATCTGAACGCATTATTAAAAAAGCCCCGGCCGTATGGTCGGGGCTTTTTTTATGCTCTATAGGGATGAGGCTACTCTTCTGACAACTCAACAGCCATACCAGCACCAGGCCGCCCATAAAAGCGGTTAACCAGGTAGCCCGCCACGCCAAACGCCAGCCCCACGGCGCATACGCCCGGCCAGTGGAAATGCGCCCAGGCCTGCCCGCCCAGCCAGGAGCCCAGGGAGGCGCCAATGAAAGCAGCCGTCATATACACCGTATTCAGGCGGCTGCGGGCTTCCGGCAGCAGGGAAAAAATGCGTGATTGGTTGGAAATGTGGGTCATCTGCTGGCCTACATCCAGAATAACAACGGCCAGAATCAGCCCCACCAGATAGTACCCACCAAACAGCAGGAGCACAAAAGACCCTACACACAGCAGTATGCCAATGTTGAGGGCAAAGTCGGCGCCTTTGCGGTCGGCTGAGCGGCCAGCCAAGGGCGAGGCCAGGGCCCCGCTGGCGCCAATGAGGCCGAACAGGCCGGCCACATCACTATGGTAGTTGTAGGTGCTGCTTTCCAGGAAGAACACCAGCGTAGTCCAGAAAGCGCTAAAGCCGGCAAACATGCACAGGCCCACCAGCGCCGAGCGGCGCAGCGTAGGCAGGGTGCGGGTGAGGGTGCCCAGCGAGCGAAGCAGGCTGGCGTAGCTGCCGGTAAAGGTGGGCTGATTGCGCGGCAGCATGCGGGCCAGAATGCCGGTCAGCACCACCATCACGCCGGCACCTACCCAGAACATGGTGCGCCAGCCAAAATGCGCGCCCACATACCCGCTGATGGTCCGGGATACCAGAATGCCGATAAGCAAACCGCTCATGACTTTGCCTACCACCCGGCCGCGCTCCTCATTAGTGGCCAGGGAGGCTGCCATGGGAATCAGCAGTTGCGGCACCGCGGAGAAAATGCCAATCAGCAGGCTGGCGGCCACCAGCAGCGCAAACGTAGGGGCAAAGGCCGCGCCGGCCAGACAAACCGCCGCAAAGAGCAGCAGGGCCAGAATCAGGCTTTTCCGCTCGCGCTTATCACCCAGTGGCACCACAAACAGCAGCCCTAGGGTATAGCCTACCTGCGTAATGGTGGCTACCAAGCTCACCCGGCTATCCGACAAGCCAAAGGTCTTCCCGATTTCGGCCAGCAGCGGCTGGTTGTAGTAGATATTGGCCACCACCAGTCCGCAGGTAATGGCCATCAGCCAGACCAGGGCCGGAGCAAGCGGAGGATGGGACGGAATAGGACGAATGTCCTCTAGCACTGGCTGAGGCGCAGCCGCAACGGCATCTTTCATAGGAGGCAAAATTACGGCGGCTATTATTGCCGCCGCCTTACTGGCCTCACACAACCCCAAGTCAGCCGGGAAAGTTGTTAACTATTGTACAATAGTTAACTGTAGAACTTCTGTGCTATTTATTGAATAACCTTTCTTTCTATAACCTTCATTTCATTATCAAAGACAACGTAGCAACTCATGGACGAACCTGGTGGCGTTCGATAGGTGTAAGTTGTGGTTTGTGGAACAGGAAGAAAATACACTCTGGATTCTGGATTGCCCATTATAGCCAGGACAGTAGACGAGTCCATACCTATTTCAACCTTACGGATGTTACGAAGATTCTCCTGACCTATTGCTGCCTCAGGGCTCCAGTGGGCATCATAATTAATATATAGGATCAGCGCGAAGACGGGACTCAGAAATACCAAGAGGGTTTTAAAAGTGTCACGCTTCATGTTTTATCTAAAGAGTAGCATACTGCTTTTTATACAGCCCCGGCGTTACGCCTTCATACTGCTTAAACAGCTTCTGAAAGTAAGCCGTGTTATTGAAGCCCGTCCGGAAGCACACGTCCGTAACGGTGGTAAGCGGGTTGCGCAACAGGCGCTTGGCTTCGGCCAGGCGCTCCTGAATCACATATTCTACGGGCGTGAGGCCCAGCTCGCGCTTAAACACCCGGAAAAAGGTGGCCTTGCTCATGCAGGCCAGCTCGCTCAGCTTCTCAATGGTAATCTGCTCCGTGAGGTGCTGTTTGATGTACTGCACCACGTGGGCAAAGCGGTGGGACGTGACGTGCTCCTTATAGTTGTGAAAGAGCAGCTGCCGGGCCTGGGTTTGCATCAGGCGCACCAGCATTTCCTGAATGGTGAAGTTGGCCAGCACATCCTTCACGCGGCCCGTATCCTGGGAAAGCTGCACCAGGCGCTCCAGGGTGCTGGTAAGCTCGGGCGTGTTCTGAAAGTGGGCGTGCTCGGCGGTGTCCAGCTGCCAGGGCAGGTGCTCTTCTGCGCGGGGCGAGTGCTCATTGAGCAGGTCTACGGTTTGCCGGATGGTATCGGTGGGAATAGCTACGGCCAGGCATTGCGTGGGCTGGGCCTCGTTGGCTTCCGGAAAATCAATGACCATGGTTTCATCCTTGCCCACCACTACTGACTCGCCCGGGAGGTAGTCGAAGGCCGGGCGGCCGGCCAAGTGCATCACTTTCTTGCCCCGCAGCATGGTGGTAAGCACCACGTGGCCCATGCTGAGCGGTACCTGGTGGGCCGTGCGGTGAGTTTCAAACACGTTCAGCTCAAAGGCTTCCAGTGTGTACACGGTGCGGTTTTCCACCAGCGTGGTCAGCTGCTCTGGCTGATGCAGGGAAATAGGGGCGGGCAGGTGATGGGTAGGCATGGGTGGGGAGTCCGATGAGAAGCCTGAACGCGGAAATAGCACAATACTTTCTCTACAATAGAGAGCAAGCGGAAATTGTTCATTGCAATTAGCAGAAAACCAGCAGGCTAGGTTGAGCTTTCGGGGAAAAGCTCAACGGCAACTTGCGACTATAGGCGGTATTTCTGAGAGTATAATACAACTATTTCGGCAGGATAAGAAGCTAGCTTGGGATATCCGAAACCCACACAAATCCCCATCCATGGAAACCCTAGAAAAACCCACCACCCTGGTTGCCCGGCCTCAATTCAAATCCCACTACGATAATTTTATTGGCGGCAAATGGGTAGCGCCCGTGAAAGGGCAGTATTTCGAAAACCCCTCGCCCATTGATGGCAAAGCCTTTACCAAAGTAGCCCGCTCCACCAAAGAGGACATAGAACTGGCCCTAGATGCCGCTCACGAAGCCTTCAAAACCTGGAGCAAAGCCTCGCCTACCACGCGCAGCAACGTGTTGCTGAAAATTGCCGACATCATGGAGGCCAACCTGGCCCACCTGGCGGCGGTAGAAACCGTGGAAAACGGCAAAGCCATCCGGGAAACCATGGCTGCCGACCTGCCCCTGGCCATTGACCACTTCCGCTATTTCGCGGGCGTGATTCGGGCCGAGGAAGGCTCTGCTACCGAGCTAAATGAAACCACCCTTTCCCTAGTTATTCAGGAGCCGCTGGGCGTAGTGGGCCAGATTATTCCCTGGAACTTCCCGCTGCTGATGGCCACCTGGAAAATTGCGCCGGCCCTGGCCGCCGGCTGCTGCGTGGTGGTGAAACCCGCCGAGCAGACGCCCGCCAGCATTATGGTGCTGATGGAGCTGATTCAGGACGTGCTGCCCCCCGGCGTGATTAACGTAGTAAACGGCTTCGGGCTGGAAGCCGGCAAGCCGCTGGCCAGCAACAAGCGCGTGCAGAAAGTAGCCTTCACCGGCGAAACCACCACCGGCCGCCTGATCCTGCAGTACGCCGCCGAAAACATCATTCCCGTGACCATGGAGCTGGGCGGCAAGTCGCCGAACATCTTCACTAAATCGGTGATGGACCACGACGACGACTTCCTGGACAAGTGCCTGGAAGGCGCGGCCATGTTTGCCCTGAACCAAGGCGAAATCTGCACCTGTCCTTCCCGTTTGCTCATCCACGAGGATATTTACGATGAGTTTATGCCCCGTCTGATTAAGCGCGTAGAAGCCATTAAGCTGGGCCACCCGCTGGATTTGGAAACCATGATGGGCGCCCAGGCCAGCAACGACCAGTACGAGAAAATCCTGAGCTACCTGGAAATTGGCAAGGCCGAAGGCGCCGAGGTGCTGACAGGCGGAGACGCCCACTTCCACGACCATCCAGAGTTAACCGACGGCTACTATATCAAGCCTACCATCTTCCGGGGGCACAACAAAATGCGCATCTTCCAGGAAGAAATCTTCGGCCCGGTGCTGTCGGTTACCACCTTCAAAACCAACGAAGAAGCCATTGAGCTGGCCAACGACACGCTCTACGGCTTGGGTGCCGGCCTCTGGAGCCGCGACGCGCACGAGCTGTACCAGATGCCCCGCGCCATTCAGGCCGGCCGCGTGTGGGTAAACTGCTACCACGACTACCCCGCTGGTGCACCCTTCGGCGGCTACAAGGCCTCCGGCTTTGGCCGCGAAAACCACAAGATGATGCTGGCCCACTACCGCCAGACCAAAAACATGCTCATCAGCTACAGCCAGCAGAAACTGGGCTTCTTTTAAAAAGCTGTAGTGATGAAGGGTGAAGCTGTGTTGCAGCTTCTATCCTAAAACATACTGTCATCCTGAGCCTGCGAAGGACCTTCTCCCGTAAAAACGAGTCGTAGCAACGATAATCGTTCTACTGGCATAAGGTCCTTCGCCAAGCTCAGGATGACAGGCGTTTTTACAAATCCACAACTTCACCGCTTCCCATGCCTACTCCCCGAGTTTTAGTAACCCCCGCCGCCGAAGCCACCATTGATTTGCTGCGCGACGAGCATGGCCCTTTAATGTTCCACCAGAGCGGGGGCTGCTGCGACGGTTCCTCGCCCATGTGCTTTACCAAAGGCGAGTTCCGCATTGGGGGCAACGATGTATGGCTGGGCCAGATCCATGACTGCGACTTCTTCATGAGTACCAGCCAGTTTGAGTACTGGCAGCATACCCAGCTCACGGTAGACGTAACCAAAGGGCGAGGAGCGAGCTTTTCGTTGGAAATACCGCTGGGCGTGCGCTTCCTGATTCGGTCCCGGCTGTTTACGGAGGAGGAGTCCCGGGATATGGCGCCGGTGCTGGAAGGCGAGGAATACCTGGCCGCGCAAGCATCTTAGCCTGGGGAGAGATAATCAAGCATACAAAAAGGCCCCGCCAGATACCTGGTGGGGCCTTTTTGTATGGTATGGGTAGCGGCTTACTTGGCTTTTACGGGCAGGCCTTCCAGCTGCGCGTAGCTCAGCTTCCAGAGGCCTTTGGCGTTCTTTTTCCAGATCAGGACAAAGTTGCCTTCGCCTTCGCCCATGGGCTGGCCGGGGGCAGCGGGCAGCACGTCTACCGAGAAAGTACCGGCTTCATATGCTATTTGGGTATCAGCACCGGAGCTAACCGGGTTCAGGCGCAGGTCGGAAATAGTATTGATGGTTTCCCGAACCCAGCGGTTGGAAACCTCCGACTTGCCCTGGTAATGGGCTTCGCCTTGCAGGTAATGCACATCATCCGCCATCATCGTATCCAGCTGCATGGCATTCTTGCTGTTCCAGGCTCCAACAAATTGCTGGTCCAGCGTTTGAATATTGGCGGCATCCTTCTTCTCGTCGGTTTTGGTACAAGAAGAAGCCAGGGCGGCCGTAGCGAGCAATAGCAACAGATAGGGCTTCATAGAGCCAGGGGGTTTGGTGAAGAAGTAAAAGAAATTCGCCGACTCCGGCACAAGGCTGGAGTCGGCGAAACTAAGGGAGAATCCGGACTTACCAGCTCTTTCTACGATATTCCGAGGTAGGATATTCCGTAGAACGCTCCCCATACGAGGCATTGGGCAAATAAGCTGCGTTCATGGGCATTGACGCGCCATTGCTGGCATACATCATGGCAGGGATAGAAGCGGCGGCAAAACCGGAAGCCGCGCCAGGATATTGCTGCTGCTGACCTACGGCCAGACCATTGTTTTGCTTGGAAGATTCTAGGCGGCGGGCCATGGCCGAACGCTCGGCGCGGGCGGCAGCGGCCTGACGCTCAGCAGCGGCAGCGCGGTTATTAGCCGCTACGCGGGCCGCTTCGGCGGCACGGGCCTTACGCTTGTTGTCAATGCTCTTACCAATTACATAGCCAGTACCAGCACCGGCGGCAGCGCCTACTGCGCCACCCACTACGCGGTTACGCTTATGAATCAGGGCACCCGCAGCAGCTCCACCAACGCCACCAATAATGGCGCCTTTGGCTTGTGGGCTCCAGGGCTTTCTAGTTTGCGCCTGAGAAAAATTGGTGAAGGCTATGTTGAGCAGAAATACGAGGCTCAAAATCAGACTGACCTTTTTCATAATACTAGACTTTAAGTTTCAGAAGATGGTTACGCTTGTGATAAGAACTTTTGCAAGCACCGTGCCATAACGGGAAACCGGGCGTTGAGGTTCAATCCGAAAAATGATAAGTATTGGCTGCCGCATAGCAGAAAAGCTCATTTTGGGAGTGAAACAGGCCTATTCAAATCAGGAGAAATACACTTGTTTTGTCCTCGGTTTTCGATGAAATCAGAGCTGCGTCACGGTTACCAATACATCGGTATTGCGGCCGTGGTCGTCGGCGCAGGAAATTTTTACCGGGCCGGATGGGGGATGGAAGAACACCCTTTCCGTGGCGGCCGCCGCTCGCAGAAACTGGTCGTTCACGTACCAATACACCTGCCGCACCTCATTATCGGTGGTGCAGCTGAGCAGGAGCTGCTGCTTTTCGTGGCTATTGAGTACGTATTCCGTATTGGCGGCGGGCGAGGTGATGCTGGGGGCCCGCTCCGGGCCCTCCTGTACCAGCTGGCATTGCGGGTTGTGCGCCGGCAACCGGCGGTACGGAATGCCCTGGGCTTCTTTGTAAGCGGCTATTTCGGGCAGCAGATTGGGGTACCACTCCCGCCGGAACCCGGCAGCCGGCGCGCAGGCCCGGCAATACGTGAATTGGCCATCGGCAGAAAGCAGCACTTCCCGCTGGTGCTGGCAGCGCTGCCCCGACGATACGCCGGGCAGGAAATAATCAATCAGCTGGTTGGGGCAGTTCTCCCCCGGTACCAGGCCCGACTCGGCACACACCAACCGAAAATCCAGCGCGGCGGGCGGCACAAACCAATCGTTGGGCGAATTATAGGCTACGGCATTAAACAGATCAAAGAGCAGGGGCGTGGCCACATCGGCGCCGGTGAGGGCGGGGCTGCCCTGGCCGCTGAAATTGCCCACCCACACACCAATAGTGTATTGTTTGTTGTAGCCGATGCTCCAGGCGTCGCGGCGGCCGTAGCTGGTGCCGGTTTTCCAGGCTACTTTGGGCAGACGCAGGCTGCTGGCCGCGCCCAGCGGCAGATCGGGGCGGGTAAGCTGGGCCAGAATATCGGTAGTAAGAAAGGCCGATGCCTCCGTAAACAGCCGGCTGGAGGCGGCGGCAGGGGCGGAGGTCAGCCGCAGGCCGGCGTAGCGGCCCCCGTTGGCCAGCGTTACATACAGGTTGGTCAACTCTTCCAGACTAGCACCGCAGCCCCCCAGAATACTACTCAGGCCCAAACGCGGGGCATTGCGGGTGATATTCTGAAAACCCGCCTGCCGGAGCTTATCCGTGAAGGCGGGCACCCCCAGCTCGTGGAGCACGCGCACGGCCGGGATGTTGAGGGAATAGGCCAGGGCCCGCTCCAGCGTTACTTCGCCATTGCAGTGCTTGTCGAAGTTCTCGGGCCGGTAGCCCTGGAAGTTGGTGGGTACATCGGGCAGCATGCGTTTGGGCGTCACCAGGCCGCGGTCCATAGCCAGCGCATACAAAAACGGCTTCAGCGTGCTGCCCGGCGAGCGAACCGCCTGCACGCCATCATTCTGACCCTGGTTGGCGAAGTCCCGGAAATCGGCGGAGCCCACGTAGGCCTCTACCTGCCGCGTGCGGTTGTTGATGACCAGCACCGAGGCCTGAGTAATGCCCCGCTCATAGAGGCGGCGCACGTAGTTACGCGTGAGGTCTTCGGCCTTGCTTTGCTTGCTGCTACTAAGCGCCGACCGGATAATGGCCTGCTGAGGAAACTGCCGCACCAGCCGGCGCGAAAAGTGCGGCGCCAGCGCCGGGGCGGCATGGCGCTGCACGTCCAGCGGCTCCAGCAGGGCATCTTCCACATCCTGTTTCGGAAATAACCCGGCTTTGGCAAAGCGCCTGAGCCAGCGGTTGCGCTCCTGCAGCACCGCCGCGTTGTTTTTGCCTAAAATCAGGCCGCGCGGACGGTTGGGGATAATGGCCAGCGTGACGGTCTGGGCCAGGGAGAGGTAATCAGGCGGCTGCTGGAAGTAGAGTAATGCTGCTGATTTAACGCCTTCCACATTGCCGCCATAAGGCACCAGATTCAGGTAAAGCTGCAGAATCTCGGCCTTGCTGTAGTGCAGTTCCAACTGGGTGGCGCGCAGCATTTCCAGCAGCTTATTACGGAAGGTGCGCTCCTTAGGCTCCAGCAGCCGCGCCACCTGCATAGTAATGGTGCTGGCCCCGGTGGTGCGGCCCGTGCCAAACACGTTGCGCCCGGCTGCCTGCACCAGCGCTACGGGGTTCACGCCTACGTGCCAGTAAAACCACCGGTCCTCTTTTTCTATAATAGCCTTGCGCAGTGCGGGGGTGATTTCGCGCAGCTCGGTTTTCATCCGCCACTTTTGGGTGGGGTTCAGGTATGCATGCAGCACCGAGCCATCGGCTGCCAGCACGATAGGGGAGTACTGCGGGGGCGGCGGCACCGGAAAAAGCCGGTCGAGCAGAAAGCCTGTGCCAACTACCAGCAGCAGCCCCAGCCCATACCGCCGCCAACGCCACAGCGCGGAAGAAAGGAATGCTAAAAATGCCCGGTAGTTCACCCTTGCAAGATACAGCACTGCCTTTATGAGCAAATACTATATCAGCGTAGCGTTGCTTTAAACCTCCGAAAGCCGGGCCTACTGCCATCCATCCTTAGAAAACAGAAAGCCCGACCCCAGGATCCGGGGTCGGGCTTTGGTAAGCAGTAAAGCAAAGGAGGACTACTCCGCCTTGATCTTCGACTTCTTCTTCTTGTTTTTTGCCTTTTTCACGTCAGCAGGCTGCGTTGTTGCAACAGCATCTGCTGAAACCGCGGTACCCGTTTGCGTTTCTACGGTAGTTGTGGTAGCCGGAGCCGTCGTTGCAGCAGGCGTGGTTACGGTTGTATTCACGGTGCCTGTAGCATCGAGAACGGCAGTACCTACCTGGGTTCCCACTGTAGTGCCCTGAGTAGGCTGGGTAGTGGTGGTAGTGGTAGTGCTGGTTTGAGCGTTAGCAGCAGTAACACCGGTTACGAGGAGTGCGGCAAGAACAAATACCTTCTTCATGGGTAAGGGATGAGGTGAATTTTTCGAAATGACCGGTCAGCCATTTCGACCTCGCCTTGAACGCGGGTATCTTTCCATTGTTATATCATACCCGAATTATACACTTTGCTTCAGCAGTTCGTGCAACACCGTCTGCATGGAAAACACCCGGTTGCCGGCCTCCTGAATCACCAGTGAGTTAGGCGAATCCAGAATGGCATCCGATACTTCCACGTTGCGGCGCACGGGCAGGCAGTGCAGGAATTTGGCGTGGTTGGTGCCGGCCATGTGCTCGGGCGTCAGCATCCAGGAAGGGTCGTTGCTGATAACCTGGCCGTAGTCCTGGTAGCTGCTCCAGTTCTTGGCCTGCACGAAGTCAGCGCCTTCTAGGGCCTTCTTCTGGTCGTACTCAATGCGGGCGCCTTTTGTGAACCTGGGGTCCAACTCGTAGCCCTCGGGGTGAGTGATGACGAAGTCTACCCAGTCTACTTCCGAGAACCAGTCACAAAACGAATTGGGCACGCACTGGGGCAGGGCGCGCACGTGTGGTGCCCAGGTCAGCACCACTTTCACGCGCTCCTTCTGCTTGTGTTCCGCTACCGTAATCAGGTCGGCAAAGCTTTGCAACGGGTGCAACGTGGCGCTTTCCAGGCTTACCACGGGCACGGTGGCGTACTTCAGAATCTTGTTGAATACTTCCTCGCTGTAGTCGGCCTCGCGGTCCTTGAGCGTGGGGAAGGTGCGCACGCCCAACACGTCGCAGTACTGGCTCATTACGGCAATGGCCTCCTTAATGTGCTCCTGGGTGCCGCCGTTCATCACCGCGCCATCAGCCATTTCCAGCGTCCAGGAATCGGCGCCGGCGTTGAGCACCCAGGCCTGCGCGCCCAGGTTATAGGCCGCCTTCACCGAGCTAAGCCGGGTGCGCAAGCTGGGGTTAAAGAAAATCAGCCCCACGGTTTTGTTCTTGCCGATGTGCTGGTAGCCAAACGGATTGGCCTTGATTTCCAATGCTTGTTGCAACAGGGCTTTATAGTCGCCCGCATCGGCGAAGGAGGTGAAGTTTTTCATTTTGGTTGAAGAATGGCTAAGGCCTAAAGCTAAAAAAGAACGTCATGCTGAGCTTGTCGAAGCATTTCTACCGCTTCGTAGGCCAGTCAGCCGCGCCATGTTTCTAAGTTGATGGTTTCCCAGTGGGGATTAAAAGCTGTAATCAACGCATCCTTCTTACTGCGCGTCCAACCTTTCAACTGATTTTCCCGCGCAATAGCCTGTTTAGCATCCGGGCAAAGCTCAAAGTACACCAGCAAATCCGTCTGATACCGTCCAGTAAACTTACCCACGTCGCCCCGGCCGCTGCTGTGTTCATAGAGGCGGCGCGTCAAGTCGTTGGTGACACCGATGTACAAGACGGTTTTAGTCGGGTTAGTCAGGATGTAGACGTACATGGGGCCACTATACGAAGAAAATCAGAACGTCATGCTGAGCTTGTCGAAGCATCTCTACCGCTTCGTCCTCACGACAGGAGTTAGCCAGAGGTAGAGATGCTTCGACTGCGCTCAGCATGACGTTGTTTTTTCCTTTGATCCGAAGCTTTGCCTTACATGGCCTTATACTCGTTCCAGCTCTTGATCTTCAGGTCCTGCATGTCCAGGGTGCAGAAGGCCTGAATGAAGGCCTTGGCCAGCCTCGCGTTGGTCAGCAGCGGAATGCCGAAGTCCACGGCCGTGCGGCGGATGGTGTAGTCGTTGTCCAGCTCGCCCTTGCTCAGGTTCTTGGGGATGTTGAGCACCAGCTCAATCTTCTTCTCCTTCAGACAGGTCAGCACGTTGGGCTCCTGCTGCTCGTCGGGCCAGAAGACCAAGTGGCTGGGCACCTGGTGCTCGGCCAGGAAGCGGTGCGTGCCCCCCGTGGCGTAGAGCGCGAAGCCGTGCTGCACCAGCAGGCGGGCCGAGTCCAGCAGCACCAGCTTGGAGAGCAGCGGGCCGCTGGACATCAGCACCGACTTTTGCGGAATCTTATAGCCCACGCTGAGCATGGCCTTGAGCAGGGCCTCCTCGGCCGTGTCGCCCAGGCAGCCCACCTCGCCCGTGCTGGTCATGTCCACGCGCAGCACCGGGTCGGCGCCGGGCAGGCGGGTGAAGGAGAACTGCGGGGCCTTTACCCCCACGAAGGGCAGGTCGTAGACCAGCTCGCTGGCGTCGCGCGTGACCTTCTTGCCCAGCAGCACCTGCGTGGCCTTCTGAATCAGGTTGTGGCCCGAGACCTTGCTCACGAAGGGGAAGGAGCGCGAGGCGCGGATGTTGCACTCAATGACGCGGATTTCGCGGTTTTTCTCCAGGAACTGGATGTTGAAGGGCCCGCTGATTTCAAACCGTTTCGCAATCTTCTCGGCAATGATTTTGAGCTTGCGCACCGTGCCCACGTACACGCGCTGGGGCGGGTAGTACATGGTCGCGTCGCCGGAGTGCACGCCGGCAAACTCCACGTGCTCGGAAATGGCGTACGAGACAATCTCGCCCTTATCAGCTACCGCGTCCAGCTCGATTTCCTTGGCCTCCTGGATGAACTCGGAGACCACCACCGGGTACTCGGCACTGACCTGCTTCGCAGCTTTGAGGAATTCTTCCAGCTCGAAGGCATTGGACACCACATTCATGGCCGCGCCTGAGAGCACGTAGCTGGGCCGGATCAGCACGGGGTAGCCCACCTCACCCACGAAGGCCAGCATGGCCTGCAGCGAGGTCAGCTCCTGCCAGCGGGGCTGGGCAATGCCCAGCTCATCCAGGATGGAGGAGAACTTGTGGCGGTTTTCGGCCTGGTCAATCATGGCCGCGCTGGTGCCCAGGATGGGGGCCTGCGCGTCGGCCAGGCGGGTGGCCAGGTTGTTGGGAATCTGCCCGCCCGTACTCAGAATCACGCCATTGGGCTGCTCGAAGTCCAGAATGTCCATGACCCGCTCAAAGCTCAGCTCCTCAAAGTAGAGCCGGTCGGAGACGTCGTAGTCGGTGGAGACGGTTTCGGGGTTGTAGTTGATGAGAATGGTTTTGTAGCCTTCGGCCGCCGCCGTCTGCACGGCCTGCACCCCGCACCAGTCAAACTCCACGGAGGAGCCGATGCGGTACACGCCCGAGCCCAGCACCAGCACGGACTGGTCGGTTTCCGGCGCCAGGTCGTGTTCCGTGCCGTGGTAGGTGGTGTAGAGGTAGTTGGTCTGGGCCGGGAACTCGGCCGCCAGCGTGTCAATCTGCTTGATGACGGGCAGCACACCCAGGGCCTTGCGGCGGGCGCGCACGCGCAGCTCATCGGCTTTCACGTCGCCTTCGCCTAAGAGTTTGACCGCTATTTGCTGATCCGAGAAGCCGGCTTTTTTGACGTCGCGCAGCAGCGCGGTGTCCAGCCCGTCGAGGCCGCCGTTGGTACGGCCTTCGGCCAGCTTTTGGCCCAGCTCAAAGATGGTGGACAGGCGCTGCAGAAACCAGTGGTCAATCTTCGTCAGCGCATGCACCTGGTCCAAGGTGTAGCCCGCCTCGAAAGCATGATTGATGGCGAAGATGCGCTCCTCGTTGGGCTCGCTGAGCAGCTGGTCGATGGCGGCATTATCCAGCTCGTCCTCCGGGCGGTTGGCTACGAAGCCGCGCTTGCCCGTGTCGAGCATGCGCAGGCCTTTCTGGATGGCTTCCTCGAAGCTTTTGCCGATGGCCATCACCTCGCCCACGCTCTTCATGGCCGAGCCGATCTGCCGGTTCACGCCCGCGAACTTGCCCAGATCCCAGCGCGGCAGCTTCACCACCACGTAGTCCAGGGCCGGCTCAAAGAAGGCCGAGGTGGTCTGCGTCACGCTGTTCTTGAGCTCGGCCAGTGAGTAGCCCAGGCTGAGCTTGGCCGCCACGAAGGCCAGCGGGTAGCCCGTGGCTTTGGAGGCCAGGGCCGAGGAGCGCGAGAGGCGCGCATTCACCTCAATGACGCGGTAGTCCTCGGATTTCGGGTCCAGCGCGTACTGGATGTTGCACTCGCCCACGATGCCCAGGTGGCGGATGGTCTGAATGCCAATGCGGCGCAGCTTGTGGTACTCCCGGTTGGAGAGCGTCTGCGAGGGGGCCACCACGATGCTCTCCCCGGTGTGAATGCCGATAGGGTCGAAGTTCTCCATGTTGCAGACCGTGATGCAGTTATCATAGGCATCGCGCACCACTTCGTACTCCACTTCCTTCCAGCCCTTCAGCGACTCCTCCACCAGAATCTGGTCCGAGGTGGTGAAGGCTTTCTGGGCCAGGGCCCGCAGCTCATCCAAGTTATTGGCAAAGCCGCTGCCCAGCCCGCCCAGGGCAAAGGCGGCCCGCACGATAATGGGGAAACCGATCTGCGCACCGGCGGCCAGCGCGTCCTCCAGCGTCGTGACGGCCACGCTGCGGGCCGAGAGCACGCCAATCTGCGCGAGCTTTTCCTTGAAGATGTCCCGGTCCTCCGTGTCGATGATGCTCTGCACGGGCGTGCCCAGCACGCGCACGTTGTACTGCTCGAACACGCCGGCCCGGTACAGGGCCACGGCGCAGTTCAGCGCCGTCTGCCCGCCAAAGGCCACCAGAATGCCGTCGGGCTGCTCCTTTTTGATGACTTCCTCCACGAAGTAGGGCGTCACGGGCAGAAAGTACACGTCGTCGGCCAGGCCCTCCGAGGTCTGCACGGTGGCAATGTTGGGGTTGATCAGGATGGTGCGGATGCCTTCCTCTTTGAGCGCCTTGAGGGCCTGCGAGCCGGAGTAGTCGAACTCGCCGGCCTCGCCGATTTTCAGCGCGCCGGAACCGAGGATAAGCACTTTGGTGGGTTTGTTCATGCTAGGTGCGCGTGGGGTTTGCCCCATGCTTTTTTGGGAGCAGAAGACTAATCTTTAAAAAATTCGACCGGCCTGTTAGAGCGGCTATTTACCGGCTTTATACTCGGCCACTGCCTTCAGGAAGTCATCGAACAGAAACTCCGTGTCCTGGGGGCCGCCGGCGGCTTCAGGGTGAAACTGCGTCGAAAAAAACGGTTTCGACACGTGCCGGATGCCTTCGCAGGTGCCGTCGTTCAGGTTCTCGAACAGCACGCGCCACTCGGCCGGCAGCGTGGCCGGGTCGACGGCGAAGCCGTGGTTCTGGCTGGTGATGTAGCAGTGCTGCGTGCCGGTGAGCCTGACGGGCTGGTTATGGCTGCGGTGGCCGTACTTGAGCTTGAACGTGTCCCCGCCCGCGGCCAGGCCCATGAGCTGGGAGCCCAGGCAGATGCCGAAGATGGGCTTGTCCTGCTGCAGGGCTTGCTGCAGATGCTGGATGGTAGCGGTGCACATCTTCGGGTCGCCCGGGCCGTTGCTGAGGAACAGGCCGTCGTATTCCAGGGTGGTGAAGTCGTAGTCCCAGGGCACGCGGATGAGCTCCACGTCGCGCTCGAGAAAGCAGCGGATGATGTTGGTCTTGGTGCCGCAGTCCACCAGCACGATTTTATGCTGGCCGTGGCCGTAGCGGGTGACCTGGGTGGGGCTGACCTGGGCCACCAGGTTATCGAGGTTGGGGTCGTGGAAGGGCACATCTTCCTCCGCTACAATTTTGCCCAGCATCGCGCCTTTCTCCCGCAGCTTCTTGGTGAGCATGCGGGTATCGACGCCGAAGATGCCGGGGATGTTATACTCTTTGAGCCAGTCGCCCAGGCTCTTGGCCGCGTTCCAGTGGCTGTGCTCCTGGGAGTAGTAGTTGACGACCAGGCCGGCAATGTGCACCTTGTCCGACTCGAAGATCCGGGAAATCGACTCGTAGAGCTCCTCGCCGGGCACGCCGTAGTTGCCGACCATCGGGTAGGTGAGCACCAGAATCTGGCCGGCAAAGGAGGGGTCGGTCAGGTTTTCCGGGTAGCCGGTCATGGCCGTGCTGAACACCACCTCGCCCGCGGCCGAGGTAAAGGCCCCGAACGATTGGCCCTCGAGTTCGGTGCCGTCTTCCAGAATGAGTTTTACTGTTTGGGTCATTGGGTGTAGCGCTGAGCTCCGGCTCGGCGTACGAGCGGAGCGAGTTCCTCGCGTTAGAATGTGATGAGGTGGTTGGGAATTGTCCTAACGGTGCGGTTCCACATACTCGCTGCGCTCGTGCGCCGAGCTGGAGCTCAGCGCTACAAGTGTATACAGCGCCTGCAAAAACCGATCAACCTCCGCTTTCGAGATGTTCAGCGGCGGCAGCAGCCGGAGGACCGTAGGATCGGAGGCATTGCCCACGAAAATGTGGTGTTCCGACAGCAGCTTGTCGCGCACGTCTTTGATGGGAAAGTCGTATTTAATGCCCACCATCAGGCCCCGGCCCCGGATTTCCTCAGCCCCGGCATTGGCTTCCAGCTCCGAGCGAAGGTAGTGGCCCATTTCAGTAGCATGGGCCAGCAGGTTTTCCTGCTCAATAACTTCCAGCACGGCTAGGGCGGCGGCGCAGGCCAGGTGGTTGCCGCCGAAAGTGGTGCCCAGCAGGCCGTAGGAGGCTTTCAACTCCGGCGCAATCAGGATGCCGCCGATGGGGAAGCCGTTGCCCATGCCTTTCGCCACCGAAATGACATCGGGGCGGATGCCGGCGTGCTGATGCGCGAAGAACTTGCCGCTACGGCCGTAGCCGCTCTGCACTTCATCAGCAATCAGCAGCGCGCCGTACTGCTTGCACAGCGCGGCTAAGCCAGTCAGGAACTCATCAGAAGGCATGATGATGCCGCCTACCCCTTGAATGGGCTCGATAATAGCCGCACAAACGTCGCCGCCCTGCAGCACCTGCTCTACCGCCGCCAGGTCGTATTCCACAAAGGAAATGGCGTGGTCAGCATTAAAGGGGGCTACGATTTTTGGATTATCGGTAGCGGCTACCGCACCGGACGTACGGCCGTGGAAAGCGCCTTTAAAGGCTACCACGCGTTTTTTACCGGTGTGGAAGGACGCCAACTTCAGGGCATTCTCGTTGGCCTCGGCGCCGGAGTTGCACAGGAACAGCGAGTATTCTTCGTAGCCCGATACCTGCCCCAGCTTGTGCGCCAGCTCCTGCTGAATCGGGATCTGCACCGAATTGGAGTAGAAACCGATGTTCTGCAACTGCTCGGTGAGGCGCTGCACATAGTGCGGATGGCTGTGGCCGATGGAAATAACGGCGTGGCCGCCGTAGAAATCCAGGTATTCCTGGCCCTTATCGTCCCAGAGTTTTGCCCCCAGCGCCTTTACCGGCGTGATGTTGACGAGCGGATATACGTTGAAAAGCTCCATAGTATAGAAGTGACAGCTGAGAGGTTAGAACTTAGAGGCAGTCGTCAGAAATCAGAAAAAGAACGTCATTCCGAGCGCAGCCGAGGAATCTCGCGTGCTGATGTTGCAGTAGTAATCCGGACGTCAGCACGCGAGATTCCTCGGCTGCGCTCGGAATGACGTTCTAGTGGGTTAGAACAGTCCTGCTTTCAAATTCAAGCCCGTCGTTTCGGGCAGGCCGAAGAGCAGGTTCATATTCTGGATTGCCTGGCCGGAAGCGCCTTTCACCAGATTGTCAATAACCGAGGTGATAAGCAGCTGCTTGCCGAATTTCTGCACGTGCAGCAGGCATTTGTTAGTATTTACTACCTGCTTCAAATGAATTTCCTTGTCCGAAACCGTTGTGAACGGCGCATCGGCGTAGAACTTCTGGTACAGCGCCCGCGCCTCCTCCTGCGTCAGGTCCGACGGTGTATAAACGCTGGCGAAAATGCCGCGCGAGAAGTTGCCGCGGTAGGGAATGAAGTGGATGTCCAGCTCCAGCGGCGTCTGCAGCTGTGCCAGGCTTTCCCCAATTTCGCCGAGATGCTGGTGCGTGAAAGGCTTGTAGATGGACACGTTATTCGTGCGCCACGAGAAGTGCACCGTCTCCGACAAGCTCTGGCCCGCACCCGTGGAGCCCGTAATGGCCGACACATGCACATCATCCGTCAGCTTGCCGGCCTGAGCCAGCGGCAGCAAGGCCAACTGTATGGCCGTGGCAAAACAGCCGGGGTTGGCAATGCTCTGGGCCTGCTGAATGCGGCTTTTATTCAGCTCCGGCAGCCCGTACACAAACTCGCGGCCATGAAACTCGGCGTCGGCTTCCAGGCGGAAGTCGTTGCTCAGGTCGATGATGTGCGTGGTTTCCGGCAGCTCGTGCTTTTCCAGCCACGCTTTGGAGTTACCGTGGCCCAGGCACAGAAAAACCACGTCCTCATCACCCACTAGCTCCGAGGCAAATACCAGGTCGGTTTCGCCCACCAAGTCGTCGTGTACCTGGTACACGGGGTTGCCGGCGTTAGAGGAGCTCACAATGCCGCCCAACTCCACAAACTCGTGGTGCAGCAGAATACGGATCAGCTCCCCGGCGGTGTAGCCGGCGCCGCCCACGATGCCAACCTTAATTTTCATCGTTGAAGGAGGAGTGAATCCGCAGCTGATTGCTGAAGATTTTGATGAAGCCTTTGGCGTCGCGGCCGTCCCAGGCGTCGTTTTCTTCGCCGTAGGTAGCCACTTTGGAACGCATCATGTCATATTTCGACTCGATGCCCTGCAGCTCGAACTGGTACGGTTTCAGCGTCACGAACACCTTGCCCGATACCCGCTCCTGCGACGAGGTGAGGAAAGCCTCGAAGTCGCGCATCACCGGGTCGAGGTACTGGGCCTCGTGCAGCAGCGTGCCGTACCAGTTGGCCACGTAGTCCTTGTGCAGCAGCTGCCAGCGCGAGGACGTGTGCTTTTCCAGCAGGTGGTGGGCTTTAAGCAGGATTAGCGGCGCAGGGGCTTCGAAGCCCACGCGGCCTTTGATGCCCAGAATGGTGTCGCCTACGTGCGTGTCGCGGCCAATGGCGTAGGCGCCGGCCAGCTCATTCAGCGCCTGAATCAGCTCCACTGGGTTCATAGCCTTGCCATTCAGCGCTACTGGCTCGCCTTTCTCAAAGGTTACTTCAATGTTCGTAGGCTCGGTTTCGCTGAGTTGGGTGGGGTAGGCCGACTCGGGCAAAGCCTGATGCGAGGTCAGCGTTTCGACGCCGCCCACGCTGGTGCCCCAGATACCCTTGTTAATGGAGTATTTGGCCTTTTCCCAGCTCATCTCGAAGCCGTGTTTGTTGAGGAAGTCAATTTCCGCTTGGCGCGAGAGTTTCAGGTCGCGGATGGGGGTGATGATTTCCGTGTTGGGCGAAATCACCGAGAAAGCCACGTCGAAGCGCACTTGGTCGTTGCCGGCGCCGGTGCTGCCGTGGGCAATGTAGTCGGCCTTGTGCTCCCGGGCGTACTCGGCCAAAGCCAGCGACTGGAACATCCGCTCCGCGCTGACGCTCAGCGGGTAGGTGTCGTTCTTCAGCACATTGCCAAAAATAAGGTAGCGCAGGCAGTCGTGGTAGAAACGCTGGGTCACGTCAATTACCTCGTGCTTCGTGGAGCCCAGCTCGTAGGCCCGCTTCTCGATGGCAGCCAGCTCTTCCTCGGAAAAGCCGCCGGAGTTGACGATAACCGTGTGCACCTCCAGACCCAGCTCGCGGGTGAGGTACACAACGCAGAAAGACGTATCCAAACCGCCGCTGTAGGCGAGAACTACCTTTTTCATTAGTGCTGTTGAGGTTCTTCGATGAAGTTGATGGTTTCCTGGGGCTGCTGGGCAAATTGGTCGTTGAGGTTATCGTAGACCATGCCGGTGCACAGGCACATTTTGCGGTTGTTGTCCTGCAGAATCTGGTAGTTTTTGCAGCTACCGCAGCCTTTCCAGAAGTCGTCGCTCTGGGTAAGGTCCTGGAATGTAACCGGGCGGTAGCCCAGCTCGCTGTTGATCTTCATCACCGGTCCGCTGGTGGTAATGCCGAAGATTTTGGCCTGCGGATACTTGGTGCGCGACAACTCAAACACACGGTGCTTGATGGCGCGGCCCAGGCCTTCCTTGCGCAACTCGGTGTTCACAATCAGACCCGAGTTGACGACAAATTTGTTGTCCTCAAAGGTTTCGATGTAGCAGAAGCCAGCCAGCTGGTCATCCAGAAAGGCAATGATGGCGTCGCCGCGCTCCATCTTCTTAATCAGATAGTTGGGGTCGCGCTTGGCGATGCCCACGCCCCGTTGCTTGGCCGACTGCTCGTACCATTGACAAAGCGTTTCCACATACTGCGCGTCGGCAGCATTCGCAACTCGTAGAATCATGGGAAAAGTGACGATGGGGCCTATCCGGAGCGGAAACGGCAGAATATCGGAGGGAAATAGCAGATGCACGGAGGCAAACCGTCCGCAGACGGAGTTGCCGCAACCACTTCCGGGAAGGAGCAGTAACCGGGGAACGTGCCAGAAAAAAAGGAGGATAGCGGAGCGAAGACGCGCGTTAGCGTCGCGCCAGGCGGGGACATACTTTCACCCGCGTTGGAAATAAACTCTTCGGCCTACACTCGTGTCAGTCAGTTGTCGTGGATTTCTCTTTAGGTTCCTCCGCTCTTACGCGAGCGGGCTTCGTCGGTTCGCAGTTCGCTGAGGAACGCAGGACGAGGTATTGCAAGCCAGCGGTTAAGCTGGCATTATTCGCACCAGTAGGGCAGTACGACGCGTAAGGGCAATAGAAGAGAGACGAATCATGACAAGGACCAGTACCGCAGGGCGGTGGATGGGTTTCTGCGTCTAAAATGCGTTAGACCCTGAAATCGTTGCAAAACTAGACGTTTTTTTTCGGAAACTTTGCTGGATCAGTCCAAAAAAAATGAGCGGCCAGTAAAATATCATACTGCCGCTGGTTCTCGTTTTAAATAGAAATTTGGGCGTTTTGGTGCCGTGCGCGCCATTTTTCTTTCACCTCGATAATGAGTAACATCCTGAAAATATTCAAGATTGGTGGCGGTATCATCGATGATGAGCAGCAGCTACGGCTTTTCCTGGCCGAGCTGGCCCAGGTGCCCGAACAAAAGATTTTGGTGCACGGCGGGGGCAAAGGAGCCAGCCAGATGCTCACCGATCTGGGCATTGCGCCGAAGATGGTGCAGGGCCGCCGCATTACCGATGCCGCCACGCTGGATATCGTTACCATGTTCTATGCCGGCAAAACCAACAAGCAGATAGTGGCCCTGCTCCAGAGTTACGGGGTAGATGCGCTGGGCCTATCCGGGGCCGATGGCAACGCCATCCGGGCCACCAGGCGCCCGGTACAGGAAATCGACTACGGTTTTGTGGGGGATTTGCCCCTGGACAGCATCAACACCGGGCTGGTAAATCAGCTGCTGCGCGCCGGCCTCACACCCGTATTCTGCGCCATTACGCACGATGGCCAGGGCCAATTGCTGAATACCAACGCCGATACCATTGCCAGCACCCTGGCCCGCGCCCTGGCCGATTTGTACGAAGTGGAGCTGCACTTCTGCTTCGAGAAAGACGGCGTGCTGGCTGATATCAACGACGAGCAATCTGTTATTCCGCGCATCACAGCGGAGCAGTATCAGCAGCTGAAAGCCGAAGGCGTTATTGCGGCCGGCATGGTGCCCAAGCTCGATAATGCCTTTGCCGCCCTGGCCGCCGGTGTGGAGCGTGTGGTTATTGAAAATGCACTGAAGATCAACGAGCCGGTCAAAACCATCCTATGTCAGCAGTAAGCCCCTCGCTGGCCGAAGAGGCCATTCAGCTGCTGATTCAGCTGATTCAGACACCTTCCTTCTCCCGGGAAGAAGCGAAAACGGCCGATTTGCTGGTGGCATTTCTGACGCGCCATGGAGCGCAGCCCCAGCGCAAAGGCCACAACGTGTGGGCCCGCAACCGCCATTTCAACCCCGCCAAGCCCACCATCCTGCTCAACTCCCACCACGATACCGTGAAGCCCGGCGCCACCTGGACATACGACCCATTCGGCGCGGTGGTGGAAGAGGACCGGCTCACGGGCCTCGGCAGCAACGATGCCGGCGCCTCAGCGGTAAGCTTGCTGGCTACGTTCCTGCATTTCTATGAGCAGGAAAACCTGCCCTACAACCTGATTTGCGCCATTACGGCCGAGGAGGAAATTTCCGGGGCGGGAGGCATCCGCAGCGTGCTGCCGGAGCTGGGGGAAATTGCCCTGGGCATTGTAGGCGAGCCTACCCAAATGGACCTCGCCATTGCCGAAAAAGGCCTGGTGGTGCTGGATTGCGTGGCCCACGGCCGCACCGGCCACGCCGCCCGCGAGGAAGGTGAAAATGCCCTCTACAAAGCCGTGGCTGATATTCAGTGGCTGAAGGATTTTCGCTTCCCGAAGGTATCGGAGTTGCTGGGCCCGGTGAAAATGACCGTTACGCAAATTCAGGCGGGCTCCCAGCACAACGTGGTGCCTGACCGCTGCACCTTTGTGGTAGACGTGCGCACCAACGAGCTGTATTCTAACCCGGAAGTGGTGGAGCTGGTGCGCCAGCACGTCAGTTCGGAGGTGACGCCGCGCTCCACGCATTTGAACTCCTCGCGCATTGCGCCGGAGCACCCGCTGGTACAGCGCGGCATGGCGCTGGGCCGCCGCACGTTCGGCTCCGTTACGCTGTCGGATCAATCAATGATGCCATTCACCACCGTCAAAATCGGCCCCGGCGACTCCGCCCGCTCGCACACGCCGGATGAGTACATTCTGCTCAGCGAAATCCGCCAGGGAATCCAAGGCTACGTAGACCTGCTGACGGGACTGGAATTGTAGCCAGAGCCAATCTTAACCGTCATGTCGAGCTTGTCGAGATATCTCGCGTGGGGTCATTGCCACAGTAACTGTCATGCTGAGCTTGTCGAAGCATCTCTACCGCTTCTTCTGGGAATACCAACACAACGTCAGCACGCGAGATGTCTCGACAAGCTCGACATGACGTTCTTTCATAATAAAACCACGGCCAGTTGCGCTGTAACGAATAACCAAGCATGAAAATCTGGGACAAAGGCATTGCCGTTGATAAGAAAATAGAGCAGTTCACCGTGGGCCGCGACCGGGAGCTGGATATGTACCTCGCGCGCTTCGATGTGCAGGCTTCCAAAGCCCAGGCGAACATGCTGGCCAAGGCCGGCTTGCTTTCCGAAGCCGAAAACCAGCAGCTACAACAGGGCCTCACGGAGCTGGCCGCGCAGCTGGAAGCCGGCACGTTCACCATCGAAGAAAGCTTTGAGGACGTGCACTCCAAAATCGAGTATTACCTGACGGAGAAATTCGGCGACGCAGGCAAGAAAATCCACACCGCCCGCTCCCGCAACGACCAGGTGCTGACGGCCATTCAGCTCTTCCTGAAAGATTACACCGAGCGCGCCGCCGCCCGCACGCTGGAGCTAGTAGAGGTGCTGCTGCGCAAAGCCGAGCAACACCGCACCGACCTGATGCCCGGCTACACCCATTTTCAGGCCGCCATGCCCAGCTCTTTCGGCCTGTGGTTTTCCGCCTACGCCGAGCACCTGCTGCTGGACCTGGCCCTGTTCGAAGCCGCTCACACCGTAGCCGACCAAAACCCTCTGGGCTCCGGCGCCGGCTTTGGCAGCTCCTTCCCGATAGACCGGTTGCAAACTACCCAGGAGCTGGGTTTTGGTAACCTGGCTGTGAGCAGCGTGGGCGCGCAAATGCTGCGTGGCAAAACGGAAAAAACCGTGGCGTTTGCCGTGGCTGGCATGGCCGCCACCCTCGCCAAAATGGCCTACGACCTGGTGCTGTACAACTCCCAGGACCTGGCCTTCGTGGAACTGCCCAAGGAGTTTACCACCGGTTCCAGCATCATGCCCCACAAGAAAAACCCCGATGTGTTTGAGCTGATTCGGGCCCGCTGCAACGCGCTGCAGGCGCTGCCCAACACGCTTATGCTGGCCACCAGCAACCTGCCCAGCGGCTACCACCGGGACTTCCAGATTCTGAAGGAAATCCTCTTCGAGCCGATGACGCAGTTTCTGGATATTCTGGACATCGTGCTGTTCGCCCTGCCGCAGCTAAAAATCAAGCCCGACTTGCTGAACCAGGCGAAATATGACGCAGTATTCTCCGTCGAAAATATTAACCAGCTTATCCAAACTGGCACACCGTTCCGCACCGCCTACAAGCAGGTAGGGCAGGCCGTGGAAGATGGCAGCTACGTGCCGCACCGCGAGTTTCATACCACGCATTTAGGCAGTGTACACAACCTTGGGCTGGAAGAAATTCAGGCCAAGGTGGCGCGGTTTAAACAGGGAAGTAAGTTGGTAGAATAAATTCTCTCTGTCATCCTGAGCTGTGCGAAGGACCTTCCTCGTCTTTGTGATGAGCTAAAATAAATGCACAAAGCCCTTTTCCGTTTGCGTGGAAAGGGCTTTGTGCTTTAAAAGCACTTTTGTGCTAGCAGAGAGGAAGGTCCTTCGCACAGCTCAGGATAACAACGGGGAAATAGTTAGTTGTTCTATTGCTAAGAGTGATTTTGGGTTTTGGTAAAACTCCCTTCCGTCATGCTGAGTGCAGTCGAAGCATCTCGCGTGCTGCTGTTGTGGTAGTAACTATTTACCACACTAGCGAGATGCTTCGACAAGCTCAGCATGACCATTTCCAGGCATGCACTTAGTCCTGGCGCACTAGGTAGCGCACCACTATTGCATTCTGAAACTCCAGGGCCAGAGCATCCCCGTCAATAGAACCAAGTTTTGGTGTTATGCCTATATAATATGCCCAATATTTTCCCTCCTTAAGATCAGGCTGGCCGAGCAAGGCGGCTACTTGGGATTCGGTTAGGCCGATAATCGGGTGTGTCGTCTGCAAGTCCTTCACCATCTCATAGCGCTTTGTGGCATTGCTTGTCCAGCCGCTGGTGGTAAAGTCCCGTTGCGGATAATACAAGTAGGTGCGAAGGGCTAAGTATAAACCCACTGCACAGAGCAAAGGCACCGCCAAAAAAGTGGTGAGAACAGCCAGAAGGTTAGGATGCTTTTGTTGGGTCCAGTAGCGCTGAAATAAGCGGCGAATGATTAAAAAAGAAGCCAGACAGATCAGGCCAAGCAGAAGCAGGGTGCCGGAATAGATAAAGGTGTTTACCCAATTCATAAGCCTGGAATACAGTACTAAACAAACGCTACCGCACCCGCACCACGCCCGCCCCGCTATAGCTGTGGTACTCGGCATTGTACATAGCATCGGCACTCACAGGGCCTAGCTTGAAGGTGCCTTTGGATACCGCGCGGCAGAGGTAGTAGAAGGATTTGGGTTGGGCGGTGGCGGTGGTGAACAGGTTAATCCGGTCGTCGCGCACGTCTAGGTAGTCGGGCTGGGCGGCATCGGTGGCCCAGGCCAGCTCGCGCACGGCCCCGATGCGTGGGTTTTCGATTTCCAGGCCCGCGGGCAGCAGGTCGGTGATGGCCACGTTCTTGATTTCGCCGGCCGCGCCGGGGGCCTGTAGGGTGATTTTGACTACCACCAAATCGTTCTGACGAAAGGTGGGCGCGCCTACGGGCTGACCGGTGCGGGTGAGAAAGGTGCGGCGCACCTGCAGGTAGGCGTCTTCCTCGCGCACCTGCCCGCTGGGGCTGATGCCTTCGGTTTCCCAGAAGTAGTACAGGCTGCCCTGACCCTGGGTGCGGAGGGCCAGCTGCCGGTTGGCCACGTTGGTTACGGTGAGGTCTTTGCCGGAGAAATTGCCAATGGCTTTGCCGTCGGCCAGCAGGCTGGCGGTTACGGTGCTGCCGGCGTTTTTCCTGGCCTGCTTGCCTAGAGCCAAGAGGGAGAAGGCGCGCTCCTGGGTGTTGAGCCAGCTGGCCCGCTTTACCTGCCGGCTTAACTCGCGGGCCAGGCCGGGGATTTGTGGGTTGCCAGGGTCGGCGGCCAGCAGGGCGTTGAGCACCAGGGCCTGGTCGCGGATGGGGGAGGAGAAGGAGTTGCCCAGCTCGCGGGCGGCGGCGGTGGGAGCAGCGTTGTAGCGACTGGGCACCGTGCTTTGGTAGCCGCGCTGGTTGCCGCTTAGGGCAAACGCAGCGGCCAGCAGGTAGCGCGCATCGGAAGTGAGCAGCTGGCGGTTGGCTTTGTAGTAGTTCAGGCCGGTGGCATCGGGGCGGCCGGCCAGGGCCAGCACGTAGAGCGAGTAAGCGGTTTCGCGCTTGGCCTGGGCCAGGGGCTGAATCTGGCCGCTGGTGAGGATGACGTTGTAGGTTTCCATTTCCCGTTTGCGCACGCGGGCCTGCAGGTAGCGCAGCACCCGGTCCAGTACCGGCTCATTCACGGCAAAGCCGGCTTGCTTGGCTTCCAGCAGGAAGTGAGCGGCGTAGGCCGTGGACCACCAGTTGTCGAAGTCGCCGCCGGGCCAGTAGCTGAGGCTGCCGTTGTACATCTGCTGGGCTTCTACCTTACGGATGGCTTCCTGCACGTGGTAGTTTGGATTGAACATACCCGCCTTCGAAGTACCGGTTTTCTGCCCCAGCGTGGCGGCCAAATCACCGTAATACAGCTGCGGAAATGCCGCCGATACGATTTGCTCCAGGCAGCCGTAGGGGTATTGCAGTAGGTAGCGCAAATCCCGGGCAAACTCCGTCATCGGGGAGCGGCTCACCACCAGCTGACTCCGCAGGGAAGAAGGCAGGAAATCAGTTTTTAGATTCAACTGCTGACTGGCACCACCTGCTACCACACCCGCGCCGGTGCGCTTCTGCAGTGGGGAGGCGGGCCGTATGGGTAGTTCGATGGTTTCGGTGAAGGTTTCGTTCCCCGATTTAAAGCTCATCGTAACGGAAGCATTTCCGATTCGGGATTTGGCAAAAAGTCGGAATAGAATTCGTCTTTCTGCGCCAGGTTGCAAGCTGGCTGCTTGTGACTTGCTGTTCGGCAGTGTCTTGTCCGAAATGTCTTCATCATTGACGACCTCCAATGGGCCGTTTAAATCCAGCATTACATTCGCAATGCCAGCTAGGGGCTTACTAGTCGTATTCGTCAGCGTAACGGGCATAACAATCGTGTCGCCAGGGCTGAGGAAGCGGGGCAGAGCGGTGCTGATAACTACCGGGTCGGCCACACGCATAGTGTGTTCGGCGGAGCCGAAGGCATCGTCTTTATAAGCCACAGCCATGATGCGCAGGGCGCCGCTGAATTGCGGTACGCGCACTTTGTAGCGCACCTTGCCGCTGGCATCGGCGGTGAGTACGCCGCTCCATTTGGCCACCATCTTCACGCGGCGGTTGGGTACGGGCGTGGTGCGGCGGGCCAGGTCACCCACGTCGCCGCCGGTGCTGCTGGTACCTAGCTCGGGCAGTAGAAAGGGATACACGTCGTAGGCCTGCACTTCCAGGGTGCGCTTCTGGTAGAAGTAGCCGTGTGGGTCAGGCGTGCGGTAGTCCTTCATCTGCAGAATACCCTCGTCTACCACCGCCAGCGTCACTTTGGCTTTAGGCGCAGTGCTGACTTCAATGGTTTGCCAGGTTTGCGAGCGGCTTTGCGCGGGCGCTTTGATGGCGACTTTCAGCCTAGCCTCGGGCTTTTCCACTATCAGCGGCACAAAGCCCCGGGCCACGGTAAGCGGCAGGCGGTTGTCTTTGATTTCGCGGATGGCGGTGGCCGTTACGTACACATTGGGCACGTGGCCGGCGCGAATAGGAATGCTCACGCGGGCCGATTTCTCGTCGGTGTTCACGTAGAAATGGTCCAGCACCCTGTCCCGCTCCACGGTTACCAGCACGCGGCCGGGGAAGGGTGTTTTCAGCAGCAGATGGGCCGTTTCCCCGGGCTGGTATTTGGCTTTATCGGCTTCAATAGTCACCTCGCCCTCGTTGTTTACTTCGAAGGAATTACTCTGCGTATCACCGTAGCCGTAGGCGTACACGCGCCGGGCCACATAAGTGCTGGCGCCGGGCCGGGAAACCCGGATTTCGTACTCGCCGGAGTAGTTGGGCGCGAAGTTGAGGCCGGCATCGGCGCCACCGCTGGGAACTGTTACAGTGCGGCTGAGCACCACCTGCTCGCGCTTCTGCGAGTTGTAGATGTAGCGGCCGCCCTGGCGCTCAATTACGGTTTCCCAGAGCAGGCGCACCACCTGCACGCGGGCCTGGGCCGTGGTAGGTGCGCCGGCCGGCGTGAGGGCCACCAGCCGCACCGGCAGCTGGGTGCGCGTGGCTACCAGCTCGTCCATGTTTTTTACCCCGAACATCACTGGCTGGGTCTGCACTTCAAATGTGGCGAGGCGGTTTACAGGCCGGCCGGTTTCATCGAACACAGTGGCAAAGGCCGCGCCTTCCAGCGTGCCGAGGTCAGTGTAATCAGGCACTTCGTAGGTGGCGGTGCCGCGGCCGTTGGCGTCGGTGGTGCCTTCGCGCATGGTCTTTTCAAAGCGGGCTGAAATCGGGGTGGATTCCTGCTCGCCGTAGCTGCCGCGCTGCTTTTCGCCGCTGTTGATGGCGAAGGTGTAGTCGGGGTAGTTTTTGGGGGCGAAGGACTTTTCCTTCAGCGAGAATTCTACTTCAAACTTGCGGTCGGCGGCGGGCGGGCCGAAGAGGTTCTGGGCGGTAATCAGGGCCGAAACGGTCTGGCCGGGCTTGGCTACGGCGCGGTCGGTTTTCACCGTCACCTTCATGCGGTCGGGAATGAACTCTTCCACGCTGATTTTGCGCGAGGTGAGCAGCACGTCGTTGCCGGTCAGTACTTCCAGCGTGTAGATGCCCGTCATCACACTGGGCGGCAGGATAAAGCTGGCTTCGAAGGTGCCTTCCGAGGTGAGCTGCTTGCGCAGGCTGGCGTACTCCTTGCCGGTGGGCAGCAGCAGCCGAATCTTGACGGGGAGCTTGGTCGGCGGGTTTTTCCAGCCTTCGGTGCGGATAATGGTGTTGGTGCGGATGGTGTCGCCGGGGCGGTACAGGTCCCGGTCGCCGTAGAGGAAGGCCTGGTGGCGGGCGGCATTGCTTTGCAGGCCGCCCACCTCAAAGCGGGAGGTTTCTACGCGGCTGCGCGTGAGGTCCAGAAACGTGAAATCAGCCTCCTTTTGCGCCACCAGCATGCCCAGCTTAAAGCGGCTGTTGGCGGCCGTGCTGTCGAATCTGGCCACGCCCTCGCGGTTGGTGATACCGGTGCCGATGACCTGATTATTCGTGCTCACATAGCGCACTTCCACGCCGGCCAGCGGCCGGGCATTGCGGATGGAATTGGCGAAAACCAGCGTGCTGCCGGCCTTGCCCTGCTTTACAATCAGCCCGATATCCGACACGGTCACCAGCTTACTCACCTGCAGCCACTGCCGCTCGGTGTCCTGCACTTTCACAATGTACAGGCCCTTCATACCGCCCGAAAACTCCAGGTCTTTCAGACTCAGATTCAGGAGCCGCAGCCCTTGCTCTTTGGGCAGTCCGTCCACGGTATAGGTGCGCTCAGAGAGGACGTTACCCAGAGTTTCGACATCGTAATACTGGAAGGAATGGTCTACGTATTCACCTTCCTCACCTTCTTCGCCTGCCGTTTCATCGTACTCCGGGTAGCCGTATTGGGGGCCGCCGCGCAACAGCTGCTGAATGTTGTTGGCGTAAACTTTGGCAATGGTCACTTTCACTTTTGCTACCTCGTTGATGCGCACGCCCAGGTTGCGCGTGCCCAGGGCATCGAGGTACATGGCTTTATCGGCGGAGGCAAACTGAATGCTGGGCCGCTCATCGGAGAAGCTCACGGTTTGGGTGGTGGTTTCGGCCAGCTGCCCGCCCAGCGCGCCGCGCAGACCCTGGCGCAGCGTTATCTGGTAGCTTTTGCCCACCTCAAACCCGCCTTTCAGCGCCACGCCGCTTTCCAGCTCCTCTATCTGAAAGGGCACCTGCGGCGTTACCGTGAGGCTGCTCTGCAGCTCCTGCTGACTGACAGGCTGGTTGGTGAGAATGGTAATGGTGGCCTCGGCGGTTTCCATATTGCCGGTGATGGAGCGCACCTCCAGGGCCTGTGGGTCGGGTACGGTTACTTCGGCGGAGTAGTCGCGGGCGGTGGGCTGGTCGCTGCCCACGGCGTGCAGGCCAGGGGCCAGCGCTACCGTCAGCGGGCTGCCGGTGCGCACCTGCTGGGTAAGGTGCACGCTGATGCTCTGGCCAGGCTCGGCGCTGGGTACTTCGAAGGCTACGGGCTGGCCATCCTGCGTGAGCCGCAGCAAAGGCTTGACATCCGTGGGGCGTACGGGGTAGTTGAAGGGTAGCTCCACGCGCATTTCCGCCGTGCCGGCAGCCCGCGCCGAGCGGCCCCAGAATGCCTGGGGCGGATTCAGCTGCAGATAGGGCGTATGAAATTTCCGGCGGTTCTCGGGGAGCGAAACGCTGCGCTTGTCGGCGGGCAGGTTTTCGGCCAGCAGCTCGGCGGTAAAGGTGGTGCTCGGCCGGAAAGGGGTAAGAGGAGAGAAAATCAGCTCCCGCTCACTGGTCCACTTGAATTTGCCGCGCACGGCGGGCTCAAACTTCACGTACTGAATAGTGTCCCAGCGGTCCTGTTGGTCCTTGCCTACCACATCCTCGTCAAACTGAAATACCAGATTCTGGTATGGGTCAATTTCCTCGCCGTTGGCATCGGAGCCGGAGGTGGAACCGGTTTTGGAGCAGGCAACCAACAGGGCCAGCAACACCAGCAGAGGCAGGCGAAAAAGGATCCGACGCAACATGAAATAGGGAATAGGAAGGATAGCGGCGGAAAGGTATAGAAAATGAGGAATGAATATGGATTTAGAGGGATATAATACCCAAGGATAACCGGCATCCTATTTCATGCGGAAGTAGCAAGGTTTCTACCTTTGCTTATTCATCAGCCTTTTATGTCCAGCACTATTCTCACAGTTCCCGGCCTGGGCAGTTCCGGCCCGCTACATTGGCAAAGCCAGTGGGAACAGCATTACGGCTACCGGCGCGTAGAGCAGCACAACTGGGACCAGCCGGTTTATGCCGATTGGGTTATGCAGCTGGAAGCAGCAGTAGCGGCCGCCGGCCCCAACGTAGTACTAGCCGCTCACAGCCTAGCCTGCGCTACCGTGGCGCATTGGGCCCGTACCACGCAGCTGACCCTTGCGGGAGCTTTGCTGGTAGGCCCCGCCGACGTAGACCGCCCGGATTTCCCGACCGAAGCCGTGGGCTTTGCGCCCATGCCGCTGCAGAAGCTTCCTTTCCCCAGCATAGTAGTAGCCAGTACCAACGATGAATACGTGACCCTGGCCCGTGCTCAGCACTTTGCCCAGGCCTGGGGCAGTCGTTTGGTGAATGTGGGAGCCAAGGGGCACCTCAATTCCGATTCGGGACTGGGTTTGTGGCCGGAAGGGCATGCCTTGCTGCGGGAACTCATAAAATAAAGTATCCGGCGGCAGCTTATTGCAGTACAGTAACCATGCTTTCCCACGCCCACGAAATCTTTCTGGAAGTAGCCCGGGAGCTGAGCTTTACTAAAGCCGGCCAGACGCTCTTTCTGAGCCAGTCGGCGGTGAGCAAGCAGGTAAAGGCGCTGGAAGAATACTACAAAACCGGCTTGTTTGAGCGGCTCGGCAATAGCGTGGTGCTCACGTCGGCCGGCGAGCTGCTGTACCAAAAGCTGCTTCTGGCCAAGCAGCTGCAGCATGAGCTGCACCAGGAATTCACCACGCTCAGCAAAGACTTCTCGCCGCAAGTGCGCATGGTTATCGGGGCCAGCACCACCATTTCGCTGTATATCATTCCGCCGGTGCTATCGGCCTACCTGGGCAAGTTTCCGAACACGCAACTCACCCTGAAAAACCGCAATAGTGAGAACATCCTGAAAGCGTTGCTGGAGCATGAAATTGACCTGGGAATTATTGAAGGCATCCATAAAGTCAGCAACGTAACGTACACGCCTCTGCTGACGGACGAAGTAGTAGCCGTCTGCTCAGCGCGCAATCCGCTGCACCGGGAAGGGCTGGTAGCGCAGGACCTGCGGCAGATTCCGGTGGCCCTGCGCGAATCGGGGTCCGGCACGCTGGCGGTGCTGGAGGAAGCCTTGGCCGCGCGGCACATTAAGCTCACCGATTTGCGGGTAAAAGTGCGACTGGGCGGCACCGAGGCCCTGAAGAACTTTGTGCGCGTAGATACCTGTCTGGCTTTTCTGCCCCGGCAGGCCGTGATGAAAGAGCTGGCTTCGGGCGAGCTGATGGAAGTGCCCGTGCGCGACCTGAACCTGATTCGTCACTTTGATTTTGTGCAGCGTAAAGGCACGGAAAACAATGTGCCGTACAAAAACTTCGTGCAGTTTGCCCGGCGTCACTATTCTAAATTGGAATAGGCTATTCCAAATAGCCATTTGTTTTCGGAATAGGCTACGGAGAGTTTTGCGTTGATACAAGCGCTATGAACACTCTCCTCGATACTACTACCCGCCTTCAGCAGTTGCATTGCGCAGCCTGTAAAACGCCTTACTCGGCTTTCAGCTTGCAGCATGTTTCGCCCTGTTGCGGCCAGCCTTTACTGGTAGATTATGCCCTGCACGAGCCGCTTTCCCGCACGGAGGGAATTAACCAGGCGGAGAATTCCATGTGGCGCTACCGGCCGCTCCTGCCTCTTTTGGATGAGGCAAACCGGGTGAGCCTGGGCGAAGGCTGGACGCCGCTGTTGGCGCTGCCCCGGCTGGGTGCCCACCATGGCTTACCTAATCTGCTGCTGAAAGACGAAGGCCAGAACCCCACCGGCTCCTTTAAGGCGCGGGGCCTGAGTATGGCCATTTCCAAAGCCAAAGAGCTGGGCGTTACCGGCTGCATTATTCCCACGGCCGGCAATGCCGGGGTAGCCATGGCCGCCTACTGCGCCCGGGCGGGCCTGCGCGCCGTGGTAGTGATGCCCCGGCACACGCCCAAAGCCTTTCAGGAGGAGTGCTACTGGTATGGCGCCGAGGTGCACCTAGTGGATGGGCTCATCAACGACTGCGCGGCCCTGGTCCGCCAGCTGAACGCCGATAATGCCCTGCTGGACGTTTCAACCCTGAAAGAGCCCTACCGCTTGGAGGGCAAGAAAACCATGGGCTACGAGCTGGCCGAGCAGCTGAACTGGCAGCTGCCTGATGTGCTGCTATACCCCGCGGGCGGTGGCACGGGGCTCATCGGTATCTGGAAAGCTTTTCAGGAAATGCAGGCCCTGGACTGGCTGCCGGCTGATGCCAAGCTGCCTCGCATGGTAGCTGTGCAGGCTGCCAGCTGCTGCCCCCTGATTGAAACGCTGGCCGGGCGGCAGGCCAACTGCCACACCTATATGGGCCAGGCCACTATTGCCAATGGGCTGGCCGTGCCGCGGCCCCTGGGCGAGCCCCTGATGCTGCGCGTGCTGCAGGAGTCGCGGGGGACGGCTATCAGCATTACGGACGAGCAGATGCTGGAAGGCATGCGCGAGCTGGCCCGGCACGAGGGACTGTTTGTGGCGCCGGAAGGCGCCGCCGTCTGGATGGCCGCCCGCCATCTGCTCCAAACCGGCAGTATACAGCCCCAGGAGCAGGTGGTCTTGTTGAATACCGGCTCGGCCCAGAAGTACCTGGAAAATGTAGAAGGCCGGTATCAGGGGTAAGCGGCGTGGTGCGCTCCGGCAGGCAGGTTCTGGAACAGCAGGAATCTGGTTACTTTGCCGTATGCACGCTCCATGTTCTTATTCCACCGGTTTCCTGCTGGCCCTGGGCCTGCTGGGTTCGTGTCAGATGTCGAAAACCCCGACTACTCCCATTACTTCGTCTTCTCCCGCCAGTCAGGTGGCGCCGCCCGTGTGGCAGTCGGCGGCATATACCGTGTACCGCGACTCTTTGGTGCAGGGTAAATATACGGCCCGGGCCCGCTCCCGCACCGAGCTGACGTCCAACTACCAGAGCCCGGCCAACGAGTTTCAGAGCCCACAGGTGAACTTCAAGTTCAGCCTCAACGGCAAAGACAACGAAATGCAGCCCGGCCAGGACCACGTGTTTATGGCCCTGCCGCAGGCTGGCGGCGCGGGTCTGGAAACGCCGGTTATCGTGTTCGGGAAGCAGTATGTAGGCCAAACGGCTGTGCCGGCCAATACCTACCTGGCGCCCAACACCCCGCTGAAAATCCGGCTGGATCTGCGCCCCGTGCTGGCGGCCTTTGAGAAGGAAGGCTACTACCAGCTCTACAACGGCCAGAAGCTCTACAAGCAGGATTTCAAGAAGGTATTTGTGGCAGGCAACACGGCCCCGCTGAGCTGGGACTTCGATAACCTCATCAACAAGCCCCAACTGGAGCTGAAGGACCCCGACGGCAACGGCATCTACGAAACCACCGTGGTGCTGAATGCCCACTCCGACGCCAAATCCACCGCCGGCCAGTGGAAGCAGACGCTGGATACGTCCGGAATGCCTCAGTATTCTTCTGACTATCCTTTGCTGGATGCGCTCTACAATCTGGCCCTGGAAGAAGCCAGGCGTGCCGTAGAGCCCGATGGTACCTTCCGTACCGGCCAGGAGTGGGCCGGGGTTTGGACGCGGGATATCAGCTACAGCATCATTCTGGCCCAAGCTGCCCTGCAGCCGGAAGTAGCCAAAACCAGCCTCCTGCGCAAGGTCACGCCCGATGGCCGCATTATTCAGGACACGGGCACCGGCGGCGCCTATCCGTGCTCTACGGACCGAATGATCTGGGCCACCGCCGCCTGGGAAATCTACAAAGCCACCGGCGACGAAGCCTGGCTGCGCAAGGCCTATCCCATCATCAAAAAGTCTATTGAAGATGATGAGCGCAACGCCTACGATGCCACCACCGGCCTGGTGCGCGGGGAGTCCTCCTTCCTGGACTGGCGGGAGCAGACCTACCCGAAGTGGATGCAGCCGGCAGATATCTACCAGTCGGAAAACCTGGGCACCAATGCCGTGCACTTCCAGGCCAACCAGGTGCTGGCCCTGATGGCCGATAAGCTGGGTCAAAAGGCGGTGGCTGCTATGCACAGGCTGCTGGCCGAAAACATCAAAAAAGGAATTAACCAGCACCTGTGGCTGGAGGTTAAAGGCTACTACGCGCAGTACCGCTACGGCCGCAACTTCGCCATCGTGTCGCCGAAAGCGGAGGCCCTGGGCGAGGCGCTGACGGTGCTGTGGGGCGCCACGGAAGGCAGCCGGGCCCAAACGGTAATGGCCCATACCCCCGTGATGGACTACGGCATTCCCTGCATCTACCCCCAGATTTCGGGCATTCCGCCCTACCATAATAACGCCGTGTGGCCCTTTGTGCAGAGCTACTGGGGCCTGGCCGCCGCCAAAACCGGCAATGAAACGGCCTTTATGGAAAGCCTGATGGCTGTAAGCAGGCCCACTGCACTGTTCCTCACCAACAAGGAAAACTTTGTGGCCAGCAACGGCGACTTTGCCGGCACTCAAATTAACAGCAGCAACATGCTCTGGAGCCTGTCCGGCTCGCTGGCGCTGGTGTATAAGGGCTTGTTTGGGATGGATTTTCAGACCGACCGCCTCGTGTTCCAGCCCTTTGTGCCCCAGGCACTGCAGGGCACGCGCAAACTCACCGGTTTCAAATACCGCCAGGCGGTGCTGAATATTGAAATGACGGGCTTTGGCCAGGGTATCCGCACCATTACCCTGGACGGACAGCCACTGCCCGATGCCGCCGTGCTGGCCACGCTCACCGGCCCGCACGACATCAAAATTGAATTGCCGGGCTTCGCTTTTGCTGCCTCTTCCCAGAATAAAGTAGCGCACCACGTATCACCCATGACGCCCGCCGTGCGCTACGCCAACGGCCGCCTGGCTTGGGCGCGGGTGGAAGAGGCTACGGCTTACCAGATTCTGCGCAACGGGCAGTTTGCCGGCCGTACTACGGAGCCAGTGTTCCCGGTATCGGCACCCCAGAGCTACACCGAGTACCAGGTTATTGCTGTGGATGCCCATAAGGCCGAAAGCTTTGCAAGTGAGCCGCTGGCGGTAGAGCCGGACAAGTTCCGCAGCACCGTGGAGGTAGAAACAGCAGCTAAGAAATCGGGTAAGCATTACAAAGGCGCCACCGGCCCGGGCTTTGTGGAAATCAGTAAAACCCAGAACCGTCGCCTGACGCTACGCGTGCCCGTGCCCGCCGATGGGCTGTACGCCGTGGATTTCCGCTACGCCAACGGCAACGGCCCCATCAATACCAGTAACAAGTGCGCTTTTCGCACGCTCAGCCAGGGCAAGCAACAGCTGGGAACGGTGGTGTTGCCCCAGCGCGGGGTAGAGGAGTGGTCAGATTGGGGCTATACCAATCCCATTACGGTACGCCTGAGCAAAGGCACGGCCACGCTCACCCTCAGCTTTGAGCCCGCTAATGAGAATATGAATGGAGAGGTGAATCAGGCCATGCTCGACCACCTGCGCCTCACCCGGCTGCCATAACAACAAACCCCCGTAACGGCTGAGGCCGCCCTGCGCTACCAGTTTCTCTCAACACCCCCTGAAGCCGAAGATTATCGGTTTCAGGGGGTGTTGTATTTTGAAGGAGGTAAAAAGAGAATTGAATACATGTTTTTATAAAAAGACTATGCTTTATAAGGGTGCTATGTCAATAAATAGGTGTTTTTATCGAAAATAGCATCAGATAACAGGGTGTATTTTGACAATTGCTTCATTTGAAACGTATATTGCCCTTGAATTTGATAGGGTGATGGTTGAATGGTTGAGAAATTGTCAAAAATGAGTACTCCTTCTATATTTCGTCCCAGTGTTAGCATGTTTGCGCTGCTCACGCTGGTGGTTCTGTGTTTGCTGGCCGCATTTATTGATCTGCCACACCCTGGCGCCGTTGCTGGCTCCCTCAACCCCGCCGATGTAGCCTGGATGCTCACGGCCACTGCCTTTGTTTTGATTATGACGCCCGGGCTGTCGTTTTTCTACGGCGGCATGGTGCGGCCCAAAAACGTTATCAGCACCATGCTGCAGAGCTTTGTGGCGCTGGGCGTTATCTCGCTGGTATTCTACTTTGTGGGATTCTCCCTGGCCTACGGCGACTCCTGGCACGGGCTCATTGGCAACCCCCTCACGTTTATCATGCTGCGCAACGTGGGCACGGCACCCAATCCCGCTTTTGCGGCCACCATTCCGTTTATTCTCTACTTCGCCTTCCAGCTGAAGTTCGCCATTATCACCCCGGCGCTTATTACCGGCTCTTTTGCCGAGCGGGTGCGGTTTAAGGGCTATCTGGCCTTTATGGTGCTGTTCACCCTATTCATCTACTGCCCGCTGGCTCACTGGACGTGGCACCCCGATGGGTTCCTGCGCCAATGGGGTGTGCTGGATTTTGCCGGTGGCACCGTTGTGCATATTTCGGCGGGTATTGCGGCCTTGGCCGGCGCTATGGTGCTGGGGCGCCGCAATACGCATGTGCGCCAATCGTCTTTCTCCACGCCCAATGTGCCGTTTGTGCTGCTGGGTACCGGCCTGTTGTGGTTTGGCTGGTTTGGGTTTAATGCGGGCTCGGCGCTGGGCGCCAATGAGTTGGCGGCCACCTCCTTTGTCAACACCAACCTGGCCTCGGCAGCCGCCCTGGTAGCCTGGCTGCTGATTGAGGTGGCCCGCAACGGCAAGCCCACGGCGGTAGGAGCCTGCACCGGCGCGGTGGTCGGGCTGGTAGCCATTACGCCGGCGGCCGGATACGTTACCTATGGCCAAAGCCTGCTGATTGGCGTGATAGGCGCCCTGGTAAGCCACACCGCCGTGCACTGGCAGAACAGCCGCACTACCATCGACGACACACTGGACGTGTTTCCCTGCCACGGCCTGGGCGGCATTGTGGGCATGCTGCTCACGGGCGTGTTTGCCGATAAAGTAGGCCTGGTGCACGGCTCGTTCACCACCTTCGGCTACCACGTGCTGGGGCTGCTGATTGTGGTAGCGTACTCCTTTGCAGGTTCCTGGGTGTTGCTGAAAATCACTGACCGGTTCTTCGCCCTGCGCGTGAAATCATCGGAAGAAGAGCTGGGCCTCGACCTCAGCCAGCACGAAGAATCCACGTACCACGTGGATGAAGAGTTTGAGCAAACCTTCCGCCGGGAGCTGCAACAAACCGTGTATTAGCCGGCCAGGAGGCCTACATATTCATCTTGCTCAGGAAAAACGAGAGCAGGAACCCCAGCACCGTAATCAGCCCGGTGAAGTTGTGGGCCACTTCAAAGGCCTCGGGTATCATGGTGTCGGCAATCATGGCCAGCACTGCGCCGGCGGCTACGGCAGTGGTAATGGCCACCACCTCCTGTGAGAAGTGGCTGAACACCGTGTACCCCACCAGCGAGGCCACCCCCGATATCAGCGCAATGCCGCTCCAGAGCAGCAGCACATAACGCGCCGAATGCCCGGCCTTTTTCATGCCGGCCGCGCTGGAAAGGCCCTCGGGCAGGTTGGAGAGGAAAATAGCCACCACGGCCACCGTACTCACCGCGCCGCCCGCCAGCAAACTCAACCCGATAACAATACTCTCCGGAATGCCATCCAGCAGCGCGCCCACGGCCAGCGCGGAGCTGTTGTCGTCGCCGGGGTTGTTGCCTTGGGTAGCGCCCTCTTTTACCTGCTGGCGCTCGGTGGCCTGGTGGTGGCCGGAGCGCTTGCGGTGCTTGGCACCGTAGCGGGCCAGCACCAGGTTGGCCAGCGTAAAAGCGGTAGCCCCGCCTAAAAACCCGATGGCCGCTGAATGAAACCCGCCTTTCGCATAGGCATCCTCCATCAGCTCCAGGGAAAGCGTGGAAATAAGCACGCCGCTGCCAAAAGCCATAATGGCCCCAACGGTGCGCTGCGAAACATGCGTAAAAAAGCCAATAGCCGCGCCCAGGAGCAATGCCGAACCGGAAACCAGCCCCCAAAAGCCGGCCATTACCCACATGGGAAAATGCATAAGAAAGAGATTAGGAAAGTGATGCGTACTGCCTCAGTACGGCCAAGGCCTGCTCATCGGTAAGGCCGGCCACCGCTATTTTTTTGAAGGGGGCGGTATGGCCCGTCAGCAGCTCCAGGTTGGATTTGGGCTGGCCCAGCACCTGGGCCAGGTATTCCAGCAGGCAGGCATTAGCCTTGCCGTCCTGCGGCGGGGCTTTCAGCCGAACAGTGATGGTGCCATCGGCCGCCAGCAGCAGGGCATTTTGGCGGGCATTGGGCTTGGCTTTGATGTGCAGAATAGCCACTGCTTACGCAGGGTCGTTGTAGGCATCGTACACGTTCCAGGCCCAGATAACGAAGGGTACTATCAGGGTCCAGTACAGCAGAAAGCTTATGGTGCCGCCTACTGCCCAGATCAAAAAGGCCTTCAAAAATTGGCCCTTAATCAGTTGGCCCAATCCGGGAACAAACAGGGAGAGGAGCGCTGGCAAGCCATAGGTCTTTTTCATCGGAAACAGGAAGAAGGTAGATACGGGCAAAAGATAAGAAAAGCCCCTGAAACAGCGCGTTTATGCGGGGCGCCCCAACCGCTGCTGCCCGTACGGGCATTGGTCCAGCACCACACAGCGGCCACAGGCCGGGGCCTGAAAGTAGCAGCACTTCTGCCCGTGGTACATAAAGGCCTCATGGTGGTCATACACCTGCTGGGCATCCCAGCCGGTAGGTAGCAGAGCCGCCAGCTGCTCATGCGCCGCATCGGGGCCGGTTTTGGTCGATATCAGCCCCAGCCGCTGCGCCACCCGATGGTGGTGACTGTCTACTGGCATGGCCGGAATGCGCAGGGTGCTGAAAAGCAGGGTAGCGGCACTGGTTTTCGGGCCCACCCCATTCAGGCTTTCCAGCCAGGCGCGGGCCTCGGCCACGGGCATATCGGCCAGAAAGGCCAGGTCACAGGGGCCGCCGCACCGCTCACTGATTTCGCGCAGCATGGCCTGAATGCGGGGCGCCTTCTGCTCGGGCCAGGTGCAGGAACTGATGGCCGCTTGCACTTCCGCTACCGGCGCATCGCGCACGTCTTCCCAGGCCGGAAAGCGCGCCCGCAGCTGCTGGTAAGCCTTGTAGGAGTCCTGGTTACGGGTGCGGTGGGAAAGAACGGCGCTGACCAGCTCGCTCAAAGCATCTTTCTGGCTGAAAAACCGGAAAGGCGCGCCGTATTCCTGGCACAGGCGCTCATGCACCAGCAAGGCTTTGGCCTGGCGGGCATCAAACTCAGCAGACTCGAAAAGGGAAGGCACAGCGCTTGTACGCGCTTACCGGTCCCCAATGTTACCGGGCTGCCTGCACATTATACAGATTAATGGCCTGCTTGATGTTCTGCTGCTGCTTGCCCTGGAAGATGAGCGGCACTACCAGCAGCACGGGCGCGGCATAAATCAGCGGCGAAATGCTTTGGTTGGTTCCGCTGAAGGATGACACCAGGCCGGCTACGGCCAGCGCCCCGGCGCCCACGTAGCTGAGGGCAGTATAGTTGCGGTAGCGACGGGCCTGGATGAGCACGTTTTGCGCGCCGGCATTATCCTGAGTAGCAATGCTGAGGTTGCGCAGACTCAGATCCTGTATCGGGCCGCTGTCTTTGCTGAAGTACTCGGTTTTGGTGGTGCGGTAGCCGCCTCCGCCAAAGCCGTACGGGTTGCCATAGCCGCCCCGCCCGTAGCCATAGGGGCTATAGCCGTTGTTTACGTACTGCGTGCGGGTAATGGAATACAGACTGATGCGCCCGGTCCGGTCGCGGCGCAGGGTGGTTTCCCGGGAAGAGCCCGGCAGATTGGTGCGCACGTAAAAGCCCGACTCATCCTCGTAATAGCGAATCTGGCTGAGCTCCAGGCGCTGCTGGCCATCTACCAGCAAATAGCTTTTGCCCAGGAAAGGCTCCCGCACTTCCACATCCAGCGCGCGCAGCTCCTGCCCGCTTTTCAGGCCCACACGGAACCGGGTAGTTTCGGCGGGGGGTAGGGTAGCCAGGCCGCCGGGTTGCGGAGCCGGTATAGTAGCCGGCGTGGGAGCCTGTGTGGGCTGTTTATTCTGTTCCCGCTGGCGGGCAGAGTCGGGGAGGGAGGGGAGGGTATTGAGCTGGCGGGGAGTATTCTGCGCCAGCACCGCGGCCGGCGTACCCACGAGCAGCAAGCCCAAAGCAAACGAACGAATTGACATAGATCGGAAGAGCGAAACGGTGAAAGGCAATCCGGGGCGGCAAAATAGAGCCTGCCTCCGGATGGTGCTAAAACTACAGGGAAGAGAATAAAATTCGATGGAAGGTTGCGTGCCGGGGGCTTTCATCCCTGCCAAATTGCAGCAATGCTTTAAACGCAGAGAGCGGCAGAAACCGTATGGCTTCTGCCGCTCTACGTACGGCAGGCGGTGCGTGGTTTTAGCGGCCTATTTCAGCAGGGTTTCCAGCAGGCTCATGCTATCCACCATATCGGTGGAGGTTTCAAAATCCAGGGGCTTAAGAATGTAGCCGCGCACGCCCAGGTTTTGGGCCGTCAGCCGGTCTACGTCCATGGCGGAGGTGGTAATGATGAAGACCGGAATAAGGGCCAGCTGCGGGTGGTTCTGGATTTCGGCCATAAACTCATACCCGTTCATCTTGGGCATATTCAGATCCAGCAGAATTACGTCCGGCAGGGGCTCAATGGCTTCTACACCGTTGCGGCCCAACAGCAGATCCAGCGCTTCCAGGCCATTAAAGGCCGTGTACAGCTTGTGCGGCACACTAAATTTTTCGAAGGATTTCTGCACGGTCATCGTGTCAAAAAAATCATCTTCTACCAGTAGGACAGAGCGCATATAGGTATGGTAAATCGTTACGAGGGAACAGAAACCGCGGGCTCGGGAGCGGGCGTTGCGGTAGTGGCTTTGGGCCACGTAAAGATAAAGGCTGCGCCGCGCCCATGGGCGGCTTCTTCCACCCAAATGCTGCCTTTTTGCTCGTCAATTATCTTTTTAACGATGCTCAGGCCAATACCGGTGCTTTCGGCCGTGTTTCGGTCGCGCAGGGTCTGAAACATCAGAAAGATCTTTTCCCGGTACTCCCGGGCAATGCCGGGCCCGTCGTCGGCCACCGTAAACTCATACATCTTCTTCACCTCCCGGCTGCTGACGTAGATAGTGCCCGCGCCCCGGTCGTGGTACTTCACGGCGTTGCTGAACAGGTTGGTAAATACCTGCTGCAGGCTCAGGCGGTCGGTGGTAAAAATGGGCAGATCGGAAAGGTGCAGCTGAAAGGTGGGCGGTACTACCATATCGGCTACTTCGCGCACCAGCTCGGCTACGTTCACGGCTTCTACGCGGGGCGTGGTGCGGCCGGCCCGGGCATACGCCAGCAGGCCATTAATGAGGTCTTCCAGCCGGCTCAGGCGGCCTTTCATCATATCCAGGTACTGCCGCATCTGAGGGGAGAGCTCCTGCGCTAATTCATCTTCAATCCACTTCACCACCGTCATAATGCCCCGCAGCGGCGCTTTCAGGTCGTGGGAGGCCACGTAGGCAAACTGGTCCAGCTCGCGGTTCCGGTTCTGCAGGGAGCTGAATGCTTCCGAGAGCTGCTTGGTCATGCGGTTGAGGGAGTGGGTAAGGCGGCCCAGGCTGTCGCGCTCCTCGTCCTTGATTTTAATGCTGTAGTCGCCCTGCACAATCTGCTCTACCAGGTTATCAATGATGGCAATGCGCTGCCGGGTGGCTGTGTTAATGTCGGCCAGCTCTTTTTGCAGCATATCGTTAGCGCGCAGCTCCTGCAGGATGCGGCGCATCAGCCATAGCACCAGCGCAATGGCCAGCAGCGCCGAAACCATCAGTGCTACCGGGGTTGTGGAGGCGTAGAAGTTCTGGCTGTCGTCGCGGTCCTGCAGCAGCAAATCTTCTTCGTTTTTAATAGCATTCAGAAGCTGGCGGGTGCGTTCCAACTGGGCCTGGGTGCGCACAATCATGGTGCGGGCTGTGGGCGAGGTAACGCGCACGGTGGTCCAGCCCGACAGCTCCGCCATTTGCTGGTCAATAACGGCGCGCAGGGTGTCCAGGCGTATTTGTTGGGCGGGGTTGTCGCTGGTGAGCAGGCGCAGGGTAGCGTAGTGGTTGCTCAGGTTTCCTTCGGCCCGGCGAAATGGCCGGATGTACGCCGTGTCGCCGAGCAGCAAATAGTTGCGGACGGACGCCTGGGCATCGCGCAGCTCCGAGCGGAGGTCGGCGGTGGCCTGCAGTACCTGGTAGGAGTGCGACACTTGCCGGGTGAAGAACGACAGGCGCTGGTTGCTGTAGTAGGCCACGGCCGCCGTGAGCAGCAGCACCAGGGCCGCCATACCAAAGCCCAGCGTAATTTTATTGGTAAGATTTAAGCGCATAGGCTACAAACGTAAGAAACTTGGCCCACCAACGTAATTACGGCGGCGGGGTTCCCCCGTATCTTCGCCTCCCCGTTCAGCCCCGTTTCCTATGCCTGCTGCCCCCGACGCCATTACCAGCCCCCAGAACCCCCGGATAAAAAATCTGCTGCGCCTGCAGCAGAAATCATCGGAGCGCCGCCAGCAAAACCTCACCATTATTGAAGGCTACCGGGAGCTCACTATTGCGCGCCAGGCCGGAGTAGCGGTGCACAGTTTGTTTGTGTGCCCGGAGCTGGCCAGCCCCGCGCAGCAGGAGGCCTTAGCCGGCATGCTGGACCGGGACTCGGAATGGTTTACGGTATCGAAGCCGGTATTTGAAAAAGTGGCTTACCGCGAAGGCTCCGATGGAATTCTGGCACTGGTGCGCCCGCCCCAGCATAAGCTGGCCAACCTGAAGCTGCCCGCAGCCCCGCTGCTGCTGGTGCTGGAAGCCGTAGAGAAGCCCGGCAACCTGGGCGCTATTCTGCGCACTGCCGATGCTGCCCAGGCCGATGCCGTAATTGTTTGCGACCCCCGCACCGACCTTTATAATCCCAACGCCATTCGCTCCAGCATTGGCTGCATCTTTACCGTGCCCACGGTGGCTACCACCCGGGAGGAATTGCTGGCCTGGTGCCGGCAGCACGGCATTCGGACGTACGCCGCGGCCCTCACCGAAACGGCCATTCCCTATACCACCTGCGACTTCCGCGGCCCCACGGCGCTGGTGATGGGCACCGAAGCCGACGGCCTCACGCCCGAGCTCCGGGAAGCCTGCGACCAGACCATCATCATTCCCATGCGCGGGGCCATTGACTCACTGAATGTGAGTACCGCTACGGCTATCCTTACGTTTGAGGCCGTGCGTCAGCGCCAGCAGCGCTAGGCGCGCTGTCGCCACTCCCAGACGAGTATAGCCAGCAGTAAAACAGCTCCTATGGCCATCGTGGTCAGCATCACCGACAGCGAGATGAAGTAGAGCAGGCTGCCCAACAGAATTACGCCAATACCCAGCCACCACAACGCTTCGGGGACCGCGCCGGCCGTGCGCCACGGCAACGCCCGCAGGGCCGCCGCGTCCTGGGGCGGGTAGAGTACCCAGCGCAGCCGGTCAAAATCGTGCAGCAGCAGGCCGCTGGTCAGCACCAGAAAGCCGCTGGTCAGCCAGGGCGTACCCACCCAGTTCTGCGACCAGGTCAGGAAGATGATGTTCAGCCACATGGGTACCAGCAATACGGCGCCTAGCAAAGCAAAGCGCCTGGTAAGCAGCAAAAGTCCAATGAGCAGTTGAGCCACGCCAATGAACTGGGCAAACAACACCAGTCCCTGCTCCGCCAGCCAGGCATGATTCATGGGTGGCCCCATCAGCCCGGGAATATGGTTTTCCGAAAGCTTATACAGCCCGCCGCCCAGCATAAACGCGCCTAAGAGCAGCCGTGCGCCGAAAACGTACAGGCGACGCCACCAGCCACCCAGCCGCAAAGCCACGGCGGTAGCAATCAAGGGCAGGAGAATACACAGGGAATAGAAGAGGGAAGTCGACATCGGCGGCAAAATATAGATTTAGCTATACAATAGCCACCTGTTTAAGGCTTGCGTAAAGGCCGGTTAGCCGTTTTAACGCATCGTTTATGAGCATCGAACACCGCACCTTTCAAATTTATGGGCGTGTGCAGGGCGTTTTCTACCGGCAGAGCAGTCAGCAGGAAGCGCGCCGCCTGGGCCTTACCGGCTTTGCCCGCAATAACCCCGATGGCACCGTTACCATTGAAGCCGAGGGCCCGCCGGACGCCTTGGATGCCCTGCTGGCCTGGTGCCAGAAAGGGCCAGCCGCCGCGCAGGTAGAAAGGGTGGAGGTAACGCCCGGCCAACTGCACCACTATAAGGAATTCTCCGTGCGCCGGGCATAAAAAAGGGGCGCAGCCATCGGCTGCGCCCCTTTTACTTTCGCTACTTAAAGCTTAGTCAATCTTCTTGGCCGAGCGCAGACGCTCGTTTTCGTCCAGCAGAATCTTCCGCATCCGCACCGACTTGGGCGTTACTTCCAGATACTCATCCTTCTGGATGTATTCCATGGCTTCTTCCAGCGAGAACTGACGCTTGGGCACAATCTTCGCGTTATCATCCGTACCCGAGGCACGCATGTTCGTGAGTTTCTTGCCTTTCTGGATGTTGATGGTCAGGTCGTTGGGGCGGGTGTGCTCACCGATAACCTGGCCAGCGTACACTTCCTCACCGGGCTCTACAAAGAACTCGCCGCGGTCCTGCATCTTATCGATGGTATAGGCAGTGCCGGGACCGGTTTCCATGGCAATCAGCGAACCGCTGATACGACCGGGGATAGTGCCTTTGTAGGGCTCGTAGGAAGCAAAGCGGTGGTTCATGATGGCCTCACCAGCGGTGGCGGTCAGCACGTTGTTACGCAGGCCAATCAGGCCACGGGCCGGAATGTTGAACTCCAGGTGCTGCAGGTCGCCCTTAGGCTCCATGATGGTCAGCTCGCCTTTGCGCATCGTTACCAGCTCGATAACCTTACCAGCCGTTTCCTCCGGTACGTCAACCACCAGGTGCTCGATGGGCTCCGTGCGGTTACCGTTGTCGTCCTCGCGGAACAGTACCTGGGGCTGGCCTACCTGCAACTCAAACCCTTCGCGACGCATGGTCTCGATGAGTACTGACAAGTGAAGAATACCACGGCCGTACACGAGGAACGTGTCTTCCTTATCGGTTTCCTTTACGCGCAGGGCCAGGTTTTTCTCGGTTTCCTTGAACAGACGGTCACGCAGGTGACGCGAGGTCACGAACTTACCTTCCTTACCGAAGAACGGCGAGTTGTTGATGGTGAACAGCATGTTCATCGTCGGCTCGTCGATGCTGATTACGGCCAGACCTTCGGGGTTTTCGGCATCGGCGAGGGTATCACCAATATCGAAGCCTTCAATGCCGGTTACGGCGCAGATTTCGCCGGAGCTAACTTCCGAAACCTTGGTACGACCCAGGCCTTCGAACACCTGCAGTTCTTTGATTTTTACTTTCTTGATGGTGCCATCACGCTTCACCAGGCTCATGGTGGCGCCTTCTTTCAGCGTGCCGCGGTGTACGCGGCCAATGGCGATACGGCCCACGAACGACGAGTAGTCGAGCGAGGTAACCTGCATCTGGGGCGTGCCGTCCAGGGTAGGAGCGGGGGGAATAGAAGCCACCACTGCGTCGAGCAGCGGAATGATGCTGTCGGTCTTCTGCTTCCAGTCGGTGCTCATCCAGCCCTGCTTGGAAGAGCCGTACAGGGTCACGAAGTCCAGCTGGTCTTCGTTGGCGCCCAAGTTGAACATGAGGTCGAAAACCTGCTCGTGCACCTCATCGGGGCGGCAGTTTTCCTTGTCCACTTTGTTCACCACCACAATAGGCTTCAGGCCCAGGTCAATGGCTTTGCCCAGTACGAAACGGGTCTGAGGCATGGCACCTTCAAAGGCATCGACGAGCAGCAATACGCCGTCGGCCATTTTCAGTACCCGCTCTACTTCACCACCAAAGTCGGCGTGACCAGGGGTGTCGATGATGTTGATCTTAACGTCCTTATAACGTACCGATACGTTCTTAGAAACGATAGTAATGCCTCGCTCACGCTCCAGGTCGTTGTTGTCCAGGATCAGGTCGTCGAAGTGCTGGTGCTCGTCGAACAGCTTAGAGGCGTGAATGATCTTGTCCACGAGCGTGGTCTTGCCATGGTCAACGTGGGCGATGATGGCGATATTACGGATGTTCTGCATACAATGGGTTTTCCGGCCGCAAAGGTACGGAATGTTGCGGCAAAAGCGCGCAGTAAATAATTGCTACTGAGCAATGAAGATTAAACCGACCGAAACCGGTCAAGTGCTTTTCGCTTTGTCCTTGCTTTGGGCTCGGGGTAGGTAACACACAGAAGGTGAATACAATTCCTTGTTTTTAACACAAACCCAGGAATAGGCGCTGGGCTGGTTTAGACGGATAAAATGGTTGGATTCCGGGCGAGTAAACCCGAACCGGGAGGCAGCTTCGTATGTTCAGTTAATCAGCACAAGGCTTTAGCCGGCCGGCTTTTTCTCCCCTTTTAGTTGTTTCTTCTTCCCTGATATGCGCGCTTCCTTTCTGATTTTATTTTTCTCGGTGCTCACCTTAAGCCCGGCCTGCTCCCAAAAGAAAAATGCGCCCGTAGCCAAAGCGCAAACCGGCTCGGCGGCCAAAGACTATCCCCAGGCCAAGCCCCGCACGGGCCGCCCCGATGAGTTTCCCGTGCGCAAAACCGAGGCTCAATGGAAGGCCCAACTGACGCCGGCCCAATACTATATTCTGCGCCAGCAGGGCACGGAGCGGGCTTTTGCCAACAAATACTTCGACAACCACGCCAAAGGCCGCTACTACTGTGCCGGCTGCCACAACCTGCTGTTTACTTCCGATACCAAGTTTGAATCGGGCACGGGCTGGCCCAGCTTTTGGGCCCCCGCTTCCGATGCCAGCCTGAAAGTAACTTCGGACAACACCCTGGGCATGAGCCGCGACGAAATTGTGTGCGCCCGTTGCGGAGGCCACCTCGGCCACGTATTCAACGATGGGCCCAAGCCCACCGGCCTGCGCTACTGCATGGATTCTGATGGTATGGTGTTCGAGCTCACCAAGAAATAATAAGAAATCAGTGTTGATTAATTTTGTAGCGGCCCCCTGGCAATCCATGCCAGGGGGCCGTTTCGTTTGTTAATGCGCTGCAGGAGGCCCAGCACTTCCTGCAGCGCTCCACTGATAATCTCTTATTTCAATGGTTCAATGGCTGAACAGAATCAAGACCCGATTTCTCTTTTGCAGCAGCAGCTGGCTCCCGTACGCCAGCAATTGGTAGCCCATAACGTGTATCAGTCGCTGCAGAATATGCAGGACCTGCGGGTGTTTATGGAGCACCACGTGTTTGCAGTGTGGGATTTTATGTCGCTGCTGAAGGCGCTGCAGCGCGAGCTGACCTGCGTGCAGGTGCCGTGGGTGCCCCGCGGCAACCCTGCCACCCGGCGCCTCATCAATGACATTGTGCTGGAAGAAGAAACCGATGTAGATATGCATGGCCGGCCAACCAGCCACTTTGAGCTTTATCTGCGCTCCATGGAGGAGTGTGGGGCCGATACCCGGCCCATTTACCGGCTGCTGGCCGCGCTGGCCGCCGGCGCCTCCGTTGCTGAGGCGCTGGAGCAGGCCCAGGCGCCTGCCTCAGTACGGCAGTTTGTGCTGGGCACCTTCGCCATTATCGATTCCGGCCAGCCGCATGCCATAGCTTCGGCCTTCACCTTCGGCCGCGAAGACGTTATTCCGGATATGTTTCGCCATTTGGTGGCCGACCTGCGCCAGCGCTTTCCCGGCCAGCTGGATACGTTCACGTATTATCTGGACCGTCATATTCAGCTGGATGAAGAGGTCCATACTCCCTTAGCGCAGCAAATGGTGCGGGAGTTATGCGGCCCGCAAGCACAACGCTGGCAGGATTGCCTGGACGTGGCAACGCACTGTATAGAGGCGCGCATGGCCTTATGGGAAGGAATACACCAGCATCTGCTGGCGCCCATAGCATGCTAAGAAAAGCAACGCGCTTTCCGGCGGCTGCGTTGTAGCATAGCTACCCGCTTTTGGACTGGCATTTGTTGATACTTCCATGAAATACGCCGTTCCTTTTCTGCTGGCCGGGGCGCTCCTCAGCGCCAGCCTGTTCTCTGCGTGCACCACGGCCGAAGAATCTACGGCCGAGCGGAATGCAGCCAGCCAGCCCCCCACCCAGATTCAGACGGATGCAGACCGGCAGGCGGCCTACAATAGTAATGCCGGCTACGGCGGCTCTGTGCCCGATGCCACGCCCCGGCGCGTGCCGATAGGGGAGCAGGCCAGCGGCACCAACGCCCGCCAGCGGGTGGAGAACATCAACACCAACGCCCCCAATAACACCACGCCCGAAACCCGCATGCAGCGCCTGAAGCAAAGCCCGGTGGGCGATACGCTACGCCCGCTTCCCAACTAAAAAGCCATAAAAAACAGCCCGCCGCTTCTCTAGAGAAACGGCGGGCTGTTTTAAGAGAAATTCGAAGACTTACGCGTTGGTTGGTGCGTTGGTATCGGTAGCATTATCAGCGGCCGTGCTGCCCCCCTTATTGGTAGCAGTTGGGCGGCCCCGGCGGGCTGGGGCCGGTTTTGCCGCTGCCGGGCGGCCCCGGCGGGCGGGCGTTTCAGTGGCGCTGGATTTAGCGCTGGAGGCCGTGGTTCGGGGGGCACTCGGGGCGGTGTTGCGGGTGGCCGTAGTAGCCCGGGTACTTTTGCCGGAAGTTGCCTCCGTAGCGCCCATATCCGTGGAAATGCTGTCAGAAAAAGCCGGCGACGCTGAATCGTAATGGCGTACAATGGTGTGCAGCGCCTGCTCAAACATGCGCTCGGTGTCTACATCCAGCCGGCGGGTTGCCTCGCGCACTACTTCCTTCAGCTTCTCTTTCGTTTCTTTGCGAATCTGTTTCACCATCTCATCCATCCGGTCGTCCAGTTCCTTCTGCAGCTGCTTGGCTGCAGCTTTCAGGGATTTCTTCTGTCCGGACTTTTTGTCGGCGCGGGCATCCGTCATAGAATCAGTAGCACGGGAGGCTGCTTTAGCTGCTTTGCGCTCTACTTTTAATGCCGGATCTTTCTTGGCTTTTTTGCCTGATGGCCCTTTGTCTGCTTTTTTCATACCGAAAAAGAAGTTGATGGTGGATTTTTAGTGCAGTACGACAATTAATTACTGTCGTTGTGACGGAATTAAAAGTAACTGATTTAATAACGGAGTCAAGGATTTTTATCCTTTTTTAATTTTGTTTTTTCTGGCTCTTTTTCAGCCATCTTACCTCGGTTTTTTACATCCATATCACGCCGGTATTTTCTGTTGCCCGTGATTTTTGTTTCGTCTCATGCAATCTGATCCTCAACGCTATACCGTTACTGCGGCGCTGCCTTATGCCAATGGCCCCGTGCACATCGGGCACCTGGCCGGCGTGTATTTACCGGCTGATATTTATGTGCGCTATCTGCGCGCTAATGGGCGCGACGTAAAGTTTATTTGTGGTTCCGATGAGCACGGCGTGCCCATTACCATTCGGGCACAGAAAGAAGGCGTTACGCCTCAGCAGGTAGTTGATAAATACCACGCTATAATCCGGGACTCGTTTCAGGAATTTGGGGTGTCGTTTGACATTTATTCGCGCACGTCTTCCCAAACCCACAGCGAAGTAGCCAGCGGCTTTTTCAAAAAGCTGTACGAGGAAGGAAAATTCATTGAGCAGGTTTCGGAGCAGTATTACGATGAAAAAGCCGGCCAATTTCTGGCCGACCGCTACATTGTAGGCACCTGCCCCAATTGCGGCAACGACAATGCCTACGGCGACCAGTGCGAGAAATGCGGTACATCCCTCAGCCCTACGGAGCTTATTTCGCCGCGCAGCATGCTCTCCGGCAACCAGCCCGTATTGCGCGAAACCAAGCACTGGTATTTACCGCTGGATCAGTATGAGCCCTGGCTGCGCGAGTGGATTGTGGAAGGCCACAAGCACGACTGGAAAACCAACGTTTACGGGCAGTGTAAATCCTGGATAGACCAGGGCCTGCACCCGCGCGCCGTAACCCGGGATTTAGACTGGGGTGTACCCGTTCCTGTGCCCGGCGCCGAAGGAAAAGTGTTGTACGTGTGGTTTGATGCGCCCATTGGCTACATATCTGCCACCAAGGATTTATTGCCCGATACCTGGGAGACTTATTGGAAGGATAAAGGCACCAAGCTGGTGCATTTTATTGGCAAGGATAACATAGTATTTCACTGCATTATTTTCCCGGCTATGCTGAAAGCGCACGGGGAATATATTCTGCCGGATAATGTGCCCGCCAATGAATTCCTGAACCTGGAAGGCGACAAAATATCTACCTCCCGCAATTGGGCCGTGTGGCTGCATGAGTATTTGCAGGATTTCCCCGGCAAAGCCGATGTACTGCGCTACGTATTATGCGCCAATGCCCCGGAAACCAAGGATAATGACTTCACCTGGAAAGATTTTCAGGCCCGTAATAACAACGAGCTGGTAGCCAACCTGGGTAATTTTATTAACCGCGCCGTGGTGCTTACGCATAAGTTTTTCGGCGGTAAAGTACCGGTGTGCGGCGCACTTACTGCGCAGGATGAAGAAGTGCTGCAGCATCTGGCAGAATTCCCCAGGCGTATCGGTGATTTAATTGAAAATTACCGCTTCCGCGATGCGCTGAATGAGTTGATGAACCTGACGCGCGCCGGCAATAAATACCTCGCCGATACGGAGCCCTGGAAACTCATTAAAAACGACGAAGCCCGTACGGGTACCGTGCTGCATGTGGCCTTGCAATTAGCTGCCAGCCTGGTAACGCTGCTGGAGCCCTTCCTGCCGGAGTCGGCAGCACGGCTGGGCCGTATGCTGGGCCACGATCAGGGCACTTGGCAGGCCGCCGGCCGGGCCAATGCCTTGCACGCCGGCCATCAGATTGGAGAAGCCGCGCTGCTCTTCGATAAAATAGAAGATGCTACCGTAGAAGCGCAGGTGCAGAAGCTGCTCGATACCAAACAGGCCAACGAGCTGGCCAACGCCGTAGCCGCCCCCGCCAAGCCGGATATCAGCTTCGAGGATTTTCAAACCATGGATTTGCGCGTGGGCACTATTCTGTCCGCTGAAAAAGTAGCCAAAACTAAAAAGCTACTAAAGCTCAGCGTCGACCTTGGTTTTGATGAGCCCCGCACCATTGTATCAGGCATTGCCGAACACTTTGTGGCCGAAGCGTTGGTTGGCCAGCAGGTGCAGGTATTGCTCAACCTCGCTCCCCGCGAAATCAAAGGCATTCAAAGCCAGGGCATGCTCCTGATGGCTGAAAATGCGGATGGCTCCCTATCACTCATGCAGCCCAGTAGCCACGTACGGCCGGGTTCAGGTATTGCGTAGTTTGATTACATCCCGAGTAATAGGCACACAATAAAAGCAGCTATTTGAAAAAATGGCTGTAATAAAACAGCTGTCATCCTGAGCAAAGCGAAGGACCTTATCACGCTAGAATAATTGTCGAAACAACGACTCGTTTTAACGGGAGAAGGTCCTTCGCTTTGCTCAGGATGACAGCTGTTTTATTAAGACTGTATTGACTGTATGGATGAATTGTACTTCTACCTCTACTTAACGTTCACCACGTTCATTGCGCGCTCTAGGCCCATGGTACCGAAGGCCAGCACGGCATCGGCGGCTTTTTCAATGCGCAGGGGTAAATCAATCTGCTCATCGGTAGAAAACGGATCCAGCACATAATCTACCTGTCGGCCTTTGGGAAAATTAGCGTCTACCCCGAAGCGCAGGCGGGCATATTCATCGGTGCCGAGGGTTTCCTGGATGTGCTTGAGGCCGTTGTGCCCGCCCGCTGAGCCTTTGCCTTTCAGGCGCAGCTTGCCGTAGGGGAGGGCCAGATCATCCGTCACCACCAGCATATTTTCCTTCGGAATTTTGAGGACATTCAGCCAGTGGGCAGCGGCTTTACCGCTCAGGTTCATGTAAGTGGTAGGCTTTACCAGCACAAAGGTTTTCCCCTTATGCTTGATTTCCGTCACGAAGGCGTGGCGGCCTACCTCAAAATGCGCGTCGTGTTTTTTGGCCAGATAGTCAGCCACCATAAACCCAATATTATGGCGCGTATCGGCGTATTCGGCTCCAATATTTCCCAGCGCCAGAATGAGGTATTTCATAGACCACGGATTCGACGGATTTTGCGGAGGCCACGGGTTTCGTGACCAATTCCTCAGGCAGTAAGCCCGGCCGTCTGGTTTGTCGGGTAAAATTATCTAAACAACTACAAAAAAAGCCGCCCTGCGAGCAGAGCGGCTTTTGGTAATGAGGAATCCGGCGGTTTCCGAATCGGCCACGAAATCCGTGGCCTCCGCAAAATCCGATAGAATCCGGGGTTCTTACTTCTCGGCAGCCAGGGTGCCTTTCAGAGCACGTGGGATGGTTACCGTAGCAATAGGAGCCTGGGGGTTGGTGAGGATAGTGAAGCCTTTAGGCTCTACTTTGCTCACTTTGATAGACTTACCCAGCGCCAGATCAGAAATGTTTACTTCCACATAGTCGGGCAGGTTAGCAGGCGTAGCTCTTACTTTCAGCTTACGCAGCTTGCTTACCAGCTTGCCACCGGCCAGTACGCCCGGCGAAACGCCGATGTACTTCACGGGGATGTCCATCTTAATTTCTTTGCCTTCTTCCAGTTCCAGGAAGTCAACGTGCAGCAGCATTTCGTTCACGGGGTGGAACTGAGCGTCCTGCACAATGGCGCGGTACATGGTACCCTCTACGTTCAGATCAACGATGTGAGCTTCGGGGGTGTACAGCAATTCGCGGAAGAGGATGGCCGGAGCCGAGAAGTGAACCTGCTCGGTGCCGCCGTACAATACGCACGGTACATACGACTCAAGGCGCAGTGCTTTCGCATCCTTCTTACCGAGATTCGCTCTTTTAAACCCTACAATCTCGAGGCTTTTCATAAAAGTGGTTTTTGGAGAAATGGACCGCCTACCCACAGCAGGCAAACGGGCCGCAAAGATAGGCGGATTGTTTGGGAATCGAAAGCCGCTACACAAACAGCGAGCTAATGCTCTCGTGCGTTACCACGTTGCGAATAGCACGGGCAAACAAATCGGCCAGGGAAATCACCCGGATTTTCTCATTCGGCTCTTTCAGCGGAATGGTGTCAGTAATCACCAGCTCCTTTAACACGGAGTTGCGAATCCGCTCGTGGGCCGGGCCGCTGAGCACGCCGTGCGTAATCACTGCCCGCACCGACAGAGCACCCCGTTCCATCAGCAGCTCAGCGGCTTTGCAGATCGTGCCGGCCGTGTCTACAATGTCATCCACCAGCACCACGTTCATGCCGGTTACGTCGCCAATTACCTGCATAGAGGCAATTTCATTGGCCCGCAGACGCATTTTGTCGCAGACTACAATCTCGGCCCCAAATTTCTTGGCGAAGGCCCGGGTACGCACCACGCCGCCCACGTCGGGGGAAGCAAAAATCAGATTTTCCAGGTTCAGGGACTTGATGTAGGGCGCCGACACGGTGGCGCCGTCCAGATGATCCACCGGGATATCGAAGAAGCCCTGGATCTGACCCGCGTGCAGGTCGCAGGTCATCAGGCGGTCGGTGCCCACGCTCTGCACAAAGTCGGCTACCACTTTGGCGCCGATGCTCACGCGGGGCTTGTCTTTGCGGTCCTGGCGGGCGTAGCCGTAGTAGGGCATTACTACTGTAACGGAGGCGGCGGAGGCGCGCTTGGCGGCATCCACCATCAGCATCAGCTCCATCAGGTTTTCAGCGGGCGGGTTGGTGCTCTGAATGAGGAACACGGCGCAGCCGCGGATGCTCTCATTAAAGCTGGGGCCCAGTTCCTGGTCCGCGAAGCGCTGCAGGCTCAGGTCGCCGAGGGGCTGGCCAAATGCGGCGGCTATCTTTTCACCGAGCTCGTGGGAAGCATTTCCTGCGAAGAGTTTTACTTGGGGTGCCATGGCAATAGTAAAAGGGTGGGTAAGAAAAGACCTCATTCCGAATTTCCGGAAGAAATGGCAGAAACTGAAAAAGCGAAAGGCGCCGAACCTTCCGGAGAGGAAGATTCAGCGCCTTTCGCTTTTCTTAGTCGGTTGTCCGACCAGGGCTCGAACCTGGACTTTCTTGAATCAAAATCAAGCGTGTTGCCAGTTACACCATCGGACAATTTCCCAGCCAGCACTGCCGTTTGGGTTCGCAAATGTACAACGGCTTTGATTCAAGGCAAGTTTTCCGGCAAATATTTTTTGAATGACTTCTGCGTTTGGGACGCATTAGGGGCATTTTTTTAGGCTTGAACGGCTGATTTTCAGTTAAAAATGGTTTTAGGGCGCCGGAAAAAACTTTCTGGCCAACCGGACTTTGGCAAAGCCGGGATTAAGCCGTAGTTTTGCGCCCTGAAATCTTGCCCACCCTATATAATAGAATCGCACATGGCGAATACCGGCAAAATCACCCAGGTTATCGGTCCAGTTGTGGACGTAAGCTTCGCGGGTGAAGGCTCTAAGCTTCCTAATATCCTCGACGCAGTCGAAGTCACCAAAGATAACGGCCAGGTAGTCGTGCTGGAAGTGCAGCAGCACTTGGGCGAAGACCGTGTGCGCACCATTGCCATGGACTCCACCGAGGGCCTGACCCGCGGTGCGTTGGTTCGTGACCTGGGCTCGCCCATCACCATGCCTACCGGCGATGGTATCAAAGGGCGTCTGTTCAACGTTATCGGCCACGCCATTGATGGCATTGCCCAGCCCAAGAGCGACGGTGCTCTGTCCATTCACCGCAATGCGCCGGCTTTCGAAGACCTCGCTACTTCCTCGGAAGTGCTCTTCACCGGTATCAAAGTAATTGACCTGCTTGAGCCCTATGTAAAGGGTGGTAAGATTGGTTTGTTCGGTGGTGCCGGCGTAGGCAAAACCGTACTCATCATGGAGCTGGTAAACAACATTGCCAAGGCCTACGGTGGTCTGTCGGTGTTTGCCGGTGTAGGTGAGCGTACCCGTGAGGGCAATGACCTGCTGCGCGAATTCCTGGAATCAGACGTAATTAAGTACGGCGAAGAGTTTAAACACTCGATGGAAGCCGGCGGCTGGGACCTCTCCAAAGTAGATGAGGATGCTCTGAAAGACTCGAAGGCAACCCTCGTGTTCGGTCAGATGAACGAGCCTCCCGGAGCCCGTGCCCGCGTAGCCCTCTCGGGCCTCACGGTAGCCGAAAGCTTCCGCGACGGCGACGGCACCGGTGCCGGTCGTGACATCCTGTTCTTTATCGACAACATCTTCCGCTTCACGCAGGCGGGTTCGGAAGTATCGGCTCTGTTGGGTCGTATGCCTTCGGCCGTAGGTTACCAGCCCACGCTGGCTACCGAAATGGGTGCCATGCAGGAGCGTATCACCTCTACCAAGCGCGGTTCCATCACCTCGGTACAGGCCGTTTACGTACCTGCCGATGACTTGACTGACCCGGCTCCGGCCACGACGTTTGCTCACTTGGACGCCACCACGGTACTGTCCCGTAAGATTGCCGAGCTGGGTATCTACCCCGCAGTAGACCCCCTGGACTCTACCTCGCGCATTCTGTCGGTAGAAGTACTGGGCGAAGAGCACTACGGCACGGCCCAGCGCGTGAAAGAAATTCTGCAGCGCTACAAAGAACTGCAGGACATCATCGCCATTCTGGGTATGGACGAACTCTCCGAGGAAGATAAGCTGACGGTAACCCGCGCCCGCCGGGTGCAGCGTTTTCTGTCGCAGCCCTTCCACGTAGCCGAGCAGTTCACCGGCCTGAAAGGCGTACTGGTTGACATCAAGGACACCATCAAAGGCTTCAACGAAATCATCGACGGCAAGTATGACCACCTGCCCGAGGCTGCTTTCAACCTGGTAGGCACCATTGAGGATGCCGTTGTCAAGGGCGAGAAGCTGATTGCGGAAGCCAAGTAATTTGGTTGTTGATTGCCAAGTGATGATTCTTCACGGGTCTGCATCTGGCAATCAGCCCTTCACACTCAACAACCAAAAAGATGCATCTGGAAATCATCACCCCGGACCGGAAAGTATTTGAAGGCGAGGTTTCCTCGGCTCAGTTTCCGGGTGCCGATGGCCTGTTTGAGGTTCTCAATAACCACGCACCCCTTATCTCGGCGCTGAAGCCCGGTGAGGTAACCATCATGGGTATTGGCGGCCGTGAGTCGTTCCGTATCGAAGGTGGTGTGGTAGAAGTTCTGCGCAACAACGTTATTGTGCTGGCCGAAGCTGTTGTGGCCTAAGCTGAAAGAAGAATAAAAAAGCCCCGCGGCCTCAGGCTGCGGGGCTTTTTTTGTGTTTAAGACCTCAAATAGTGCAGCCTATGCTTTAGCTTGCAATGCGAATTACAAAGTGCGGATTTGCAACAGTGCCGCTCGTTACCAGTTGACGCCCAATGAAAATCACCCCCAAAATCACCCCAATCTACCAAACCTCCGTTTTCAAGTTTGAAGACCTGAACGAGCTGGAGCTGTATTTTGGGGAGCCCGGCAGCCGCTACCTCTATTCGCGCAACGGAAATCCTAACTCTGATGAGCTGGCCGAAGCGGTGAACAAGCTGGAGTGTGGGGCCGGGGCCATTGCCACCGGCTCGGGTATGGCGGCCATTTTTGCCGCTATTATGGCCTGCTGCCAGGCCGGCGACCATGTGCTCTGCGCCGCTGATATCTATGGGGGTTCATCGGCGCTGTTGAATGCAGAGCTGAGCCGGCTGGGCATTTCCGCCACGTATGTGCCCTTTGAGCAGCTGGAGGCCTTACAGCCCTTTATACAGCCCACCACGCGGCTGCTGCTCTGCGAAACCATCAGCAACCCCCTGCTGCGCGTAGCCGACCTGGCCCGGGTGGCCGCGGAGTGCCACCGCCACGGGCTGAAACTGGTGGTGGATAATACCTTTGCCACGCCCTTGCTTACCCGCCCGCTGGCGCTTGGGGCTGATATTTCCCTGCACAGCGTAACTAAATACATAGCCGGCCACAGCGACGTAACTGCTGGCGCCGTGGTGGCTACTGACCCCGTCATTATAGCCCGTCTTAAGCAGATTGGCGTGTTTTACGGCCTGACGCTGAGCCCCATGGAAAGCTGGCTGGCCGTGCGCGGGCTAAAAACCCTTCGGTTGCGGGTCCGGGAGCATAGTCATAATGCTCTGGCCATTGCGCAGTTCCTGGCTGCCCACCCCGCCGTAAAGCAGGTGTATTACCCTGGTCTTGCTAGACACCCGCAGCACCAGCTAGCCGCCGAGCAGGGAAATGGCCTGTTTGGCGGCATGCTTTCCTTTAAGCTGAAGGATGAAGCGGCCGCCGTAAACGACTTTATGCAGCGGGTGAAGCGCTTCCCGTTTGCGCCTTCCCTGGCCGGGGTCGATTCTTCTATTTCCTACCCCCTGGGTACTTCACACCGCTCCCTTACGCCCGCTCAGCAGCAGGAACTGGGCATAACAGTCGGGCTGATTCGTGTATCGGTTGGGATTGAGCCTGTGGGGGAATTGATTGCTGATCTGGAGCAGGCCCTAGCTTAGCCTAGCCTACGATACCAGCAGTTCTTTAATCCCATCCACCACCCGGCGCAGGTCAATATCGGTCATGGCGGAGCCGGAGGGCAGGCACAGGCCCTGCTGGAACAGGCGCGCACTGACTTCGCCCCCGTACATGGGAGCATTGGCAAAAAGAGGCTGCAGGTGCAGGGGCTTCCAGAGCGGGCGGCTTTCTACGTTGTGCGTTTCCAGGTGCTGGCGCAGCTGCTCCGGGGTAACGCTGGTCTGCTCCGGATCCAGCAGCACCGTAGTCAGCCAGCGGTTGCTGCGGCTTTTGGCAGGTTCCGTGGGGCCTACCGTGAGGCCGGGAATATCCTGCAGGTGCTTCTGGTACCAGGCAAAGATTTCCCGGCGCTTCTTCACCCTATCATCAAGCAGGCCCATCTGCCCCCGGCCAATGCCGGCCAGCAGGTTGCTGAGGCGGTAGTTGTAGCCGGTGGTTTCGTGCTGGTAGTGTGCCGCCGCTTCCCGGGCCTGGGTGGCCAGAAAAAGCGCCTGCGTGGCTATATCCTTCCGGTGAGTGATGAGTACGCCGCCACCGCTGGTAGTCAGGATTTTGTTGCCGTTGAAGGAGAATACGCCCACCGCGCCAAACGTGCCCAGCGCCTGCCCGTGGTAGAGGGAGCCCAGGCCCTCAGCCGAATCTTCCAGCACCGATATGTTGAATTCTTCGGCAATAGCCATTATCTCTCGCATTTGGGCAGGCATGCCGTAGAGGTGCACCAGCACCAGGGCTTTGGGGGTGCGGCCGTGCCGCTGCCGGTCCTCAATGGCTTCGCGCAGCCGGACGGGGTCCATGTTCCAGGTTTCCGCTTCACTATCCACAAAAACCGGCGTGGCACCCACGTAGGTGATGGGATTAGCCGAGGCCACAAAGGTGAAGGAGGAGCACAGCACTTCGTCGCCGGGGCCCACGCCTAGTGCCAGCAGGCCCAGGTGAATGGCGGCGGTGCCGGAGGTAAGGGCTACGCCGTGCCCGGCCCCCGTGTATTGGCAGATATCCTGCTCGAACCCGGTGATGTTGGGCCCTACGGGCGCCACCCAGTTATCCTCAATGGCTTTGTGTAAATAATTCAGCTCGTGCCGCCCCAGGTGGGGTGGTGACAAATAAATCCGGTCGTGGTCCTGACTGCGCATAGGTGGAAAAAGATACTGAATACCGGTGGAAGCGCTTCCAGACCGAAAAAAGCAAGTGAGAATAGGGGGGTAGCTCTACAACGAGGAACCCACCACTTTTATGACGGAAGCCGGCACGCCCACGGCGGTGCAGTTGGCCGGCAGGTTTCGGACGGCTACACCGCCCGCCCCCAATATGGTCTGTGCGCCTACCCGCACCCGGTTGAGCACGGTGGCGTTGGTGCCCAGGTACACACCGGTTTCCAGATACGCCTCGCCACCTACGTTGGCATGAGGCATCAGGGAGCAGAAGTCTTCCAGCACGGCATCATGTCCAATGGTGCAGCCCAGGTTCATAAGCACATGCCGGCCCAGTTGAATATCGGTGGTGAGAATACAGCCCTGCGTGATGATGCTGCCCGCGCCAATCTGCACCTGCTGGTAAGGCTGCAGCGACACATCCGGGTGAATGAGGGTGGCATACTCCAGGTGAGGAGCGGTGAGCCGGGCCACTACGGCGGCGCGGCTGTGGCTGCTGCCTACGGCTACCACTACATGCAGCGGCCCGGTGGTAGCATTCAAATCCTTGACGGTTCCGCAGTACGGAATGCCGTTAATTGTATCAGTAGCAGGGCGCTTGTCATCATAAAAACCGATGACTTCCCAGGTAGGTGACACTTCATTTATCTGATGAACCAGCATCAATATTTCCCGGCCCAGGCCACCGGCCCCAAAAATGGCTAGGGGCCGAATCACTGAATGGTCAGCATCATGTAAATCAGAAAAGAATAATTGCGTCATACGTTACCAGCAGATTCAGAAGAAATAGGGGCGCCCTGGAAGGCTTCCATTGTGGCCTGGCCTTCGGCAGAAATTCCGTGGGCGCTCAGCACCCGCCCGGCCGTGCGCAGCAGAATGCGAAGATCAAGCCTAAAGGAAAGGTGCTCGACGTACCAGACGTCGTAAGTGAATTTTTGTTCCCAACTGATGGCGTTACGGCCGTTTACCTGCGCCCAGCCCGTGATGCCCGGCCGCACCAGGTGGCGCCGCGCCTGCTCCGGCGAGTACAAAGGTAGGTACTCTGGCAGCAGGGGGCGCGGTCCGATCAGGCTGATTTCGCCGCGCAGCACGTTCCAGAGTTGGGGAAGCTCATCCAGGGAGGTAGCGCGCAGCCAGCGGCCCAGGCGGGGCAGGCGGTCGGCATCGGGCAGCAGCCGGCCGTTGGCGTCGCGGGTTTCCGTCATGGTCTGGAGCTTGTAGAGGGTGAATAAACGCCCGTGTAAGCCGGGGCGCTGCTGCCGAAACAACACCCGGCCCTGGTTCTGCAGGGCTAACAGCGCGGCGGCCGGCAGCAACAGCGGCAACGCAAGGAGGGCCAGGGGCATGGCCAGGCCTACATCCAGCAGCCGCTTACCGCGTCGCGCATACCAGGAAGAGCCATTTATCACTGCCGACGACATACGAAATCCAAACAGATGCAGATGTACGGCCAAAAATAGGGTTTGTGCGATAAGCACGCTCGAGTTTGGCTTGCCGGCCGTAGCTTGCGCCGCCCAATTCCGCTGCTTTATGCTCGTTTTTCCCAACGCCAAACTCAACCTCGGTTTATACGTGACCAGCGTACGGCCCGATGGATTTCGCAACTTGGAATCGGTATTTGTGCCGCTGCCGTGGTGCGATGCGCTGGAAGTACTGCCCGCCGCCGACACTACGCTGACCCTCACCGGTATTCCCATTCCCGGCGACCCGGCCACCAACCTCTGCCGCCGTGCCTACGAGTTGCTGAAGACCGATTTTAACCTGCCGCCGGTGCAGATGCACCTGCACAAAGTGGTACCCATTGGCGCCGGGCTGGGTGGCGGCTCCGCCGATGCCGCCTTCATGCTGCGGGCCCTGAATGAGCTTTTCTCTCTTCAGCTTTCACCAGAAAAACTGGAAGTCTATGCCCGCCAGTTAGGCTCCGATTGTGCTTTCTTTATTCAGAATAAGCCGGTATTTGCCTATGAGAAGGGCGACGTTTTCGAGCCGGTTTCCCTCAAACTGCAAGGCATAGCCTGCCAGGTAATCTACCCCGGCCTGCACATCAGTACTGCCGAAGCCTACGCCCGGGTGCAGCCCCGCCCGCCCCGCCATGCCCTGCGTGCTGCCTTAGCGCAGCCCATGGAAACGTGGCGCAACACCGTCAGCAATGACTTTGAGGATGCCCTCACGCCACACTATCCGGTGTTGGGGGAGTTGAAGCAGGCGCTTTATGCCGCCGGGGCCACCTATGCCAGCCTCTCGGGCTCCGGCTCGGCAGTATACGGGCTGTTTCCCGGGATGGAAGAGCCGCCCCATGTGACACTACCGGCAGAATATCTGGTGTGGAACGGTAAATTATAGTAGCGCGAAGCTCCGGCTTCGCGCTACGCTTTATACCATTATCTCCGCAGCCTCGGCTTTGCGCCGACGGCGGGCCGCCCATTGATCCAGGACCGGATGAATGAGCACACTGAACAGGATGACGAGCGTGCCCAGATAGAACCCGCCGGACATTTTTTCCTGTGAGCCGAAAATGAGCACGGCCAGTAGAATGCCGTACACCGGCTCCAGGTTAATAGTGAGGTTGATGACAAAAGCGGACAAGCGCTTCATCAGTTCCACGGAGGAGGAAAAGGCATACACCGTGCAGAAACCAGCCAGCAGCAGCAGCCACAGCCAGTCCATGGGTTTCAGAGCCAGCTGCAGGCCGGTCCCGTTGGTATAGAAGTGGCTGTAAATGGGGAAGAACAAGGCAATGCTCCCGCAGGCCCCCAGCATTTCATAAAACGTGAGCCGGAGCGGGGCGTGCTTCTTCACCAGTTGCGAGTTTACCACGCTGAACAGCGCCGACAAGCCCGCCGAAATAACCGCCACGCCCAGGCCCAGCAGCTGGTCCAGCTCTGCCTGCGACACCAGGTATAGCCCCACCATCGTCAGCAAGCCCAGGCCTACCTCATACGCCCGGATGCGCCGCCACAGCAGCAGAGGCTCCAGCAACGACGTCCACAAAGCCAGAGTAGCCATGCCGGCCAGGCACACGCTAACCGACGACAGGCGGGCGGCCAGAAAGAAGGTTATCCAGTGCGTAGCTACCAACGCGCCCACCCCCAGCAGGCGCAGTGCCTCCGCAGGGGCCACGCGCCATTCCTGCTTGCGCATCATCAGTAGCCCGGCAAGGCCCGCCGAGGCCAGCAGCGTGCGCCAGAACACCAGCTCTACCGGCGGCACCGAAATCAGCTTGCCCAGAATAGCCGTGAACCCCCACAGCAAAACAATGAAATGAAGCCGGAGGTAGTCTTTCAGCATAACAGGGAAACAGGCAGAGCGGATAAATAAATGAAAGCTTCCTTCGGGGCGTTACTTGGGAATGAACCGATAGAGCACGGCACCAATCATGGTAAACACTAGGCTGGGCACCCAGGCCGCCAGCATCGGCGACAAATCGCCCACCAGGGCCAGGTTCCGGCTCAGAATCACAAAGATGATAAACACGAAGGCCAGCGTGAAGCCCAAGGCTATTTGGCCGCCCACCCCGCCGCGGGATTTCCGGGAGCTCAGAATAACCCCGATGATGGTGAGAATGATGATGGCAAAGGGATATGAATACCGTTCGTACTTCTCAATCAGGTAGATTTCCGTATCATCGGAGCCGCGGTCCAGCTTCTGCTTAATGTAGCGGTTAAGCTCCGGCAGCGTGAGGGTCTCGCTCAGGCGGTAGGTGCTGGCAAAGTCCTTGGGGTACAGATTGAGGGTGGTGTCACGGGCGGGATAGGCACGCAGGGTTTCCTTCTCCCCATCAAAAGTATGCACCAGCTGCGGCGTGAGGCGCCAGGCTTTTTTGGTGGAGTCCCAGGTAATGGCGTTGGCCGTTAGGCGGCGCTTGAGCTGGGTGCCTTCTATCGTTTCCAGCGCAAAGCGGTAACCCACGTTGTTCACGTTGTCGTAGCTCTCCATGTAGGCGTAGCTCTTGGGGCCTACCTTAATATGGATGTTGCGCGCCTGAAAACGGAAGGGGTTCTTAATGTAGGCACGCTCAAAGGCTACGCGGGTTTTATTAGCGTTGGGAATCACCCAACCAATCAGCCCGAAAATGGAAACCCCGATAATGGTGGCGCCCATGATATAGGGCACCAGCAGCCGCTGAAAGCTCATGCCACTGCTCAGCATGGCCACAATTTCGGTGCGGGCAGCCAGCCGCGCCGTGACAAATACTGTGGCAATAAACACGGTGATAGGGGAGAGCAGATTGGCGAAATACGGAAACAGGTTCACGTAGTATTCCGAAATAATCTTCCAGGCCCCCAGGTTGTGCTTAATGAAGTCGTCATTCTTCTCCGTGAAATCAATCACGCAGATAACCGACACCAGCATAATCACCGTGAACAGGTAGCTGGTGAGGAATTTCTTGAGAATGTATTTATCGAGGAGCTTCATTCAGATGCTTTAATCTGTCCTGCCGGTATCGGCAGCACCACTAACGTAACGCGCACTTACAGCCGTACCATCAGCTGCTTTACCATGCGCTCCTTCCATTCCAGAAAGGTACCGTTTTGGATGCGCTGCCGGGCCTCGCCCACCAGCCACAGGTAAAAGGAGAGGTTGTGCACCGAGGCTACCATGCCGGCCAGATACTCCGTGCTCTGGAACAGATGGCGCAGGTAAGACTTGGTGTAAAACGTGCTGGCGTAGCCGCCCAGTTCAGCGTCAATGGGGGAGAAGTCAGCTTCCCACTTCTTGTTTTTGATGTTGATGATGCCCTGCGTGGTGAACAGCATGCCGTTGCGGGCATTGCGGGTCGGCATCACGCAATCAAACATATCTACGCCCAGGGCTATGTTCTCCAGAATGTTGGCCGGCGTGCCCACGCCCATGAGGTAGCGGGGCTTGTCTTTGGGCAGGATGTCGCACACAATTTCCGTCATCTCATACATCAGCTCGGCGGGCTCGCCCACGCTCAGGCCGCCAATGGCGTTGCCCTCGCGGCCCTGCTCGGCCACAAACTCGGCTGATTTCACGCGCAGATCCTTAAAGGTGCTGCCCTGCACAATAGGAAACAGCGTCTGCTGGTAGCCATACAGGCCTTCGGTGCTGTCAAAACGCTCGATGCAGCGCTTCAGCCAGCGGTGCGTCATGTCCAGGGAGCGGCTGGCGTAGTCGTACTCGCAGGGCCAGGGCGTGCATTCATCAAAGGCCATAATAATATCGGCCCCAATCACGCGCTGAATATCCATCACGCCTTCCGGCGAAAACAGATGCTGCGAGCCATCAATGTGGGAGCGGAACTTAACGCCCTCTTCCTTGATTTTGCGCGTTTTGCTGAGCGAGTACACCTGGTACCCGCCGGAGTCGGTGAGAATGGGCCGGTCCCAGCCGTTGAACTTGTGCAGACCGCCGGCCTGCCGCAACACGTCCAGACCGGGGCGCAGGTACAGGTGGTAGGTATTGCCCAGAATAATCTGGGCCTTAATATCTTCTTTCAGCTCGCGCTGATGCACTGCTTTTACCGAGCCTACCGTGCCCACCGGCATAAAAATGGGCGTTTCAATGCTGCCGTGGGCAGTGTGTACCACCCCGGCCCGGGCTTTGGTGTGGGGGTCTTGAGCTACGAGGTCGAACGTCATGCGGAAGGAAGGAGATGCCGGTTGCACGTCAGAAAATGGCGTTTGTCATGTCGAGCGAAGTCGAGACATCTCGCGTGCTGAGGTTGTGGTGGTAATTAGTTTACCACACTAGTGAGATGTCTCGACTTCGCTCAACATGACAAATACCCGGTTACACCGGCAAATGAAAGCGCAAAGGTAGCCGGTAGCTGCCGTTCAGCGGTGATTAATCCCTATTTTTGCCGGCTTACCCCGCCTATCCGCCGTGCCCATCCCGTTTTCTCCCCTGTTATGGCTCCTGATTGCGTGCGTGCTGGTGCAATTCTATTTTCTGGGCTATTATTTCCTGCCCTTCGCCCGCCGGCCGGAGGAGCTGCCCGCTGAGGAAAACCAGGCCGCCGATGCCGAGCCGGTTTCTGTGCTGGTGTGCGCCCATAATGAACTGGAAAACCTGCGCCGCCTGCTGCCATTGCTCTTGCAGCAGGATTACCCCGCCGGCTTCGAGATTATTCTGATTGATGACCGGTCCGGCGACGACACTTACCTGTATGTGCAGCAGCTCACGCAGTACTATCCGCACGTGCGGCTGGTAACGGTAGACCGCACGCCGGCTGGACTTTCGCCGAAAAAATACGCCCTTACACTAGGCATTAAAACGGCGCGTTATGCCCGTATGCTTTTCACCGATGCCGATTGTATTCCGGCTACCAATCAGTGGATCAGGCTGATGCAGCGTGGCTTTGCCCAGCCCGCCGATATGGTGGTGGGATACTCCGCGTATGTGCCGGAAACCGGGTTTTTAAATAAATTGATTCGGTTTGAAACCCTGATAACCGGAGCGCAGTATCTGTCGTTCGCGTGGCGGGGCAACCCGTACATGGGCGTGGGGCGCAACCTCGCTTATACCCGCGCAGTCTTTCAATCCACCAAGGGCTTTGCTTCTCACATTCGTAGCCTCGGCGGCGACGACGACCTGCTGGTGCAGGACGCCGTGCAGCACGGAGCCCGCGTAGCGGTAGTGGCCAGCCCGGCGGCGCATACGCTCAGCGAACCAGCCTCCCGCTGGCGCGCCTGGTGGCTGCAAAAAAGGCGGCATCTATCGGCCGGCCGGCACTACCGCCTGGCCGATAGGTTGCGAATAGGAAACTTTATCGGAAGCAATCTGCTTTTTTATATCGCTACGATAGGTTTACTGTTTTCCCGCCCGGATTGGATACCTTTGGCCACGGTGTGGGTGCTGCGTACAGCGGCTGTCTGCATCACTTATACCTACCTGGGGCGGCGGCTCGATGACCGCCAGCCAGTAATAGTGCTGCCGGTATTAGACGCTGTCTATTTTTTTTATTATCTCGCTCTGGGAATTTCGCTGTTCCTCTACCGCAAACTCCGATGGAAGTAAACAATCAGGAAATTCAGAAACAGTTTTCGGCTAAAGCCAAGCATGACTTTAAGCTGATTCGTGCTGCTGTAGAGCAGGGCGATGAAAAGGCCTACGCTGAGTTGATGCAGATTTACAAGAAGCCGGTGTACCACGTGGTGCTCAAAATGGTGCGCAACCCCGATGATGCGGAGGACTTAACCATTGAAGCTTTCGCCAAGGCCTTCCGCAACCTGCACAAATTCAACCCGGAATTTGCCTTCAGCACCTGGCTGTTCCGCATTGCCACCAACAACTGCATCGACTTTATTCGCAAGAATAAAATCAAAACGATGTCCATTGACTCGGCCATCAAGATTGATAACGGCGACGAAATCACCATTGATTTCCGCGACAACAATCTGAACCCGCAGGAAACGGCCATCAAAAACCAGAAAATTGAAATCATGCAGCACGTGGTATCCCGGCTGCCTGAAAAATACCAGCGTCTGGTTACGCTGCGCTATTTCGATGAGTTGAGCTACGAGGAAATTGCGCAGGAGCTGAAAGCGCCCCTGGGCACCGTAAAAGCACAGCTGCACCGCGCCCGCGAGCTGCTCTATGACATGGTGAAAAACAAAAAGCACATCATCTAAAACAAAAGCCCCGGCGCAGGTCGGGGCTTTTTTTGTGCTATATAAATTCAACGGCACGTCATGTCGAGCGTAGCCGAGACATCTCGCTAGTGTGCTAACTAGTTTTATTACTACCACAACCTCAGCACGCGAGATGTCTCAGCTTCGCTCGACATGACGTTTTATTAAGGGAGGCGCTTTGTCTTACTACCTTTGCCGCACCATGGACATCCTCTTTCACTACTTCCCGCACCTCACCGACCACCAGCGCCAGCTATTCCGGCAGCTTGATACGGAATTCCGCAGCTGGAATGAGCGCCTGAATCTGGTGGCCCGCACCGACATGGATAATCTGGCGGAGCGGCACTTCCTGCACTCTCTGGGCATTGCGAAGGTAGTAGAGTTTGCGGCGGGCTCGTCGGTGCTGGATGTGGGTACGGGCGGTGGTTTGCCCGGCCTGCCGCTGGCTATTCTGTTTCCGGAGGTGAAGTTTCACCTGGTAGACAGCATCGGCAAGAAAATTAAGGCGGTGCAGGAAATGGCTCACACCCTGAAACTGACGAACCTCACGGCCGAGCAGATCCGCGCCGAGCAGGTGCGCCATAAATACGATTACGTGGTGAGCCGGGCGGTAGCCCGCCTGTCCACCTTTCACCCCTGGATTGAGCACAGCTACAAACCCAGTAATGATGCCACCACGGGCCTCTACTACCTGAAAGGCGGCGACCTGACTGAGGAAATCGAAGAAGCCGGTCTGCCCGCCCATGTCTTCGATTTGAAAGACTACTTCCAGGAGGAGTTCTTCGAAACCAAGAAGGTGGTCTTCATTCCCAATAATTAAAAGACCAGTCTGCGATGTATACAACGCTTCCTAACCAAAAAGCCCCAGCCGTTTGCGTAAACGGCTGGGGCTTTTTGGTTAGGAAGCGTTGTATAATCAGCCGATGAAAATGGCTTTCAGCACTGCGGGTTATGCCGGTACTTCGGCCGTCAAAAACTCAATGGCGCGGCGCTCGGAATAGTATTCCCCGTCCGGGCTGCCTTCGCCAAAACCCACGTGGCCGCCTTCGTGCGGGGTTTCCAGAAATACATACTGACTATGGGAGGCTACATCCCGCGGGAAACAGGCGGGCGGCAGAAACGGGTCGTTTTCGGCGTTTACCAATAGGGTGGGGATGCGGATATTGCTGAGGTAGCGCCCCGAGCTGGCGTGCTCGTAATACTCTTCCGCCGACTTAAAGCCGTGCATGGGAGCCGTATACTGGTCATCAAACTCGGGGAAGTAGCGCAAATCATCCAGCTTCGAGACGTCTACCTTATCGGGCATAATCACGGCTTTCTGGCGGATTTTCTCCCGCAGCGTCCTCATAAAGTTATTGAGGTACAGCCGGTTTTCCAGGCGCGAAATGTGGTGGGAGCTGGACTTCAGATCCGTAGGTACCGAGAAAACGGCGGCCCGCTTTACTTCCCGCGGCACCCGTTCCGGGTTTTCGCCCAGGTACTTGAGCGTAACGTTGCCGCCGGCGCTGAAGCCGGTAAGGAAAATGCGGCGGTAGCGCAACTTGCTCAGGGCATGGCGCACCACAAAATCCAGGTCGTCGGTATCACCCAGGTGGTAGGAGCGGAGCAGGCGGTTCATCTCGCCGCTGCAGCTGCGGTAGTTCCAGGCCAGCGCATCGATACCGGCCCGGTTGAGGGCCCGCACCATGCCGCGCACGTAGGGCCGGCCGGCGCTGCCCTCCAGGCCGTGCGATACAATACCCAGAGTATCGGCCAGCTCGTCGCTGGAAATTCGGGACCAGTCCAGATCAAGAAAGTCCCCATCATCGGTTTCTACCCGTTCCCGCTGGTAGCGGACATCCGGGACAGAGCGCCAAAGGCTGGGTACAATTGTCTGTATATGCCCATTAAAAAGATACATGGGCGGCTGATATCCGGAAGTAGAAACGAGTGGCATAACAGTTAGTGGAATTAGGTGTGAGAGTAACCAACTGTGGGAAAAGATGGTGCCGATAAGGCTTTACATAATATACAAATAATGCGGCTTGCATACCATTTTAAAGGGCCGGAATATTTACAGAAAACCGGTTAGCAGGGTATTCTGAAAGCTTATGCCGCCGGCTGCTGGCTTGTAACCGGAATCCTGACCACTCCCAGAAACACGCTCACAGCAATGGCCGTACCGCCTGCCAGCGCAAATGGTAGGGCAGCGCCGCCCCATACCCACAGCGCTCCAGCCATGGAGCTGGCTACCAGCGCCGCCAGACTGCTGAGCCCGGCAAAGGTGCCCAGGGCCGCTCCGGTATCAGTAGGCGCGCACAAGTTGCTCACCCAGGCTTTGCTCACGCCCTCCGTAGCCGCGGCGTAGCAGCCATACAGGCCAAAAAGCAGGGCCAGCACTATGGGCTGGCGGGCCCAGATCATGCCCAGGTATACGCTGGCAAACAATAAAAACCCGGCTATCAGCATGCGGCGGGGCCCCAGTCGGTCGGCGAGGAAACCGGCCGGAAAAGCGGCCACCGCATATATCAGGTTGTAGAAAATATAAAGCCCGATGACGTGGGCGTCGGGCAGGCCCCGCTGCCGGGCCAGCAGCAGCAGAAATGCATCAGAGCTATTGAAAAGGGCAAATACCAGCAGCCCGCCCACTACCCGGCGGTAACTGCTGGGTGCCTTCCGCCAGTACCGGAAGGCCGCCCAGAATGGCTGCATGGGCTGTGTAGACCTGGCCCGGGACTTTTCCCGCACCAGAAACGTAGTAAAAACGGCGGCCACCCCCGGCAGAAACGCCAATAGAAACAAGAGCCGGTACTCGCCGGGGTTATATGCCAGCCAGGCCAGCGCGGCGGCCGGCCCCAGCACCGCGCCCGCCGTATCCATGCCCCGATGAAAGCCAAAGACGCGGCCTTTAAAGGCGGGGGTGGTTTCATCGGAAAGCAGTGCGTCGCGGGAGCCGGTGCGCAGGCCTTTGCCCAGGCGGTCCAGGGTGCGGGCCAGGAAAACCCACCACGGTGCCGCCAGCACGGCCAGCATGGGCTTGCTGATGGCGCTCAGCCCATAGCCCCAGCGCACAAACGGCAGGCGCCGCCCTAACCGGTCCGACCATTGCCCGAAATAGCCTTTGCTTAGGCCTGCCGTGGCTTCGGCTACGCCCTCCAGCACCCCAATCAGCGCCACCGAAAAGCCAATGCTTTGCAGGTACAGGGGCATCACGGGGTACAGCATCTCGCTGGCCAGGTCCGTGAACAGGCTCACCAGAGAAAGCAGCCAGATGGTGCGGGTCAGGTACTTCACGTAATAAGGCGGTATGGCAGTGCAGGCAGCGGTTGTACGATGGCGCCCCGCATTTTGCCTATTTTGGTTTGCTATTATCGATCAAAACCTTACCTTTGCCAACCCAATTGAATTGATTTCGAGCAGACCGTCACCTTTACATACTCATGGCGAACCATAAATCGGCCCTCAAGCGCATCCGTTCCAACGAAGCTAAGCGCGTACTGAACCGTTACCAGGCTAAATCTACCCGCACCGCCGTTAAGAAACTGCGTGCTACCACCGATGCTACTCAGGCACAAGAGCTGCTGAAGAAAGTATCGTCTATGCTGGACCGCCTGGCTAAAAAGAACATCATTCATAAGAACAAAGCCGCCAACAACAAATCGAAGCTGGCTAAGTTCGTGAAGTCGCTGGCTGCTTAAGTAGTCAACCGACATTCTGCTCTAATATAGAAAAGGCCTTGCGTGCATACGCAAGGCCTTTTCGCGTTATTTTTTATTTTGATACGCATGTGCCCGGCGCAACAGTGGGGAAACAATAGCTTTGGGCTCGAAGAGCATTTTCCCAGGCTATGCGGTATTTCTATTCCTTATTATTCTTTTTCAGTCTATACATCAGTAGCCAGCAGGCGCTAGCGCAGAATTGGCGCCTATTCCGGCCAGGCCTGATATACTCCTACCAAGTGGCGGGCAAACCCGAGGTGTATACCCTCCGGCTGGATTCCGCCTTTATGATAGGAGCCGACTCGGTGTACCGGTTTAACCGAATCATGCGGCCCGACCGCTTCTCCCCGGAGCTGTATCATAAGTCTGACAATAACCTGTTTGGGGCGCAGCTGCGGTTTGTGCCCGGCAGCCAGGAAGTAGTGCTGGAAGCATTGGCTGATGCACTGCAAACGCCCGTGCAACTGCTGTTGCGCCCCGCGGCGGCCGTAGGCAGCACCTGGCAGGCTTCGGCGGGCGTTACGGCGGTGCTGAGCAGCCGCACCCAGCGAAGCGTACATGGCGTTGAGGATATGGTAGCTACGGTGCTGCTCAGCACCGGGCAGCAAGTACTGATAGGGGAGAAGCTGGGCTTTCTGCAGGCCCCGCAATGGCTGACCCTGGATGCCGCTACGGCCGTTAACCTGCAGGCTGCCCGCGGGCCCGTTACCTGGGCCGAATCAGAATATTACCCCGCCCGCCTGTTTAATTTTCAGCCGGGCGATGAAGTGGGGTATGAAACCTACGACCGGCTGGCGCAATTAGTGTGCACGCGCACCCTAACATTGCGGCGCATCCGCACCCGCGCGCAAACGGCTGATAGCCTGATTTACACGTTTACGGAACAGGCCCAAACGCGCGGCTTTCAGCCAGGTAATCCCTGCAGCGGCTCGTACGCGGAAACATTACAGCCCACCCATACCGGCCGCCTGGCGTTGCCCCTGCGCGCTCCGGTGGGCCGCTCACCCATCTATCTGCCCGGCTATGGTCCCATTGGTCTGCTCACGGGCGGCTATGCCTTCAGCTCCGAAAATACCCCGGCCAGCTACACGCTGGAACTGCCGGCAACCACTACCACTTCCACAGGCTGTGCTTCGGCGGCTGTCCGCCACGTCTGGCTATATCCCAATACCCGCACCCAAGGCACCTATTACACGGGCTTGGACTATCTGGTACGCCAGCAAAACTATGGCAATGGCCAGGGCGACGTATTTGACTATGATACGGAGTTGGTCTATTCGCGCAGGAAGCAGCCTGATGGCAGCTACCAAACCTGCGGGTCGCGCCTTTCTTTTTATGTGCTGTTGCCCGCCCGTACGGCCCGGGCAGCAACATTTATTAGTTACCCAAACCCGGCTACGGACCAAATTACCCTGCATCTGCCCGCTGCCGCCACCGTGGGCACAAACGTGTACCTGCTGGATGGTCTGGGGCGGATAGTAGATATTCAGCCAGTAGCCGCCGGAAACGCCACGGTGCTGGTGCCGCTGAAAATCCTTCCGGCAGGGGTATATACTGTTGAAGTGCATATGCCCCAGGCCGCCGTGTACCGCGCCCGAGTACAGCATATTCAGTAAGCGCAATCCAACTATCAGAAAATAAAAAAGCCTGCTTGTTGCATAACAGGCAGGCTTTTTTAGGCAGGTATTAAGTAGTTACGCTACGCTCACTTTTACCATGTTGGTTTTGCCCTTCTCATTGATGGGCATGGAAGCAGTGTTGATGAACACGTCACCTGCATCCAGGTGGCCCGTGGTGGTCAGCACGTACTTAATGTCCGAGACGGTGCTGTCGGTGCTCACCATCCGGTCGTAGTAGAAGCCGCGCACACCCCAGATCAGGCTGAGAGCCGTGAGCAGGGGGCGGTTATCGGTGAAGATAAAGATGCTGGCCTTGGGGCGGTACTTGGCAATCTGGAAGGCCGTGTAGCCGCGGTGCGTCATGCCGGTAATGGCTTTGGCGCCGGTGTTCTTGGCCAGGTGGCAGGCCGCCGACAAAATGCTGTCTACCATGAACGTGGGCGACTCCGGGGTAATGGTGTGCCAGTGGTTGTACAGGCTGGGCATGCGGCTTTCCACACTCAGAATAGTAGCTACCATGGAGCGGATTACTTCCGCCGGATAGGCGCCTACGGCGGTTTCAGCGGAGAGCATCACGGCATCGGCCCCGTCAACCACGGCGTTAGCCACGTCGCTGGTTTCGGCGCGGGTGGGGCGGGGAGCGGTAATCATGCTCTCCATCATCTGGGTGGCTACAATTACCGGCTTGCCGGCTTTGTTGCACTTGGCCACAATTTCCTTCTGGGCCATGGGCACCTCTTCCATCTTCACTTCCACACCCAGGTCGCCGCGGGCTACCATCACGGCATCGGTAATGGCAATGATTTCGTCGAGGTTGCGCAGGCCTTCGGGGGTTTCAATCTTGGCAATCACGCGGGTGGTTTTACCGCTTTCCGCAATCAGGCTCTTGATGAAGCGGATGTCATCGGCGCGGCGCGCAAACGAGAGGGCAATCCAGTCTACATCATTCTCCAGGCCAAATTTCAGGTCCTCAATATCCTTCTCCGTCATAGACGGGGCCGATACTTCGGAATCGGGCAGGTTGATGCCTTTGCGGGGCTTCACCAGACCGCCGTAGATAACTTCTACGTCCACTTCCTTGTCGCGGTCGGTGGCCAGCACGCGCAGCTCAATCTTACCGTCGTCGATCAGGATCATGTCGCCGGCTTTCACGTCGCGGGCCAGGCCCAGGTAAATCGTGCTCAGGCGCGTGGCCGTGCTGATTTCCTTTTCGCCGCACACCAGCTTAATCTTGTCGCCGGCCTTAATTTCCACACCACCGCCTTCTACATCGCCCAGGCGAATTTTGGGGCCCTGCAAGTCCTGCAGCAAGCCCACGTTGGTGCGCATATCCTTGTTCAGGCGGCGCACATTATGAATCACGGCCAGGTGGTCTTCGTAGCTGCCGTGCGAGAAATTGAGGCGGAAGACATCCACCCCCTCGCGGATGAGCATGCCCAGCTTTTCGTAGGTATTGGAGGCGGGGCCAACGGTGGCCACAATCTTGGTCTTATTAAACTTAGGACGCGGTTCCATGCAAAAGGAATAAGTGACTCTCTTAGACAAAGGCAACTGAGAAGTGCCTCACAAAGGTAACGCGAAGCGGCTGCTTCGCACATCGTTTATGCCGGTTTTACTGGCATGGGGCAACGATGCCTAAAGCAGCCGCTTCGTGCTACAAGAACGCTCAAAAAAGCAGATTTTCTTTGAATTTTAATGAATTGGGGTCAAACTGACAGGCATGCTGCACCACCGAAAGCTCACTTAAACGGGCCAGGAATTCGTCGCCGGAAAACTCGTCACTGCCGTTGCTGATTTGCAGCAGGTAGTCATATTCCTTGATATCGGGGGCCAGATAGGGCCTTTTTAGGATAGACGGATCCAGGGAGCGGTTGCGCAGCAGGCGCAACGACAGGGTTTCGGTGGCGTGTAGGTAGTTACTGATCACCAGGCGCCCGCGGGAGAGCAGATCATAGATTAAATCCTGCTGCTTTACCAGGCGCAGGCGCAGGGCGTTGTTCAGCGTCCAGGCCAGGGTATGTTCCCGGCTGGAGGAAACAATGCCAAAAAGATCAAAGTCGCAGTCGTACTCAACGTCTAGGGTAAGCATGGCGGAAGCAGTTAGGCCAACGGCAGCAAAGTTACGGGTTGCCGGCAGGAGCGGGCCATAACGCGGAGAGGAAAGACAAGATTGCGTGTTTGTTTGACAATGTTAGGGAAGATGGTGTTATTTGTGGCTGAGTTTTCCTTAAACCCCCACGGAAATGTCTGAAATTGCAGAAAAAGTAAAGGCCATCATCATCGATAAACTCGGCGTAGAAGCTTCGGAAGTAACTCCGGAGGCCAGCTTCACCAACGACCTGGGTGCTGACTCGCTGGATACTGTTGAGCTGATCATGGAATTTGAAAAAGAATTCAACGTATCTATTCCCGACGATCAGGCCGAAAACATCGGTACCGTGGGTCAGGCTATCAGCTACCTGGAAGAGCACGCTAAGTAGTCTGTAGACTACTGCTCCTCCCTTAGTGCTTACCGGCCGGCTCGCCGCCGGCCGTTTTGCTTTTTTAGTTTTCGTATTCTTTCGCTTCTCTGAGCCAGCCTATGTCTCTTCGGAGAGTTGTTGTGACCGGCCTGGGTGCCATTACCCCGATCGGCAAAACCGCCCCCACCTTCTGGGAAGGGCTGAAAGCCGGTGTGAGCGGGGCTGCCCCCATCACCCGGTTCGATGCCAGTAAGTTCAAGACCCGCTTCGCCTGCGAAGTGAAGGACTATAACCCCGACGATTATTTCGACCGGAAGGAAGGCCGTAAGATGGACCTGTTCACGCAGTTCGCCGTCATTGCTTCCGACGAGGCAATTAAGGACGCCGGCCTGCTGGAAGGGGTAAATAAAGACCGGGTAGGCGTTATCTGGGGCTCTGGTATTGGGGGGTTGAAAACCTTCCAGGACGAGTGCTTCAACTTCGCCAAGGGCGACGGTACGCCGCGCTACAACCCTTTCTTCATTCCGAAGATGATTGCCGACTCCTCATCGGGCAACATCTCCATCAAGAACGGTTTCCGCGGTCCGAACTTCGTAACCACCTCCGCCTGCGCTTCCTCTTCCGATGCCATTGTGGCCGCCTACAACTATATCCGTTTGGGTATGGCTGAGGTGGTGGTAACAGGTGGTTCGGAAGCCGCCATTACCGAGGCGGGCGTAGGGGGCTTCAATGCCCTTAAAGCCATGAGCGAGCGGAACGTCGACCCGCAAACCGGCTCGCGCCCTTACGATAAGGACCGGGACGGATTTGTACTGGGCGAAGGTGCCGGCGCGCTGATTCTGGAGGACTACGAACATGCCAAAGCCCGCGGTGCTAAGATCTACGCCGAAATCATCGGTGGCGGCTTGTCGTCGGATGCCTACCACATTACCGCTCCTGACCCCACCGGCGAAGGCGTGGTCATCGTAATGCAGAACGCTCTGCGTGATGCCGGCATCAAGCCCGAGGATGTAGACTACATCAACACCCATGGTACCAGCACCCCGCTGGGCGATGGGGCCGAGGTGACGGCTATTCAGAAAGTATTCGGCGAAGCCGCTTATAATCTGAACATCAGTTCTACCAAGAGTATGACCGGCCACCTGCTGGGTGGTGCGGGCGGCATTGAGGCAGTGGCCTGTATTCTGGCCATGCAGAATGGCATCGTACCGCCTACCATTAACCACGTTACCGACGACCCCGAGCTGGACTCCAGGCTGAACTTCACGTTCAACCAGGCTCAGGAACGGGAAATCAACATTGCGGTCAGCAATACCTTCGGGTTTGGTGGCCACAACACGTCGGTGGTCTTCAGTAAATTCCGCGACTAATGCCTAGGCCCGGCCAGCCACTTCCGCTATTCGGCTTTTTCCGCCGACTGGTAGGGCAGGACCGGGCCTTCCGGCAAGCCATTGCCACCCTTACGGGCCGCACGCCCGATAACATTCGCTTGTACCAGCTGGCCTTCACGCACGCCTCGGTGGTGCGTCTGCAGGGCGATACGGCCCGGCACCAAAGCAACGAGCGGCTGGAATTCCTCGGCGACGCCGTACTGGGCGCCGTGGTAGCCGAATACCTGTTCCGCAAGTTCCCCTACGAGCAGGAAGGCTTCCTCACGGAAATGCGCAGCCGCATAGTAAACCGCGAAAGCCTGAACGCGCTGGCCCTGAAAATCGGGTTGGATAAACTGGTGCAGCTGGACGTAACGCAGGGCCGCTCGGCCCGCTCGCGCTCCGTAAACGGCAACGCTTTGGAAGCTTTGGTAGGCGCCGTTTACCTCGACCAGGGCTATAAAGCGGCCCGCAAATTTGTGCTCAGCCGGTTGGTGAAGCCCTTCGTGGACGTAAAATCCCTGACGGAAACCACCACCAACTTCAAGAGCAAGCTCATTGAATGGGCCCAGCGCCACGGCAAAAACCTGCGCTACGATATGCAAAGCGAAGCCCGCCCGGGCGGCGTAATGGAGTTTTCAGCCACGGTGATGCTGGATGATGAGGAAGTAGCTACCGGTATGGGCCTCTCCAAAAAGCAGGCGGAGCAACTGGCTGCTGAGCGGGCCCTGACCACTTTAGGAGTGTAAATCCTCCGTCATGGCGAGGAAGCACGACATTCCGCGCATAAAGCGGCGTCAATTCGCCCTTTCCAAAGCCAGACACTCCCTTCTACCAGAAAGCCCTTGACGTGCGCTACGTCAAGGGCTTTTCATTTCTCAGAACTTTCTATGTTTCACAGGACAGATTGCTTCGCTCTGCTCGCAATGACAGAGGGTTTCGTAACCCTATCCGCAGAAATGGAGTTGTTTTGCAGAAGCAACATATTACCATTCTCTCATGCGAATAGCCGGCGCCGCCCTCAACCAGATTCCTTTCGATTGGCAACACAACCTGCGTACCATCCGCGAGGCCATTGAGCAGGCCAAAGCCGCCGGGGTGCAGTTGCTTTGTTTGCCGGAATTGTGCCTGACGGGCTATGGCTGCGAAGATTTGTTTTTGAGCGACTGGCTGCCCCAATCGGCGCTGGAGCATTTACAGCTGATCCGTCCGTGGACGGAAGGCATTTGCGTGGTAGTGGGCCTGCCAGTGCGCCTCACCCACCGCACCTACAACACCGCGGCCGTGCTGCGCGATGGGCAGATTCTGGGCTTTGCCGCCAAGCAGTTCCTCGCCAATGATGGCGTGCATTACGAGCCGCGCTTTTTCTTCCCGTGGCCAGCCGGCGAAACCACCACCGTGCAACTGGCAGGGGAGGAGTGGCCCCTGGGCGACCTTATTTTTGAGCACCAGGGCGTAAAATTCGGCTTTGAAATCTGTGAGGATGCCTGGCGGCCTGATGATGTGCGCCCTGCCTGCCGCCTGGTAGGCCGCGTGGATTTGATTGTGAATCCTTCGGCCAGCCACTTTGCCATGAGCAAGACGGACGTGCGCTATAATCTGGTATTGAATGCCTCGCGCAACTTTCGCTGCACGTATCTCTACGCCAACCTGCTGGGCAATGAGGCCGGCCGCATCACCTACGACGGCGAAATTCTGGTGGCCCGCAATGGCCATCTGCTGCTGCGCAACCAGCTCATGAGCTTCAAGGAAGTGGATATGGAGTGCGTGGACGTGGATTTCGCTTCCGAGTTAACGGCTGTTGAAGCCATTGAGCCGCTGCCCGCCCCTGATGAATACCGGGAGCTGAACCAGGCCCTGAGCCTAGCCTTGTTTGACTACCTGCGCAAAGCCCGCAGCCGGGGCTTTGTGCTGAGCCTGAGCGGCGGGGCCGATTCCTGCATGTGCGCCGTAGCCGTGGCTGAGATGGTTCGTCTGGGCACTGCCGAGCTGGGTACGGCCGAGTTTATGCGCCGCTCGGGCTGCTTCACGGAAGCGGAAATTCAGCAGTTGGTCGGTGCCGTAACGCCAGTGCCTGACCAGGCCGCGCCGGGACCCAAAGATGCCTCCCTTTCTACCCCTGATAATCAACAGGCTACCATCAATCAGCAGCTCACCAAGCGCCTGCTGATAACCGCCTACCAGGGCACCGTTAATTCCTCCGACGATACCTTTAAGTCCGCCCAGGAACTGGCTGAGGCGCTGGGGGCGGTATTCTATAACTGGGGCATTGATGAGGAAGTAACCGGCTACGTGGGCAAGATTGAGCACGCCCTGGGCCGCGACCTGACCTGGCAAACCGATGACCTGGCGCTGCAAAATATCCAGGCGCGGGTGCGGGCTCCCGCTATCTGGCTGTTGGCCAACGTGCAGAACTGCCTGCTCCTGACCACCTCCAACCGCTCGGAGGCCTCCGTAGGCTACTGTACTATGGACGGCGACACGGCCGGCTCCATCTCGCCCATTGCCGGCGTAGACAAAGATTTTGTGAAGAAATGGCTGCGCTGGGCCGAGGCCGAGCTGGGCTACACCGCCCTGCACCGCGTCAACAACCTGCAGCCCACCGCCGAGCTGCGCCCCCTGGAAGACAAGCAGACCGACGAGCGGGACCTGATGCCCTACGTGTTGCTGAACCGCATTGAGCGCCTGGCCTTCTACGACCGACTCAGCCCCAAACAGGTGCTGGTTACGCTGGTGCAGGAAGACCCCACTGCCGATGCGGAACAGCTCAAAACCTACGTTAAGCGCTTCTACTCGCTCTGGAGCCGCAACCAGTGGAAGCGGGAGCGGTACGCCCCATCCTTCCACCTCGATGACTACAACGTGGACCCACGCTCCTGGCTGCGCTTCCCCATTCTGAGCGGCGGCTATACGGAGGAGCTGAACGCCTTGTAGCTGCGGAGTAGGTATTTTTTGGCCCCAATACGTAGGTTATAGCCAGTCTTTCTGAATCCATTGATATGGCTGTCAGTATATTGTGGAATAGTTAAAAGAATTAGCGCAAGTTTTTTACTCTGACTGGGCCTAAGCTTGTGTACCCCAGTACTGGCGGCCATGACCGGAGACTGACCAGGTGCCGTATCTATTCTTCAGTTCTCGCCTTACCGGTGTATACCCTTCTACTGCCTGCTGTTCCACCATCCCTGCCTCTTGCGCAGCCCACCCAGGCTTCCGCCGATGCCGAGCTGGTAGCACAACTGCAGCGGGGCAGTGAGGCGGCGTTTCGCACCTTGGTGGAACGGTACCAAAACCGTATTTACCGCACGGCACTGGCCCTGCTACGGTCACCGGAAGAGGCGGAAGATGTGGCGCAGGAAGTCTTTGTGGAAGTTCACCAAACCATTGCCCGGTTTCGGGGTGAGGCAGCGCTAAGCACCTGGCTCTACCGTTTGGCAACCTCGCGGGCCCTGAAAAACCGGCAGCGGGCCAGGGCGCAGAAGCGCTTTGCGTATTTCACCAGCTTGCTGGGGTTTGACAATCATGTGCTGTACGAGCCGCCTGACAATGAACACCCGCAGGCACAACTGGAAGGCCGGCAGCAGGTAGAGCTTTTGCTTGCACATATTGCCCGATTACCCGACCAGCAACAGGTGGCTTTTACGTTGCGCCATGAGCAGGAATTGAGCTACGAGGAAATAGCTGCCGTTCTCAATACCACCGTGCCTGCCGTAGAATCTTTGTTGTTCCGCGCCCGAAAAACGCTTCGCAACCATCTTCAACCTTCCCTCCGCCATGTCTGATTCAGCCGCTCGCCCAAATGCCGATGAAGAATGGGAAAATTTGCTGCGCCAATGGCGTGCCCAGCCAGCTCCCCAGCCCCGACCCTATTTTTATAGTCGGGTATGTGCCCGGCTTGTCAGCGAGGCAGATGGGGTGCGCCCGGCGGTACGGGCCTGGTTGCGCTGGCCCGCCTATGCTGCTATGCTGGGCATAGTGATGATGCTTAGCGGAGACGATATTACCCTGCATGCAGCAGACAGTGCCAACCGGTATGAGGCCCACCTTATCGGTAAATAACACCTCATTACCGGCAAGCTACCGGCGAAGGAAAGTAGTTTGTAAAGCTGTAAGCCGATTGTCTGAGTACCTTTGAATTATTCTCATCTTCCCGTAACCATACTACCTATGCTTGCTTACATCACCTGGGATGTTTCGCCCATCATTGCCCAGTTGGGGCCGCTTACCCTACGCTGGTACGGCGTGCTGTTCGCGCTGGGCTTCGTGCTGGGCTCGTTTATCCTCACGCACATTTACCGTACTGAGCGGGTTTCAGCGCAATGGGTTGATATTATCACGCTGTACATGATTATCGGTACGGTGGTGGGGGCGCGCCTGGGCCACGTGTTTTTCTACGATTGGGCCGCGTATAAGCAGCATCCCTGGGAAATTCTGAAGATCTGGCACGGCGGCCTGGCCAGCCATGGCGCCACTATTGGCATTCTGCTGGCCTTATGGCTTTTCAGCCGCCGGTATAAGTTTGATTACCTGTGGGTGCTGGACCGGATTGTGATTGTAGTGGCCGTAGGTGGGGCCTGCATCCGGCTGGGTAACCTGATGAACTCGGAAATTGTGGGCCGCGCTACCAATGTGCCGTGGGCATTCATTTTCCCGCGCGATGCCGAGCACACCACCGTGCCGCGCCACCCCACTCAGATTTATGAATCTCTGTTCTGCGTATTCTTGCTGGTGCTGCTGTACTGGCTGTGGAGCAAGTACAAGGAGCGCACCCCTCGTGGCCTGCTCTTCGGCCTGTTTGTGGTGCTGCTCTTCACCTTCCGCTTCCTGGTGGAATTCCTGAAAGAGAATCAGGTTGACTTTGAAAACAACCTGCAGTTCAACATGGGCCAGCTGCTGAGTATTCCGCTGATTTTGCTGGGTGTGTATGTGCTACTGCGCGCCGGCAAATGGCCCAACAACCCCTATGGCTACGCCGTGCGGGATTTAAGCGAGGAAGAAGCCAATAAGGCAGCGGTTAAAAAGGTCTAAGCCACAAATTCGATGGATTGAACCGAGCTCACCCTCCAAGTAAGTCCAACAAAAAAAGCCTCGCAGTTTGCGAGGCTTTTTTTGTTGAAAAGTAAGCGTCTACAAAATCCGTGGAATCCGGGTGAAATCCGACGAATCCGTGATTCTGGCTAGTAGCGGCGGTTTACGGCGTTGAGGTCTTCAAAAGCCGACTTCAGGCGGGCAATGAAGGTTTCTTCGCCCTTGCGCAGCCACACGCGGGGGTCGTAATATTTCTTGTTGGGCGAGTCCTCGCCGGTGGGGTTGCCAATCTGGCTCTGCAGGAAGCCTTCGTTTTTCTGGTAGTAAGCGCGGATACCATCCCAGAACGCCCACTGCAGGTCGGTGTCAATGTTCATCTTGATGGCGCCGTAGCTAATGGCTTCGCGGATTTCCTCCTGCGACGAGCCTGAGCCGCCGTGGAACACGAAGTTGATGGGGCGCTCATCCGTCAGGTTGTACTTTTCCTTCACGAAATCCTGCGAGTTTTTCAGGATAACGGGCTGCAGCTTCACGTTGCCGGGCTTGTACACGCCGTGCACGTTGCCAAAAGCAGCGGCAATGGTGAAGCGGGGGCTCACCTTGCTCAGCTCCTCGTAGGCATAGGCCACTTCCGAAGGCTGGGTGTAGAGCTTCGACGAATCCACGTCGGAGTTGTCTACGCCGTCTTCCTCGCCGCCGGTTACGCCCAGCTCAATTTCCAGCGTCATGCCAATTTTGGCCATGCGCTCCAGGTACTCTTTGCAGATTTCGATATTTTCCTCGATGGGCTCCTCCGAGAGGTCCAGCATGTGCGAGGAGTACAGCGGCTGGCCATACTGCGCAAAGTGCTTCTCGCCGGCTTCCAGCAAGCCATCAATCCAGGGTAGGAGCTTCTTGGCGGCGTGGTCGGTGTGCAGAATCACGGGTACGCCGTAGGCCTGGGCCATCAGGTGCACGTGCTGCGCGCCCGAAATGCCGCCGGCAATGCTGGCCTGCTGCTTGTCGTTGGCGAGGCCTTTGCCGGCGAAGAACTGGGCACCACCGTTAGAAAACTGAATGATAACCGGCGAGTTCAGGTCGCGGGCAGCTTCCAGCACGGCATTTACCGTGTCGGTGCCGGTTACGTTCACGGCGGGCAGCGCATAGCCGTTCGCCTTGGCGTGGTCGAAAAGCTGCTGCACTTCGTCGCCGTGCAGCACACCGGCGCGCAGGCCGGTAAGAGTGGTTTGGTCAGCCATAGAAGGGCATTGATTGCGCGGACGGTGAATTGCCGCGCCGCGCAAGTGAGGGTTTGATCCGGTGAAGGTAGCAAAGAAACAGGGCCCATCCGAACCTTGCCGGTCACGGGACTCCAGGCGTTCCGGGCGGTCAGTAGTTCAGATGGGCCCTGTCAGGCCGGTTATCGGCAGTTAGGGCATCTTATACTGATAGAGGCTGCCTTGCTCTGAGCTGATGAGCAGGGTTTGATCATCGGTAAACAAGACGCCTTCAGTCTGGCCGGCGCCGGTGAGGGCAATGCGGCGGGGCTTGGCCTTCAACAGGCTGCTCATAGAGGCACCACTGAACACAAACATCTGCTCACTGCCCATCAGTACCAGGTGGCGGCCATCGGGGCTGATGCTGGCATCCGTTACTTCATCCGGAATGCTGAGACTGGCAATGCGGCGGGCGGTGTAGGTGCCGGGCTTATCGGGCACGGTGTATACTTTGCTGGTGGCCTTGCTGCCCCGGTCGCGGGTGAACAGGTAGATCTGCCCATTGTGCCATACAGAGGCCTCGCAGTCAAAATTGCGCGCTTTCTTTTTGGGTGGGAATTCCTGCTGATCGGGATACGTGAAGTGGATTTCACCTACCGTAGCAGGCTGGGCCGGGTTTACCCGGTAAATGGTCAGGTCGCGTCGGTTGTTGTCATTGTTGCCGGCGTCCGTCACAAACAGGGTGCCGTCTGAGCTGTGCGTGATGCTTTCCCAGTCCTCGTTCGTGGCACTTAGGCGCACTTCATCCAGCAGTTTTCCATCCCCGTCTATTTTATAGATAATGGGTGGGTTGCCCTGGTCGCCCATGGTATAATAGGTACCCGGCTGACCCATGGCCAGGCCTGAGCTTTCCTTTACCCCCTCCAACTGGCCCAGGCGCTTCAGTCCCGGCACGGCATCGGCGGTAAGGCGGTTTTCCAGCGACTCTTTCTTGTGTTTCTTACCGGAAGAACCTTTGGGCTCATCGGCCGACTTTTCGCTCTGGGCCTGCGAGCAGCTGCCGAAAAGCAGCATGGCGGCCAGAGAATAACTAAACAAAATGCGCATTAGGCGAAATATCAGCGTGAAAAAAGCCCCTACCAGTGGGTAGAGGCATATGCGGCTATACGCAAAGCGGCGCCTTTAGGGTACCGGGTCGTAGCCGTGGCCGCCCCAGGGGTGGCAGCGGCCAATGCGGCGCAGGGCCATCCAACCGCCCCGCCAGGGCCCATGCTTTTGCAGGGCATGCGTAGCGTAGGCCGAGCAGGTAGGTGTGTAGCGGCAACTGGCCGGCGTGAGCGGGGATATCAGGTGACGATACACCCAGACCAGGCCCAGAAAAAGGAATCGGAAAAGAGAATTCATGACAGACAACAACTCCGGCAGCCGATGGATTAGACGGCTCAGCCATGCAAATGAAAGCCTTTTATGGAAGTTTGGGTTCCCAACGGCAGTTGACCTGTCCGGCTCGCAGCTGAATTCAAAAGCCCGTTCTCGCACGATAACGGGCTTTGTTTTAGAAGGCGGAATATAAAAGGCTAGGTTCTGGGCACCTCCGGATACCGGGCATGCTGAACGTAGTACGATCTTAGTTTAGGCTGCCCCGACAGGCTATTGGTCAGCTTATTTACCATCTGCTGATAGACGCCACTGGTCTCGTACGCATCGGCTTCTATTTTGCTGTTCCACATGGTACAGGAAATATGCTCATCGGTCTCTACAATAGGTTCCAGTAGCATAATATCAAGGCACCCCTGCTGCGCCCGAACGATGGGCACAATCTCCTCGGCATAAACCTTCTTGGCTCCCTCAATCTGGTCGGGGGCAAAACTCATGCTGGTCAGACGAACAAACATACCGTAAGCTCCCGGCTGATTCAGGGTGCGGGTTCAGGTGCAGCACTCATACTCCGGAGAGAAGCATAATGTATATTTTTTCCGTAAAAAAGCCTATAAATCACCTGTTTTTATACTAGCAGTATGTTGCCCATATTGAAAATGGAGAGGCAGTTCCCTCCTTGGACATACGCCGGATGCTGTTGCTAACTACACCGGCACCAACGCTCGTCGAAAATATCTAATTGCCCGCTTGTAGAAGCCTAAATAGCCCACTACCTTTCGAGTATGGGAAAACTCTACCTGCTAGTAAGTTGGCTTTTTTTGATATCACAGTGTTGTTTAGCGCAGGGAAATGGCCCCGGGTTGCACGGCGCCCGGGCTGCGGGAATGGGCAATGCGGCCGTTACGCTTTCTGATGTTTGGGCCGTAGGCAACAACGTGGCCGGCCTCTCGCAACTGACGCGCCCCGAGGTGGGCGTGTATGCGGAAAACCGGTTTCTGATTAGCTCGCTCAACACCGTGGGGTTGGCAGTAGCCTCGCCCCTGGGCCGCCTTACCGGCGAGGAGCCCCGTTACGGCGTAGTGGGGCTGGAGCTGCAGCGCTTCGGCGATAAACTGTACAATGAGCAGCGTGTGGGCTTGGGCTATGCCTACCGCACCGGCGTGATGAGCGTAGGCGTGCGCGCCGATGTATTGCAGGTAGCCATTGAAGGGCTGGGCAGCCGCCGGGCCGTAGCGGCTTCGGTGGGCGCGCAGGCTGAGCTGATTCCCCGCAAGCTGGTGTTTGGCGCTTACCTCTACAACCTCAACCAGGCCCATCTGGCGGAGTACGAAGACGAGCGGGTGCCTACCGTGCTGAAAGCCGGCCTCTCGTATCGGCCCACCGAGAAAGTAATGTTGAATGCCGAAGTTGAAAAAGACGTGGACCATGCCGCCGACTTCCGCGCGGGTATAGAATACCAGGCGCTGGAAGCACTGGCGCTGCGCGTAGGCGTATTGGGTGTATCGGAGCAGGTAACGGGCGGGGCAGGTTTTCATGCCGGCCGTTTCCGTATTGATTATGCCGGCGCCTGGCATTCCTCGCTGGGGTTGAGTCAGCATATTTCGGCCGGTTTCCGGCTGGAGGCTAAATAAGTGCGCCGAACCATGAAAATGATTCAACCCTTACGCGGCCTGGCCGCCGGCGCCGGTGTAGCCGCCCTACTGCTGCTTATGAGTAGCCGGGCGCAGGCCCAGGAATACGTGCGCCCGCCCGCCGACCTCGACCGCCTCGTGCAGGAACTCTTTGCCGAGCCCCAGAGCGACGACGTACCCTACGAGGACCTGTATGAAACCCTGCTGCAGTACTACCAAACGCCGCTGAACCTGAATACGGCCAGCGCCGAAGAGCTACGGTCCCTGCTGTTGTTGCGCGAGCAGCAGATAGCCTCCCTGCTGGAGCACCGCAAGCAGTACGGCTCGCTGCTCAGCATCTATGAGTTGCAAAGCATTCCGGAGTTCGATTTGCGCACCATCTACCGCGTATCGCCCTTTGTTACGGTGGTAAATGCTAACCCCAACGCGGCGCGGGGCCCGCTGTGGCAGCGGGTGTATAAGGAAGACAACAATGCGTTGTTTCTCCGCTACGAGCGGGTGCTGCAGGACCGCAAAGGCTATGCCGAGCCCACAACCAGCAGCACCGGTACCCCATCCTCGCGCTACCTGGGCTCCCCGGATAAGCTTATGCTGCGCTACCGCGTCAGCCACACCCGCGACTTCAGCTTTGGCTTCACGGCCGAAAAAGATGCTGGCGAGCAGTTGGCCTGGGACCCCAGCAGACGCCGCTACGGCCCCGACTTCCTGTCGGCGCACATGCTGCTGCAGGAGCGCGGCCGCCTGAAAACCCTGGCCCTAGGCGACTACCAGTTGCAGTTTGGGCAGGGGCTGGTGCTTTCCTCGGGCCTGCAGGTAGGCAAGGGGGCCGAAACCATTACCACTATCCGGCGCAGCAGCCTGGGTGTGCGGGCCTATTCCTCGGTGCTGGAAAGCACGTTTTACCGCGGGGCGGCCGCTACGGCCTCGCTTACCAAGCAAATTCAGGCTACCGGTTTTCTGTCCCGCAAGCGGGTAGATGCCAACGTGCAGCAGGCTAAGGATTCGCTGGCTGATTTTGATGAGTTTTCGTCGGGTATTGTGCTCACGGGCTTTCACCGCACGGCTTCTGAGCTGGCTAACCGCAAGGAGCTGCAGGAAACCATTGGCGGCGGCAACATCGGCTACCAAAGCACCGATGGCAGCCTGACCGTGGGACTGACGGCAGTGAACACCCATTACGACAAAGCCATTCAGAAGCGCGACGAGCCCTATAACGCGTATGAGTTTCAGGGCAAAAGCAACACAATAGTAGGGGCGCACTACGGCTACGCCCGCGGCAACTGGAACGTGTTCGGCGAAACCGCCCGCTCTTCCAGTGGCGGCATTGGCACGGTAAACGGGCTGCTGGCCAGCCTGGCTTCCAACGTAGATGCCTCCATTCTATACCGCTACTATGCCCGCGACTTCCACACGTTCTATGGGCTGGCGCTGAGCGAGAATACCCGCAACATCAACGAAAGCGGCCTGTATCTGGGCCTGAAAGTGCGGCCTATTGCCCGCTGGGAGCTATCGGCGTACTACGACCAGTTCAGCTTCCCCTGGCTGAAATATCGGGTAGGCGCACCCTCGCACGGCAACGACTGGCTGCTGCGCCTCACGTTTCAGCCCACCAAAACCAGCACGCTTTACGCCCAGTTTCGCGCCCGCACCAAGCCCTACGACACCGATAGCGACGCCAACCGCCTGACCCCCGATCCGGAGCCGACCGTACGCCACAGCCTGCTGGCCTATTTCAACACCGAAGTTACCCCATCCTTCAGCCTGCGCACCCGCGTGCAGGGCAGCCGCTACCGCGAAGGCACCGGCCCCACCAGCACCGGCTTTTTGCTGGCGCAGGATGCCTCCGTGGCCATTGGCCGACCGCTTCGCCTGAGTGCCCGCTACGCCCTCTTCGATACCGACAACTTTGATACGCGGCAGTATGCCTTTGAACAGGATGTACTTTACGCGTTTTCCGTGCCCGGCCTGAGCGGCAGAGGTACCCGTATGTATCTGTTGGCGGAGGTGCGCATGAATCGCCACCTCACCCTCTGGATACGCTTCGCTACCACCCGCTACCGCGACGTGGAAACCGTCGGCTCCGGCCTGGAGGAAATCCAAGGCTCTGAGCGCTCCGAGGTGAAAGCCCAGCTCCGGTATCGGCTTTAAAACGCAGAATTAGACCGTATTCCTTATAGCAAAAAGCTCTTCCTCACAACTGAGGAAGAGCTTTTTGCTGTTGAAGGGGTCTTTGCTAGAGCTTTAGCAGGCGTAGCGTAGTGGTTTTTCCATCGGGGGCCTGCACCTGCACGAAATACAGGCCGGCGGTAAGCTGGGGCAGGTGAAAAGGGAATAGCAAAGGGTTGGCAGTTTTGCTGAGGCGGGTGGCATATACTTGCCGGCCCAGGGCATCCCTTATATGCACCTGCAACGTTCCGGCCCAGGTATTTTCCAGCTGCAGGTAAAAGTCGCCCGGCGCAGGGTTGGGAAAAAGCGCCGCCCCGGCCAGCGGATCTGTGGTAGAAAGGGGATTGGTACCGGAGCCCTGCACCGTGCAGAGCTCCAGCGTCCAGGCTAGCAGGGCGTTGCCTTCTTGTGCCTGCGGGGCTTGGATGGTCAGGGTCCAGTCGCCCTGGGCGGGCTGGCCCTGCAGGCGCGCGAGCAGGGTGCTGGGCCGTACCGTTTGCCCGGTATTCAAGGGGCAGTTGATGGCACTGGTGGCTTGGTCATCGAAGCTGGCGTGCAGGTTGGCGCTACCGGGGCAGGGGGCCTCCGTGAGCAGCACTGTGCGGCCGGAAGGAGCGGTTAGCTCCACGGTCAGGTCGCCCAGGTTTGGGTACGAAATCCGCAGGTCGCGCACGTTCACATCAGCAATCAGCTCATCGGTAGAAACCCGGATAACGGAGGTAATGCTGGCGGCCCCGGTGGCCGGCATCGGCTTGGGCACATCCAGGCTGGCATAACTGACACAAGCCATAGTGCCGGTTTTAAAAGAAGCTACCGCAGAATAAGGCCCGGGGCCGCACTCGGTACCCACCCCGCGCACGCGCCAGTAGTAGGTAGTTTGCTCCGCGAGCGGATTTTGGGGCACGTAGGCCGTATCAGGCAGGCTAAGGCTGAGTTCGGGATTGGTGAACTCCGGATTATTGGCCACCTGCAGCTCGTAGCTCTGCGCCCGCGGCACCCCGGACCAGGCAAACAGGGGCAAGGTGCCCTGCGGGCTGGTGCGCGGCGTGCGCAAAGTGGGGGCCGCCGTTACTGCCTGCCGCACGGAGAAGCGCAGCACATATACCCGCTTTTGCGTGCCGCTGGTCGCTTCAATGGTAACCGAATAGTTGCCCGATTCCAGCGTGAGGGGCGTGTTCAGCGTAACAACACTTGTGCCGGGAGTGGTGAGCTGCGCAGGATAGAAGGATACCGTAACGCCAGGCGGCAGTTGCGTAGCGGCCAGATTAACGGTCCCACTGAAGCCATTAAGCGGACTCACCGTCAGGCTGGCCTGCCCGGTGGTGCCGGGGCACAGGTATAGCTCGGTAGGGGCGTTTTCAGTTTGGCTGAGGGAAAACGTGGGGCCGCTGGGTACCTGAATGGTCAGGCTCTCATCGGATATATCGAAATACACATTACCAACGGCCTCTACTTTAATGCGGGCGGTAGTAGTGGCTTTGGTAGCGGCGGGCAGGGTAATGGTTTGCTGGCCATCATTGGGCGTGTTGGCGGCCAGTACCACCGGAAAGGTCTGCCCGCCGTCTGTAGAAAGCCGGATGTTGACGGTAGTAGTCAGAATGGGGGCCAGATTGGTGTTGGCTACATCCCAGCGGATGAACTGTGGCGAGCCCGCCAGCCACACCTGCGCGCCCGAGGGCTCGGTTATTTTAAACGGCCCGGCCGTACCAATCACCGGAATGGTCACTGTATCCGTTGCAATACCACCCCCGCTGGCGCGGTTGTCGCGCACCGTAAGCCGGAAGACCAGTTGTCGCTCGTAGGAGGGAAGCAACTCGCCAATAGTATGCTGATTGGCCAGGATGTCGGGTAGGCGGGGAAACGTACGGGCCGGGCTGCTAGTAGGCAAAAACGACCGGAAAATAGGTGCGTCGCCGCTGGGCAGGTCCGGGAAGCCATCCTGCCCCAGGTTAAACTGTTCCCAGCTGTAGGTCAGCGCGTCCCCATCCGGATCAGTGCCGGCCCCGGTGAGCGTAAAAGGAGTATTCACCGGAATGAGGTAGCGGATGCCGGCATTGGCCGTGGGGGCGTGGTTGCCGGTGCTGGTTACGGAGGCGCAGGAATTGCCGGTTCCCTGTGAGGTGTAGGCGATAATTTCCTCCAGGCTGATGGTGTGGAAATAAGGGTCGCTGTTGGGCTGCAGGTTTTGCGGGGCACAAATCCCGGCATACGCCATAATGGTACTGCCGCTGCCGGGCTCGTAGGCCGTTTGCGCTTCGCGGTTTGCGCCGCTGCAGTTGCCGGTATTGCCATTGAAGGTATGGTTGGCCCCAAACTGATGCCCGATTTCGTGGGCTACAAAATCAACATCGAAGGCGTCGCCGGTGGGGGTAGAAAGGCCGGTGATACCCTTGGCCTTGTCGCCATTCAGGCATACCACGCCCAGCAGGGCCAGCCCGCCGCCATTGGTAGTGAAAAGATGTCCTACATCATAGTTGGCTTCGCCGATGCGCTGATCAATGGTGCGTTGGTTGGTGTTGAGCGTGTTGTCGTCGACTTGGTTGGTGTAGGGGTCAGTGGCCGGGTTGAGGTAGATAATGGAGTCTTCCTTCGGGACCAACGTCAGCCGAATAGCCAGCTCCCGCTCATAAATGCCCGAAACCCGGTTAATGGAGGTAACAATGGCCGCCAGAGCCCCGGCCCGGGTGCCCCCGTTGGCCTGCGTGTATTCGCCCGTACAGGCCACCGCCAGTTGGTAGGTGCGGAGCTTCTCACCCGAGGTAAGCCATTTTGGGCGGCCACGCATCTGGGTAGCCGCCAGCGCCGGCGCCGTAACATAGCAGACCGTAGGCTGCCCGGGAAGGGCGGTGCGGTCGAATACCAAATGGGCGGCAGAGCCCGGTCCTGCCGGATCGATATAGGTAGTACCGGCCAGGGATAAAATCTGCGCATGAAATCCCGCCGGCGTCAGGTCCAGGCGGGCGGTGGCCGTCACATCATCCAGCCCCTGCCCTGTGTAGGTAGCAATTTCCGGGTAGCGGGCCGCCAGCGCCGATGGCAGCACCGGCACGGCTGCAATCCGAAAACGGCCCGAAGTACCATCCGGCAGCGGCAGGGAAATAACCACGTCGGCCCCGCCGCGTGCCCTGGCTATGCCAGCCGTAGGTGCCGGGCGTAGGGCTTGCTGAAGATTGATAAGCTGAAAAGCTACCGCCCGGTAGCGGCCCAGCCCTTTGGCAACGGGGTGCTGCCTGGCTGCCTGAGACAGGGGCGCATCGGCCCACAGCACCTGCTGGGCCAGGGACAGCGGCGGCATCACGCAGCCCAGCCCCAGCAGGAGCGCACAAAGAAGCGCCCGCGCAAAACCAAGTGGAGCGGAGCAGGCAACGGAAAACGTCATAAACGGGGCACCATCAAGCAAAAAGGACTTTAAAGTACGTAATCAGCCGCAACACCCGCCATCATAATAGACAAGCGGCCCGCTTCCTGCATAGGAAGCGGGCCGCCGGTAAGCCAGTATTATGGCTGGAACTCAAACGTCCGTCTTCAACAAAACCAACGCTGATTTGTCGGCTTTGCTGATTTTACGCCGGAACTCCAGGTAAGCCGGATACTCGGCTTTGGGATAACGGCCGCGGTTAAGCTGCAGGCGGCGAGTGTATTGTATGGTACCATCGGGCAGGGCCTGCGTTTGGGCCGAATAGGAGCCGTAACGGGAGGTGAACTGCACGGGCGCCGGCATGGTTTCGGGCTGCAGGCCTTTGGGCATGCGCAGGTGCACCGTATCGACATCCACAAACGCAAAGCTTTGCCACATGTCCGTTTGCCGCTCCCCGAGCAGGGGTTCCGGCGCCGCCGACTGATTGAGCAGGTTAGGAACCACAAATACTCGCTTGCCGGTGATAGTGGCATAGCGGGGCAAGGTCAGCTCCAGGGTTTCTACCATGGCCGGCAGCGGAGCTGCCGGTGCTGCCGCCAAGTTGTAGCGGCTGATGGTAAAGCTGGGAATGCCAATGCTGCCGTAAGCCCGTTTCTTCTGGTCCTCGGGTGTCAGGTTGTGCATGTAGGTGGCCAGATCATCCTGCTGCAACGCGGCGCTGCGGGTGCGTACGGTGGCTTTGGCGTTGCCCTGCTCATCCAGCTGCACCACGGCCCGGCGAAACTGGGTGTTGTCGGTGGCCTGGTACACGGGGGTGCGCACCAGGCGGCCGCCCTCCGGCGTGAGCAGCAGCACGTGGCGGCCTGCTGTGAAGTCGCCCAGATAGTTGAAGGGCGCCGTCTGGCTGGTGCACTCCAGCCACACCGTATCGCGCCGTCCGGCCTGGGCCAGGGGCACACATAGAATCATATGATTGAACTGGTTGCTGGGGAAGTCCGTCTGAATATCGGGCTGGTCGGCGCCCGCCAGGGCGCAGTAGGAGGGCACGCCTGCCGCCTGCAGCAGCGCCATACCGTAGTTGGACAGGCCTTTGCAGTCGCCGTAACCCCGGGTAGCTACCTCCGTAGCTGGTGCTGACTGCCAGCCGCCAATACCCAGCTGCACGGAAATATACCGGGTACTGCTCTGCAGGTATTCGTATACCTGGCGGGTACGCTCCCGCACATCGGGCACGCGCTGGGCCAGCTCTTTCATGCGGGCAGTTACGGATTCCGGCAGCACGTTGCGGCCTTCGTTTAGCTTGTATTCCCATTTGCCCAGGCCTTCCCAAGTAGATAAGTCGCCGGCATGGCCCTGCACTTCAAACTGGGAAGGGGCTGTGTAAACGGCAGGCAGCAACTCCCGCGCGGGCAGGCTGTAGGCTTCCAACTCCAGTGCTGGCAGGTTCGCTACGCTCCACTCGTGCACCGTCTGGTTTCCCACCGTCTGATGTTTGATTTGCACATGGGCCGGCAGGTTAAGCTCGCGGTAACGCAGGGCCGGCAGCGAAACGGGCATCAGGACCTGAAAATGGGATTGTTCTACTCCCAGATGCGTGCTTAGCAGCGGCCGCCACACCGGGTAGAACAGCGTGTTGGTGGTAATATATTCCTCCTCAAACTCTACCGTGTAAGGATAGCTGCCTTGCTGCAACTGCGCTACCCGTGCCCGGTTATCATCCGAAAGGTTAGCGCCGCCGGACAGGCTGACGTCCTTAATATCAGCTGAGCGCAACGTGCGCAGCACCTTGCCATTAGCATCATAAGCCGTGCCGCGTAGGTAGTTGACGGTAGTGAACCGGTCGTAGTTTACTACATCCGTAGCATAATCGTCTCCCTGTTCATCCAGCACCGTAATAGCAAACCGCAGGGTATTCACCGCCTGCTTCGCTGATTTTACCGTGAAGGTATGCTCATACAGACGTATCACGGCGTGCGCATTTTCCCGTAGGGCAGCCGGCATAGCGGCCACCGGGTAGCGCAGGTTTGGCCCGGCTGAGGCAGCACTGGAAACGGCCAGCATGCCAAGCAAAAGAAAGAGGTGCCGCATATCAGGATTTCTTTTTAAGCACGATCTGCTCGGCATGCTTGGCCACAATATGATTGTAGAACTCCCGCAAATGGGCATATTCCTCGGCTGAGTACGAAGGCTTGCTGAAAGTAATGCGGCTGACTACTTGCAGGCCGGCGGGGCCAGGCGTAACGCTGTACTGAAAACGACCACCATTATCAGGCAGACTCACCATCACACTTTTGGGTAGCTCCTCTACTTCGTAGCCGGCCGGCAGTGTAAATGTGAGCATCTGGGTTTCTTCGTGGGCGGCGCCAAAGTCAACCGGAAAAAGACGGTTTTCCAGCAGGAAGGGGTTTCGGTTTTCTCCGAAATAACGCATGGGGTTGAGGTAGATGGTAGAGGAGGCTGTTTCGCCACCGGCCACTTTTACTTCCATATCCAGCGCCAACGGCTTGCTTAGCATGTCTTTCTGCTGGAACGTGTACTTCGATATTTCCCATCCATCCTGGTGCTTCAGGTAGTTATTCTCCACATATTTCTTCTCTCCGTCTTTGTGCAGCTTGGTGCGGGCCTGCAGGGCCTGATAGCCACTATGCTCATCATGCACTTTGCCGGTAAGGCCGCCGCGCTCATCCAGGGTCAGCTGGGCCATTTGAAAATGCACGTAGCGTTGAGAAGAAGTAACCCCGATCCAGCGACCTTGATCCGCCTTGTCGGGAATCAGGCGGCCCATTGTATTCAAGCAGCGCTCCGGCAGCATGCCCACGGCAGCCAGGGGCTCGGTGGCATCCAGCAGAAGCTCTTTGTTCTCAGGCAGTGCTACGTGCGCCAGCACATAGTTAAATCGGTTAACTATGGGTACATTTTCATCTACGCGACCATGGTCTCGGGTACTGAGAATAACGGGGGTAGTAGTCAGGCCTGCATCGCGCAGTAAACCAATCAGCAGCAGGTTTACATCGGCTGAGCTGCCGCGGTGCTGCTCAAAGGCCTTGCGGATGCCGTTGTTGCTGGTAAGCTGGTCGTTACCATCAAAGCCAATGCTCTGTTTTGCGAGGCTAACGATGGCGGCGGCCCGTTCGGCAAGGTCAGGGTATTTGGCTACAATGGCTGCTACTTCGGCTTTCAGAAAGCCAGTGCGGTTTAGCTGCAGCCCGAAGTTCTCGTTGCCCATTAGTTCATTGCCCACGCTTACCCACGTGCCCAACTTTACTTCGTATGGCTGCTCGGGCATTTTGGTGCCGGCCAGCTCAAAATCGATGCGGGCTACATAGTCCTGTCGGGTCGTCATGTACGGCTCGTCGCGGAAGGCGGGCACGTTTTTCATAGCCCACCGGTGATTGGTCACCTGGGGCGTGAGGGTAGCCGAGCCGCCTGACTCCCGGCCACCACGTGCCCCAGGCGTAATCTCACTGGACCAGCGAATATTCAGCTGCCCCGTAGACATAGGATGTTCACTCACCTCCAGAGGCTCGTAGCCCTGCATCAGCATCTTGTAGTCAAAATACTCCGGAATGTTGGCGCGGTACTCGCTCCAGCGCACGGGAATAGTATGTTGGAACTCCCAATCCTGGAAGTTGTACACGAAATCAGAGGAAACCGTGTAGGCGTATTCAATCACGGAGCCTTCCTTCACATTGGGCAGGGTGAATTTGCGGGCCGAATGATTGACATCTACCTGCTCAGTAAAAATGCCGGTTGATTCAAGCTTTTCCTTGACAATTTCCCCGTTTACCATATTATAGGTCATACCCTTCAGGGAGGTGACCTTCTCTTCACCCGAGTTTTTCTTGTACAGCGGAATGCGCACGGTAGCCCAGTCGTAGCCTGATTTTTTCAGGATTTTGATGCGGGTAATCCGGTCGAATACTACCCGGAAGCCTTCCTGCTGGTAATCAATCCGGGAACGGCCGAAATCACACAGAATAACAGCTTCGGAGCCACTGTCCGCCACAAAGTTTTTGGCGTCGAAGTCCTTGGGGTCCAGCTTGCCAAACTTAATAGGATCGGCCTGAGCTTGAGCTTGAGAAAGACCGGCTAGGACCAAGCCAGCTGTCAGGCCACAGGATAAGAGTACGCGTGATATCATAGGGAGAGAATAAGGAGAAGATTATCCGGAAAAGGCAGTTAAAAAAGTGGCTATGGCTGCGTGCCGGGCGCTTTGCTGAGTACCAGGGGCTCGGCGTGCTTGGCCGCTACCCGGTCGTACAGCTCCCGCAATGCACTGTATTCAGCGGCTGGGTACTGGGTTTTGAGCAGGCTTAGCCGGCTGGCTATGGTAATGGTATTGCCCTGTTGCTGGCAGGAATAGTGAAACTGGCCGCCCCCATTGGGTAGGGTAAGCGCCTGGGATTTAGGTAGCTCCACCACGGTGTAGCCCTTAGGCAGAGTCATAGTGATGAGGTGTACCCCGTCGTGGCCCATGCCGAAATCCACCGGGAAATAGCGGCTATCAGCCCGGAGCGGGTTGCTCGTCAGGCCGAAATGTTTCATCGGAGTAAGGTAGATTGTGCCTGCTGCCCCGCCTTCGCCTCTGGGAATCTGAATGGCCATGTCCAGCGCCAGGGGCTTGCTGACATCGGCGACGGCTGGCAGCACCGGAGCGGGGCCTGAGGTTTCCTCGCCAAGCTGCTGGCGGACAGTGCGGACCAGGTCGGCAGTGCCGGCGGTACGGGCTTCCAAACCCGCATAGCCGCTCCACTCCCAGTGGCCCTTGCCATGCAGGGCGCCATCGGGGGCCAGGGTAATGCTGGCATTGCTGTAGGTGGAGTGCCGTTGAACAGGCGATAAAGAAACCCAGCGGCTTTGGGCCGGTATATCCGTAATCAGGCGGCCTTGTCCGTTCAGACACCGCACCGGGAGCATGCCAACCGGCAACAGCGGATCGGTGGCATCTAGCAGGTACTCTTTCCCATCGGACAGGCGCATGTGCGCTACCACGTAGTTGAAGTGATTGAGAACCGGCATATCCAGCAGTACCTGCCCATGCGAGCGGGTACTGAGAATCAGGGGAGTAGCATTAAGACCCGCCTCACGCAGTGCCTGTACCAATAGCAGGTTTACAGCCGCCGAATTGCCCTGACCCTTTTGTACTGCCTGTTTCAGAGTGCCTTCGGTATATATCCGCTCCTGACCATTGTACTTTACTGCCTGCTGCACTTGGGCTAGCACGGCAGCAGCGCGGGCCAATGCCTCAGGGTAGCGGGCCGGCAACTCGGCCATAGCGGGTGCCAAAGGGGTAGCACGATGCAGGTCCTGGCCAAAATGCTCCTGCTTCAATAAATCCTCAGTAATCTTTTCCCAGGTATTTGCTACGTCCTGCGGGGGTTGATTGTAATACTGAATTACGGCCAGCTCAAACTCAATAGAAGAAAAATAATCCCGGGTCGTGGTGATGAAAGGCTCCTCGTTCAAAGCAGGAACATTTTGCATAACCCACCGGCTGCTTAGCGCATTGTTGGAAATAGTGGTTTCCTGCTTTGGAGCCACTGAATTCACACTATAAGAGATTTGCGTGCTATAGGGTACTACTTTCTCCTCTTGAACTGCGAAGGGCAGGTAGCCACGAGTTATCTGCTTATAGCGGAAGTAAGCCGGAATTAAGGTGCGGTATTCACTCCAGCGCACGGGTATGGTATGCTGAAACTGCCAGTCCTGTAGATTGAAGAGAAAGTCCGAACTTACCGTGTAGGTAAACTCAATTATGGAGCCTTCCTTCACATTCGGCAGCGTGAACCGACAGCTGTTATGCTCCTTATCTACCTTGTCCTGGAAGATGCTCTCTGAGCCCATTTTGGTGGCAATGAGTTTACCGCCTTCCAGATTATAGGTGGTGCCTTTCAACGTTTTAATGCGTTCCGTGCGCTCATCATGATGATACAGGGGCACCTCCACGGTAGCCCAGTCATACCCGGCTTTGCGACGAATCAGGATGCGGGTAGTGCGTTCAAAGTTTAGGCGAAAACCATCGTCGCCCCCAACTACTTTTGACACGCCAAAATCACAAAGCACCACTGCCGGGGCGGCAGAATCGGCCGCTAGCGGCGTGAAATCAGCTACGCTGACTTTGCCAAACTTAATAGGATCTGCCTGGGCTAGTGCCTGGCTCGCAAAGCCGCAACAAACTACGGCCAGCAACAGCATGCGCTGCCTGATTCGTAAAGTATTCAACACAAGTAATAGAGATTAAGAGAGTGATATAGCAGCCTTCTAGGGCACATATTATTCCGGCTAACCAATTTGCCGGTGCATATGGGATATGCTTAATCAAATGTACAGAATTCAGGTAGTTGTATTATACCCTGAGGTGCCAGGTGTTAAAAATAATTTCTTGAAACCTAAACAAAAACGTATTTATACCGTAGGGCGCGCCCTCACTCCAACAAACAGGTAAATCAGGGCCACCAGCGTGAGCCCGGCACTTACCCCGTGCACGTAGGGTAGATGGGCGGCTACGTTGCCATAAAGCCAGCCGGCCAGCAGAGCGCCCATGCCAATGCCGGCTTCCAGCGCAATGTACATGGTGGCTACGGCCCGGCCGCGCCGCTCGGGGTGGCTCAGATCTATAGTCCAGGCGTACAGGGTAGGGGAGTTTACGCCGGCGGCCAACCCAAAGAGCACCGCGGCTAGCAGAAAGGTAACCAGGGAATGGGCCCCGGCCAGCACCAGCAGCGCCACCAACATGAGGGCCGTGGAAGCACGCAGCACCGGCACCCGCCCGTAGCGGTCGGAAGCGCGGCCGGCCACCAGCCGCACCACCAGCGAGGCCAGCGTGTAGCAGGTGAAAAACAAGCCTTTGTTGCTGGTGCCCATGAGCTGACTCTGGTCGGGCACTACTGTGAGAATGACGCCGTAGGGGAACAGGCACAGCAGCGTAACCAGGGAAGGGGCCAGCACGCGGGGCTCTAGTATCTCCCGCCAGTTTAACCGGAGCAGGCCCCAGCTAAACCGCTCCCGCTGATCCTGGGGCAAAGTTTCCGTTAGGGTGCCCTGTACCAGCAAGGATAGCAGCGCCGCCCCGGAGGAACAGTAGAACATGGTGTTCAGCGAAAACCATTGTGTGAGCAGACTGCCCAGCGCCGGCCCGGCCGCCATGCCCAGGGAGCCGGCCACGCCCAGCAGGCCCATCGCTTCGCCGCGCCGGTTGAGCGGGACAATATCCGCTATGAAGGCGGCCGTGCCGGTAGGCTTGAAGCCGGTACTGAAGCCATGGATCAGCCGTAGAAACAGGAAGCCTGCCACCGTAGTGGCCCAGGGGTAAAAGAAGCCGCAGACAAAGCAAACCAGTGAGCCGAACACCATCACCGGAATGCGGCCCACTGTATCAGCCAGCTTACCGCTAAAGGGTCTGGAAAGCCCCGCCGTGAGGGTGAACAGCGCAATAATAAAGCCCTTGTAGTCAGCGCCGCCCATCCGGGTAAGGTGGTCGGGCAGCTCGGGCACGAGCATGTTAAAGCTCAGGAAAAACAGAAACGACGATAGAGCCATCAGCCAGAAGCCGATGGTATAGACGCGGGAGGAGCTAACAGGAAGCGGCATTGCCGTAAAGGTAGGCACCACAGCTAGTACCCCGGCAGTACCAAAAGCGCACTATATCCGGCTGCCTTAATAAAGATCAAAATTTTATAGGCGGTATTATAAACAGGCTGCCTTTAGGAATGGTATTTTAGATTAGCAATCATCATTTTACGATACGAGTTATGGATAAAAAGCCAAAAAATACCGCTGGCGGCAACGGCAACGGCCACACGCCCGCCGATGGTACCGGAACGGGCGTAACGGGTGCGGGTTCCTCGCAGGACCGGCGCACGGCCCCGGGCGAAACCGGCCAGACGCTGACCACCCGCCAGGGCCACCCCCTCACCAATAACCAAAACCTGCGTACCGTAGGCAACCGCGGCCCGGCCACGCTGGAAAACTATCAGTTCCTGGAAAAAATCAGCCACTTCGACCGGGAGCGGGTGCCGGAGCGCGTGGTGCACGCCCGTGGCGCCGGGGCCCACGGCGTGTTCGAAGCTTATGGCAAAGTAGGCAACGAGCCCATTGCGAAATACACCCGCGCCAAGCTGTTCAACACTAAAGGCAAGCAGACGCCTGTTTTCGTGCGATTCAGCACCGTGGGCCACGGTGGCCACTCCCCGGAAACCCTGCGCGACCCCCGCGGCTTTGCCGTGAAGTTTTACACCGAAGATGGCAACTGGGACCTGGTAGGCAACAACCTGAAGGTGTTCTTCATCCGCGACGCCATGAAGTTCCCGGACCTGATTCACTCCCAGAAGCCCGACCCGGTGACCAACCGCCAGAGCGGGGAACGGATTTTCGACTTCATCTGCAACACGCCGGAGGCCATGCACATGGTGTCGTTCCTGTTCTCGCCCTGGGGCATTCCGGCCAACTACCGGCAAATGCAGGGCTCCGGCGTAAACACTTATAAATGGGTGAATGCCCAGGGCGAGGCAGTGCTGGTGAAATACCACTGGGAGCCGCTGCAGGGCATCAAAAACCTGACCCAGGCCGAGGCCGAAGCCATTCAGGCCAAGAACTTCAACCACGCCACCCAGGACCTATTCGACCACATCAAAGCCGGAAAATTCCCGGAGTGGGAGCTGTGTGTGCAGATTATGAGTGATGATGAGCACCCGGAGCTGGACTTCGACCCGCTGGATGATACCAAAATCTGGCCCCAGGAGCAGTTTCCTTTCCTGCCCGTGGGCAAGATGACGCTGAACCGCAACCCCGAAAACTACTTTGCCGAGGTAGAGCAGGCCGCGTTCGGGACCGGGGTTCTGGTGGATGGCCTCGACTTCTCCGACGACAAGATGCTGCAGGGCCGCACGTTCTCCTACTCCGACACGCAGCGCTACCGCGTGGGCACCAACTATCTGCAGCTGCCCATCAACGCGCCCAAAAAGCACGTGGCCACCAACCAGCGCGACGGCCAGATGGCCTACCACGTGGACTCCGCGCCCGGCCAGAACCTGCACATCAACTACGAGCCCAGCAGCTTGAACGGTCTCAAGGAAGCGCCTCGCACCGCCCCTGACCACATGCCCGAGTACAAAGGCCGCCTGATTCGGGAAACCATCGACCGGCAGAATAACTTCAAGCAGGCCGGCGAGCGGTACCGTCTGCACGAAGACTGGGAGCGGGACGACCTCATCAATAACATGGTGGGCGCCCTAGCCGATGCCAATCAGAAAGTGCAGGACAAGATGATTGAGCTCTGCACCAACTGCGACCCGGACTGGGGCCGGCGCGTGGCCGAAGGCATCCGCACTGCCCGGCAGCACCAGGCCGGCGCCACACAGGCTAATGAAAGCAAAAGCGCTCAGGCTGTAGAGCAGGCCGAAGCTACCGCCCACGAAGCCAAACCGTACTAACTCACGCTTCGATAGGGTATGCCGCCCGGCAGGGGTTACGAAATCAGCAGGAACCATCCGGTGTTCTGGTGGTTGTAGCACCTGCCGGGCGGTAGTACGTTCTGCCAAAAAGGCCGGCGGGCTACTTCGGCGCGAAGTGTGCCATAGCCGCAGCTTATGTCCTGGTATTCCTCCTTTCTTAAGTCTATATCGGCCCAACGCCCCCGGCCGGATGGCAAGCCCACGCTCACCGTGCGAGAGCGGGTATCGGCGCTCCGGCACCTGCCAGCTTTTCTGCGCCTCATCTGGGAAACCAGCCCTTCGCTCACGCTCGGTAATATGGTCCTGCGCCTGATGCGCGCGGCCCTGCCGCTGGCCATGCTCTATGTGGGTCAGCTGATTCTGGATGCGGTAATCAGCCTCAACCGCCTGCCCGCCGCCGAGCGTATGCTCATGCCCGTTATAAGCCTGCTGGCGCTGGAGTTTGGGCTGGCGGTGCTTTCTGATGCCCTTGGCCGCGCCGTGGCGCTGCTGGATTCGCTGCTGGGCGACCTGTTTGCCAACCGCTCCTCGGTGCGGCTGATGGAGCATGCCGCCGAGCTGGACCTGGACCAGTTTGAAGACAGCACCTTCTACGATAAGCTGGAGCGCGCCCGCCGCCAAACCTTGTCCCGCACCGTGCTGATGTCGCAGGTGCTGGCCCAGGCTCAGGATACCATTACCATGCTGTTTCTGGCCGTGGGCCTGGCCGCCTTCAACCCCTGGCTGCTGCTGCTTTTGCTGATAGCCGTAATTCCCGCTTTTCTTGGCGAGTCGCACTTTAACGAGCGCAGCTACTCGCTGGTGCATTCCTGGACGCCCGAGCGGCGGGAGTTGGACTACCTGCGCCAGACCGGGGCTTCCGATGAAACGGCCAAGGAAGTCAAGATCTTCGGGCTGTCGGGCTTTCTCATTGAGCGGTTTCGGCTGCTTTCCGATGAGTTTTACCAGAAGAACAAAGTACTGGCCCTGCGCCGGGCGGGGTGGGGCGCTTTTTTTGCGGCCGTAGGGGCGGCAGGCTACTACGCAGCTTATGTTTTCATCATCAGCCAAGCAGTAAAGGGCGCCATCAGCATAGGTCAGCTTACCTTTCTGGCCGGCTCGTTTGCCCGCATGCGGGGCTTGCTGGAAGGAATTCTCAGTCGCTTCAGCTCGGTAGCTGAAGGTGCCTTATACCTGCAGGACTTTTTCGACTTCTTTCATCTTCAGCCCCGCATTGTGCGCGACGAAGCCCGGCCCGTACGGCCCTTCCCGCAGCCAATTCAGCAGGGCTTCACATTTGAGAATGTGGGGTTCAAGTACCGCAACGCCGCCGGCTGGGCCCTGCGCCACCTTAACTTCACGCTGCAGGCCGGCGAAAAGCTGGCGCTGGTGGGGGAGAATGGTGCCGGCAAAACCACGCTGGTAAAGTTGCTCGCCCGCCTCTACGACCCCACCGAAGGCCGCATTCTGCTGGATGGCTACGACCTGCGCGAGTACGACCCCGCCGAGCTGCGCCAGGAAATTGGCGTCATCTTCCAGGATTTTGTCCGGTTCCAGCTATCCGCGGGCCAGAACCTGGCCGTGGGCCGCATCGACGAAAAAGACAACCAGCCCCGCATTGAGCAGGCCGCCGCCCAAAGCCTCGCCGATTCCGTGGTGCGCAAGTTGCCCGAGGGCTACAACCAAATAATAGGCCGCCGCTTTTCCAAAGGGGTAGACCTAAGCGGGGGCGAGTGGCAGAAAATAGCGCTGGGCCGCGCCTACATGCGCGATGCGCAGCTGCTGATTCTGGACGAGCCCACTGCTGCCCTGGATGCCCGCGCCGAGCACGAGGTATTCCAGCGCTTCGCCGACCTGACCAAAGGCAAAACCGCCATCCTCATCAGTCACCGCTTCAGCACCGTACGCATGGCCAACCGTATTCTGGTCATTGAGAACGGGCAGTTTGTGGAAATCGGCTCACATGCGGAGCTGCTGGCAAAAGGTGGGCGCTACGCCGAGCTGTTTCAGCTGCAGGCCGCCGGTTACCGGTAGTAAAAATAGCCGGGCAGCAAGGCCAAAACATTTCGGGAGGAGAGTAGTTTGTGCTCTAATTATCAGTAGCTAAGCTGCGGTAAGATCTGTATCTTAATAGAACATATTTTACGATAAGCCTATGAAACCATCAGCCACGCTACTGGTTGCCCTGGGGCTTTCCCTCACGGGCTGCTTCACCGCCTATGAAGCCCAGATTGAATCAGATTATAGTTACAAGGCCGACTTTCGCCACTATCGCACCTTCTCCTTCGTTTCAGGCGACGGGCTAGCCGCCGACACCAGCAAACTAGGGCAAATTCTGCGCGATGCCATCCGTACCCGCCTGCGTCAGCAGGGCTACCAGCAGGCAGAACGCCGCCCCGATTTACTGGTGAACTTCAATGTATATGAGGGGGATTTGCGGTTTCGCGGCTTTGCCCAGCCAACCCTTACTTCCTGGATATCATGGGGGCAAGTTGAGACAGAAAATACGCCCTTCAGCCAGCGGGAGGCCTACCAGCCCCTGCGTTTGATGCTGCGGGAAGGCACCCTACTCATTACTCTGATAGATAACCGCACCAACCGGGCCATCTGGAATGGCTATGCCAGCGGCGTAACGGTGCCGGCCGGCACACAGGGAGTAACCGTGTTGCGCCGCTCCGTGCGCTCCATTTTTGATGAATACCGGGTCTTTACCAAAGGCTATATCAACCACGAGAAGTAAACCCATCGGCTTTAGCGCCGCCCCGTCGGAACCCGGAACTGCAGCCCCAGGGAAGGAATAAACGTCATGCCTTTCATCTTGGTAGACGCACCGTTCAGGAGCTCATAGGTGCCGTAATTCTGATAGAAAACGGCTAGCGCTGGCAGGACGTAGGCATAACGGAAGCCAAATTTGCCGTTGACGAACATGCCGAAAGAGGCAAAGTTGTTGCGCTGCACCAGGCCGGGAATACGGTTGCTGCTGCCCGGCAGATATAGCTTCTCCGGCTCAAAACCATAGCGCAGGAAAGTGTGGTTATAAACCACGCCATAAGACAGGGCGCCAATTTCCTCTTCCGGCCCCAGGGAGCGGCTGAAAACCAGCGGAATCATCAGGTCGTGGCGGGTAGCCCGGAAATTCAGAAACGAGGTAACGTCATCCAAAAAAGGCACATTGGGCAGTTTAGCCCGTTGCGTGGCGTACTGCAGGCCAATGCTGCCGTAGGTGGCCCCGGCGGCCCCCCCGGGACTTTCCGGAGTGCCCGTAGGCCCCAGGAACTGATACATGGCATCGAACACGTGCGTGCCGAAAGCATATTTATAGCCTACATCCACGCGGTCCACCAGGCCGTAGCGCAGGTACAGGTCAGAGTTTGGCTGAATGGGGTCCAGCACGTAGGCCAAAGCGGCCGTTTGCACCCGCTCTATCCGCTTATTGTAGTTAACGGTGTCTTTATTGGCGGCGGCGGCGGCTTCGTCCTTCACCGCATTGCCCAACTCACTCAGGGTTTTGGTGCCTACGTTAAAAATAACATCGCCCCCTACTTTGAACTGTCCCCGGGGCGTAACCTTGCCCGAGTGGATAACAGAGCGTGGAGCAGTACAGGAGGCAACAGCCAGGAGCAGACCCAGGGCAGGCAGCCCACAACGACGGAGTAGGAGAGAGTTCATAGGGGGCGAAGGTAAGGAGCGAACCGGAATTGTTACTGCTCAGCTAAAACCACGCCGAAGCCATGGCAGGACTGGCGGGCTCCCGGGAATTTGGCTACTTTGGCTGCGTATGCAACTCCTCCCTTGCTCTCCCCGGGCTGCTTTCACTGCGGCGCTCCTCCTGGGCCTGGCTGCCTGTGCCCCCCGTGTTCCGGTTTCCAGCCCATCCGTTACGGCGCCCGTTGGCCCGCCCAACAAGTACGCCGATGCTACCCTGCGGCAGATAGCCACTGCCCAGGATGAGCGCAGTACCAGCGCCCTGCTGCCTTTCTTGAGTAGCCCCGAGGCCGCGTACCGTCGTGAGGCCGCCCTGGCTTTCGCCTCGGTGCAGGACCCCGCCGCCGTGCCCGCGCTGGCTCAATTGTTGGCTGCTGACCCCGATGCCTCGGTGCGGCGCATGGCTGCCTTTGCGCTCGGGCAAACCGCTGATACAACTGCCGGCGCCGCGGCCCTTTCAGCGCGTATCACTTCGGAGCCCGACCGCGCCGTGCGGCGCTACGCGCTGGAGGCGCTGGGCCGCAGTACTTCCCGGGCTTCGTTTGAAACCCTGGTTCGGCTGCCGGCCCCGCTTCTGCAGGATACCAGCGCCCAGGTAGGGCAGGCGTGGGGCTTATACCGGGCCGCACTGCGCGGTATTACTTCCGAGGCCGCCGTAACGCGCGTGGTCCAGCTGCTGGCCATGCCCACGCCGTACCGGGCCCGCCTGGCCGCGGCCAATACGCTTGCCCGCATCCGCAACCTCAACCTCACGCCCTTTGCCGCCCAGATCACCAAAGCCTGCCAAACCGACCCTGACTATGCTGTGCGGGCGGCGGCTACACTGGCCCTGGGCAAAGTAACCGCCCCTGAGGTGGCGCCCACGCTGGCCGTGCTGGCCCGCCGCGACAAAGACTACCGGGTACGGTTAAGCGCGCTGCGCGCCATGACGAAAGCCATGTACAGCCCCGTAAAGGAAGCGGCCTGGGATGCCCTGGCCGATAAGGAAGAACAGGTAGCCCTGGTAGCGGCCGAATTTTTTCTGGCCAATGCCACCGGGGAACCCGGCTCTTTATTTCTTGATAAAGCCAATAAAACTGCGCCCTGGCGGGTTCGGGCCACGCTGCTGGCCGCGGCCCTCCGGCAGGAAGGGACCAACCGCGCCGATATCCGCCAGGCCATTGAGCAGCGGTTTGCCGCGGCCAGCTCCGTGTATGAGAAAGGATATTTGTTGAAAGCCTTAAGCGAAGACCCGGCGGCGTATGCATTTGTAGAGCAGGCCACCTTTGCCCCCGGCCAGCCCGTAGTGCTGGGCACTTATGGCATCGAGGCGTTGGTAGCCCTGCGCCACCAGCCGGCTTTCCCGGCGGCGCAGCGCCCTGCTTTTGCGCGGGCCCTAAAGCGCGCCATCAGCAGCGGGGATGTGGCCATGATGGGCACGGCCGCCGAGGCTATCCGGGACCCTAAGCTGGCTTCAGGCAATGAGCTGCCCGGTGCTGCTTTCCTGCGGGAGGCGCAGGGCCGCCTGGTTTTGCCCCGCGACCTGGAAGCCTGGCAGTCCATACAGCTCACCATCGATTATCTGGAGAAAAAGAAGCCCACGGCTCAGCCCATTGCCAAAGCCGCCACGCACCCTATTGACTGGGCCTTAGTGCAAACTATTCCGGCGGGGCAGAAAGCGGTGGTGCATACCAGCAAAGGTCCCGTTACGCTGCTGCTGCTGGTAGAGCAGGCGCCTGGGTCAGTGGCCAGCTTTGTGCAGCTGGTAAAAGCCGGGTTCTACAATCAGAAAAACTTCCACCGCATGGTGCCCAACTTTGTGGTGCAGGGCGGCTGCCCGCGCGGCGACGGCTGGGGCAGCTCTGATTACAATCTACGCTCCGAGTTTGCCGACCTGCGTTATGGCGAAGGAGCCGTAGGCCTGGCCTCGGCCGGGAAAGACACGGAAAGCTGCCAATGGTTTATCACCCATTCTCCTACGCCGCACCTGGATGGCCGCTACACCATTTTTGCGCAGGTAGAAAAGGGAATGGAGGTAGTCAGCCAGCTGGAAATAGGCGATAGTATTGACCGTATCGAACTGTTACCGTAATGAGCCGATTTGCCTTGTTACCTGCTGCCCGTAGGCGCAACCTAACTGCGCTGCTGGTCTGGCTGTGGCTTAGTGTTGCCGCTTCGCCGCTCCAGGCCCAAACCCCGGCCCCGGCCGACACGGTGCATAAGTATGAAGTGCCGGGCCAGGCAAAACGCTGGTATCAGACCAAGGCAGTGCGGGCCACGGCTATTCCGGTGCTGCTCATCGGGTATGGTCTTAGCACCATCAACGGCAACGGCATTTACAGCAGCTACGATGCTCAGCGCGACCTGCACCGCCATTTCCCCAACTTCCATACGAAAGTGGATGATTACCTGGTGCTGACGCCCTATCTGGAGCTGGCCGCTACCACGCTGGCCGGCGTAGAGTCGCACAACGACCGCCTGAACATGGCGTTGGTGATTGTCAAGTCCGAGTTGATTTTCGGGGCGGCGGTTATGGCCCTGAAATACACCACGAACATCCGCCGTCCCGATGACTCCAATATGCACTCCTTTCCCTCGGGCCATACGGCCCAGGCCTTTCTGGCGGCCAGCATTGTGCATACCGAGTTTCGGGATAAAAGTCAGTGGTATGGGGTAGGGGCCTATACGCTGGCCACCAGCGTAGCAGCCCTGCGCATGCTCAACAACCGCCACTGGCAGAGCGACGTGGTAGCAGGGGCCGGCATTGGCATTCTCTCGGCGCACCTGGGCTACCTCACGCACCGCAACCGCTGGGGCCGCAAGCCTATCGGCCGCTCTATCGGGCACGTATCGGCCACCCCTTGGCAAAGCCTGGATGCCACCGGCCTGCGCGTAGTGCTGAGCCTGCGCTGATAAGGAAATTCTTTTTATCTGTATAACCGAAACTGCCCGGCCCGTATTTACGGACCGGGCAGTTTCAGTTAGGCAGGCGGCAAATTATTTGTCCTCACGCCCATGCACGTGGGCAGGGGGCGAGGTGGTTTCTACGGCCGTGAAGGGCTCCAGTATTTTGTAACTGTGCTCGGCACCCTTGGGTACTACCCAGGAGTTGCCGGGCTCCAGTAGCACCATTTGCCCGGCCAGGTGCAGCTCAGCGCGCCCACTAATAACGTAGCCTACCGTTTCATAGGGGCGGGCGGCGGGCTTTTTCGCCGCTGCCGGCTGCTCGTTTTCCCAGAGGCGCATGGCCATATGGATACCGGAAGCCAGATATTTTTCGCCATCGTGGCCCTTGGGCGAGTAGGCAGAATCAACTTTGGTGATGGTCGTGTCAGACATAAAGGGAACAGCTAGAGTAAAAATGAAAGAACAGATCTTATATTTCCTGCTAACGCGCCGCTGAGCCGTGCGGTTACCCTGCGCCAAACCTTCCCGTTCCGCCGGGGTTATGTACGCTCAGTCCTGAGCGCCCTCGTATAAGGAGGCCTGCTTAGCTACACTCACCTATGGATCCTACCTTTATTCGTACGCTGGCTCATGCCCATCAGCAGGTAGCGGCCCCGGTGCCGGGCGAGGCCTTGTGCCACCTGGCCGAGCAAGTGATGAACGTCCTGTTCCCGGAGCGTACCGAGCACCCTTTGCCCACGGAAGAGGCTATTGCCGCCACGCTGCAGAAGCTGCAGGAGCACCTGGCAGCTATCCTGACGGCGCTGCCCATGGAGCCTGCCCTGGCCGATGAAACCGCCACGCACTTATTTAGCCGCCTGCCCGCCCTGCACCAGCTGCTCCTATTGGATGCGGCCGCCATTGTGGCGGCCGATCCGGCCGCGCAGGGGCAGACAGAAGTAGTGCGCACCTATCCGGGGTTCTATGCCATTGCTCTTTACCGGCTGGCGCATGCGCTGTATCAGCTGAAAATTCCTCTGCTGCCACGCATGCTCAGTGAGTATGCGCACGCCCGTACCGGTATTGATATTCATCCTGGAGCGCAGATTGGCTCCTCGTTCTGCATCGACCACGGAACCGGCCTCGTTATCGGGGAAACCGCCGTGATTGGGACGCACGTGAAAATATTCCAGGGCGTCACGCTGGGGGCCCTCAGCGTCACGAAAGAGCTGGCCAACATTAAGCGCCACCCCACCATTGAAGATTACGTGGTGATTTATGCCGGTGCCACCATTCTGGGCGGCAGCACCGTAGTAGGCAGCCACAGCATTATTGGGGGCAATGTCTGGCTGACGGAGAGCGTGCCTTCCCACTCCCGGGTATACCACCGGGCCCAGATACACGTCACCCGCACCGAGGACCCTACTGCCGACTTCACGTTTTCTATCTGAGCCGTCCTGGCCTTATTGCCGCGCCAGTAGTTCCGTCGCTTCCTATTAATTCTAATATCTGACATCAGTAACACCTAAGTTTTCCTCATGAAAGTCAACACCATTCTGGATACCATTGGCAACACCCCGCTGTTGCGCCTCAACCGCCTGTTTGCGCACCGCCCCGATGTAGAAGTCTGGATGAAGCTGGAACGGGCCAACCCCGGCGGCAGCATCAAAGACCGGATTGCGCTGGCCATGGTAGAACAGGCCGAGCAAGATGGTACCCTCACCCCGGACATGACCATTGTAGAGCCCACCTCCGGCAATACCGGCGTGGGACTGGCCATGGTAGCCGCCGTGAAGGGCTACAAAATTATCATTGTGATGCCCGAGTCCATGTCCATTGAGCGCCGCCGACTGATGGCTGCCTACGGAGCGGAACTGGAGCTGACGCCGCGCGAGAAAGGCACCAAAGGGGCTATTGAGCGCGCCCAGGAAATTGTAAAGAGCACGCCCGGCACCTGGATGCCCATGCAGTTTGATAACCCGGCCAACGTGAAGGTGCATAGCGAAACCACCGCCGCCGAAATTATGCGCGACGCTCCCGAGGGCTTCGACTACTATATTACGGGGGTAGGCACTGGCGGCCACCTCACCGGCGTGGCCGAAGTGCTGAAGCCTAAATTCCCCAATCTGAAAGTGTTTGCGGTAGAGCCGGAGCTGTCACCGGTCATCAGCGGCGGCGCTCCCGGTCCGCACCCGCTGCAGGGCATTGGGGCGGGCTTCATTCCCGGCAACCTGCACACGGAAGTGCTGGATGGTACCATCCAGATCAGCCAGCAGGAAGCCTATGAAATGGCCCGGCGCGCCGCCCGCGAAGAAGGCATCTTCATCGGGGTGTCTTCCGGGGCTTCTCTGGCGGCCGTAGCTAAAAAGCTGGATGAGGTTCCCCAGGGCGGCCGCGTGCTCACCTTCTGCTACGATACCGGCGAGCGGTATCTGTCGGTAGAAGGGTTGTTCGTCTAAACTATACCCTTGCCCTCCTCTGATAAAGCCAGAGTGGGGTGTGGGGAAGGCTGGCATTTTGCGGGCCTTCCTCTTTCCTGGTTCACCAACAAAAAAAGCCCTGCAGACTGCCGGGCTTTTTTGTTGAGTATAGACCGTTGTTAAAACGAATGAGCATAGGGCATAAAAAAAGCCTGACTGGTACAGTCAGGCTTTTAAAGAAAAGTGGAGAATATCGGAGTCGAACCGATGACCTCTTGCATGCCATGCAAGCGCTCTAGCCAGCTGAGCTAATCCCCCTTATTTCAAATACCAGCCGCCGTGAAGCGTTTGGTGGGACAAAAGTACAGCCGATATCTGAATCTGCAAGCGCTGAGCCACATTTTTTATAAAAAAAGAGGGCGGAGAAATCTCTCCGCCCTCTTTTGGCTAACTAAGCGGTTGACTTAGTTGAAGATGTAGCGCAGGCCAACCTGACCCTGCCAGCGCGAACCGAGACCACCGGTATCGTTGCGGAAGGTGCGGGACAGAGGCACGCCAGCGTTTACCGAAGTAACACCATTTACCGTTGAGGTAGATGGGCGCGTGAGGTAACCGTACTCAAATACGGGCTGACCCTGACCGTTGTAGCCGGCAAACGTCAGCGGGTTAGTGCGGTTCGTCTGCTGGAAAGTACCCCAGTCGCTGTTCAACAGGTTACCCACGTTGAAGATATCAATGCTCAACTGCAGCGTGTTGCGGTTCTCACCCAGGTCGGTGAAGATGTCCTGCAACAGACGCACGTCGAGGCGGTTCTGCCACGGACGAACGCCACCGTTACGCTCGGCATACTCGCCACGGTTCTGGCTCAGGTACTTGTCCTGCTTGATGTAGTAGTCCAGGTCAGCCCACTGCTGAGCAGCCGTGTAAGTATACGCTTGTGGCGTATTGGCGAAGAAGTTCTGATCACGCAGGTTGATTTCGCTCTGGTTACGAGGAATGTACATCAGGTCATTCGACGTCTGGTTGTCACCGTTCATGTCACCGGAGTACACATACGAGAAACGACCGGCCGGAGCAGCTTCAAAGAACATGGAGAGCGTAGTACCCAGGTGGCCCAGGTACTCCTTGCGGTACGACAGCGAACCGATAACGCGGTGCTGCTGCAGGAAGTTTGAGTAACTTAATGCTTCGGCGTTCGGGTCGCCAGAGATGGAACGGTCACGCCAGATAGACTGGGCAATAGAACCACCATCGTTTACCGAACGGGCGTCGGAGTAGGTATAGGCAGCGCTCAGGTACAAACCGCCGGTGAAGGCTTTCTGCAGCTGGGCCGTTACGGCGTATGAATAACCCTTGTTGGTGTTCTTCATCACAATGGCGTCGCTGATGTTCGGGCGAGCAGCGGTGTTTCCTCCCTGGCTGGAAGGCACCGGACCATAGATCTGGAAGTTGCGGGTAGAAGCCGCTAGGCCGTTGCTACCTACAGCACCGAAGGTGTAGAAGATCGGACGGTTGTCTGCACCATTTGCACGAGCGAAAGGAGCACTCTCGCTGCCGGGCAGGTTCACGTTCTGGTGGTATACGGCGTTCAGGTCGCGGGTATAGAAGGCTTCCAGGGTACCAATGATGCCGCCAGGGAGTTCCTGGTCAACAGCCATGTTGGTACGCCATACCTGCGGGAATTTGAAATCTGTATCCGTTACGGCCAGGTTGTAAGCGGTGTTAGCCGTTGCGTTCTGCGGCACATAAGCCTTTTCGTTTGGATCGAAGTAAGACGGCGTGCCATCAGGGTTGGTAGCGGTAACCGTGGTAGGGTTAATAGTGTTAGAACCGGTCAGGGTATAGGAGCCAAACTGCACGCCGTTGTTGCTGGCTTGGTTAGACAGCCAAACAAACGGTACGCGGCCGGTGAAGATACCGGTACCACCACGCAGCTGGGTTTTGCTGTCGCCGTTCACGTCCCAGTTGAAACCAACGCGGGGTGAGAGCAGTACGCGCTTCTTCGGTACTTCGCCGGTGTTGATTTTCACACCGTCGCGGAAGGTCAAAGCAGCCGCATTTGTGTTCTGCTGCAGGTCAGAGGTCAGGAAAGGAAGGTCAGCACGGATGCCGTACGTTACTTTCAGGTTGTTGAGCGGAGACCATTCGTCCTGGGCATACAGTCCCAACTGAGCAGCAGTAATTTCCGCGAAGGGGAACTCTCCACCCGGCAGAGCCGAGTACTGCAGGTTGTAGCGGGCTGGGCCCTGGCGCGACTGATCAGCTCCGAGAGGCGTGTATTTGCCGGTAGCACGGTCATAGTTATAACCTGCCGAAGCATAGAAGTCCTCCAGCGAGTTGAAGGAGTAGTTGCCGTAGTAGTTAGGCGCAAAGCCGTTTTTGAACTTGTAGTACTCATTGTAAGTACCCACCGTTACGTTGTGCTTGCCCAGGTAAGCCGTGAAGTTGTCACCAATCTGCGCTACATCCGAGTTCAGGATGTTATTAGCCGAGAAAGGCTCGTAGCCGAAGGAGGTAAATGAGTTTTGGGCGTTGATGCCGTTTAGGGCAGCACCCGTGCTCAGACCTACGGAGGTTCCAATATCAACCAGCGGGAAAATACCGCCGCTGCTTTCGCGGAAGTCGCGGAAAGCCGTGAAACCGGCCGTCAGGTTGTTCGAGTACTTACCACCACCCAGCGTGCTGTTCAGTTCAGCAATGAACGAATTCAGGTTGTTGTTGATGGTGTAGTAAGAAGACGAGAAGGGCAGACCGAACTGCGACTGGGAGCGTTGGCCGGCAATAGCGCCCGAGGTGCTCGGAGGAATATCGGCGTACGACTGCAGCCAGTTGTACTTGATGTTGAAGCGGTGGTTCTGGGTAATGTTCCAGTCCAGCTTTACAGTAGCCTTGTCACTGTTGGAGCGCAGCTGGTAGTTTTCAAAGTCACCGGCGCTGAACTGATATTTCTCCTGCAGGAATGTGCGCAGGGTTTCCAGGTCACGGGCCGAGGCCTGCGAGGTCTGGGAGCCAATTGCCGGAGGCGTATCGGAGCGGTTAGCGGTGAAGTTGCCGGTTGGCGGGTCGTTACGACGCTCACGCTCGGCATTTACGAAGAAGAACAGCTTGTCCTTAATGATAGGGCCGCCAAAACGGAAACCTTCGTTGTGCAGACGGAACTTGGGGTAGTCCTGCTCAAAGTCACCTACTTTGCTGCCTACCAGTTTCTGGTCGCGGTAGAAGCCGTACAGCGAGCCGGAGAATTTGTTGGTACCGGAACGGGTTACTACGTTAATGCCGGCGCCCGTAAACGAGCCCTGACGAACGTCGAAAGGAGCAATACTTACCTGAATCTGGTCAATAGCGTCCAGGGAGATAGGCTGCGCGCCCGCCTGGCTACCTACAGTAGACTGCAGACCAAAAGCGTTGTTGAAGATAGCACCGTCAATGGTTACGTTGTTGAAGCTGCTGCTGCGGCCACCAAAGCTGTTGCCGTTCGACTGCGGCGTGAGACGCGTATAGTCGCTCAGGGAACGGTTGATGGTAGGCAGACGCTCAATCTGCTCGCGCTGTACCGTGGTAGCGGCACCGGTGCGGTCAGAGTTGATCACCGGGTTCTGCTGACCAGTTACGGTTACGTTGCCCAGCTCCGTGGTAGCTTCGCTCAGGTTGATGTCTAAACGCTGGTTCTGGCCCAGCGAGAGAGATAAACCTTCACGGGTAGCATCCTTGTAGCCAATAAAGGTTACACGCACGGTGTAAGGTCCGCCTACACGCATGTTCTGGATGTTGAAGCGACCTTCCGAGTTGGTAGGGGCCACATACTGGGTGTTGGTAGGCGTGTGGATGGCAATAACCGTAGCTCCGGGAAGTCCGGCGCCGGCCTTGTCGGTAATAGTACCGTTCATGGCCGCTGTGGTTGTGCCTTGGCTCCAGCCCACATGCGCTGAAAGTACTGTCAGCAGCAGCAGTAAGAAGTGGCGTAAACCTAAATTCTTCATAGAAGGGAAAATTGGTGAAAAATGAGGAGCCTTAGAAAACGGATGCAAAAGTACTGAAATCACTTGGTCTCATAGATTACAAAATCATTATCAATGAGAGTTGGATAAAACAGCTATTGCGGCGCAAATGTACACTGAAGTATTAGATTTTTGGGCGTACCGCTTTAATAAAACGACTCAGATAATAGTCCGATTCTAAGCTGTTTTCCACTACACCTAGTGAGGTTGAGGAGTGGATAAATTGCACTCCTTCCGGAGAGACGTCGGTTACTAGGCCTACATGGGTAATGGCGCCGCTGCCAGGCGAGGCCCCAAAAAAGATCAGGTCGCCGGCCCGTAACTCCTGCGGGCGAATGGGAGTGCCCCATAGGGCCTGCTCATTGGAGGAGCGGGGAATAGGAACCTGAATTGCGCTAAAAGAGGCCAGGAGCAGGCCGGAGCAGTCCATACCCATGCGGGTGGTGCCGCCATACTTATAAGGCGTGCCCTGGTAGGAGCGGGCCGTTTCGATAACCGTATTGATTTCCCGGCTGGAGGGTGCTGAATTGCCTTTGCGCTTGGCTACTACTTTGGTGCGGCCGGCCGGCGTATTGCGCACCGTCTTACTCTTGCGGGCGCCGCCCCGACGGCGCTCCTCGGCCTTGATGCGGGCCATCTCGCGGGCTGATACATAGTGGCCGTTGCGGTAATTTACTTTCCGGGTGCTGTTGCAGCCCGTCAGAAACAACACCAGAGCCAGTGCTGTATAGTAAAACCAATGAACCCTGAACGTCGAAACCTGTACCTTAGCAGAGTAATGCCACATCGGGGCAAAGATAAGCGAGTTCCTCATCAAGCAGAAAATGTCTGAGTTTCAAATCATCACCCCGGCGCTGCTGGAGGCCTTTGAGCGTATTGTGGGCGCAACGCACGTTCTCACGGCCCAAAGCGCAGAAGCCGACGTGTACGCCGGCTATGGCCGGGACCATACCGAGGACTTGCATTTTGAGCCGGGCGTTGTACTTCGGCCGGGTAACGCCGAAGAGGTTAGCCAGATTGTGCGCCTCTGCCACGAAAATCATATTCCGGTTACCGCCCGCGGCGCCGGCACTGGCCTGAGCGGCGGCGCCCTGCCCATTCATCAGGGGGTAGTGCTGAGCCTGGAGCGGCTCAATAAAATTATTCAGATAGATGAGCGCAACCTGCAGGCTACCGTGGAGCCTGGGGTAGTAAATGAGGTATTTCAGAATGCGGTGAAGGAGGTGGGGCTTTTCTACCCACCCGACCCCGCCAGCAAGGGCAGTTGTTTCCTGGGCGGCAACCTGGCCCACAGCAGCGGAGGCCCCAAGGCTGTGAAGTACGGAACCACCAAGGACTATGTGCTGAACCTGGAAGTGGTATTGCCCACCGGCGACATTATCTGGACGGCTGCCAATACCCTGAAAAACTCCACCGGCTACAATCTCACCCAGTTGATGGTGGGGTCAGAAGGTACGCTGGGGATTATCACCAAGGCCGTTTTTCGTCTGCTGCCGTATCCGCAGCATAATATCCTAATGCTGGTGCCCTTCCGCCGGGAGGAGCAGGCGGCCGAAGCGGTGGCGGCCGTGTTCCGGGCCGGCATCATTCCCTCCGGCATGGAGTTTATGGAGCGGGAAGCCATTGCCTGGTCTTCTGATTATCTGAAAATTCCCCTGACGCTGCCCGAGGACATCCGGGCCCACCTGCTGATCGAGTTGGATGGGCAGGATCTGGATCAGCTATATAAGGAAGCCGAGCAGGTATATGGGGTATTGGAAGGCTACGACGTAGGCGAAATTCTGCTGGCCGACAATGCCACCCAGAAAGACGAGTTGTGGAAGATCCGCCGCAACATCGGCAATTCCGTGCGCTACAACTCCGTCTATAAGGAAGAGGACACCGTAGTGCCCCGGGCCGAGCTGCCCACCCTGCTGAAAGGGGTAAAGGAAATTGGCGCGCGCTACGGCTTCAAGAGCGTGTGCTACGGCCACGCCGGCGACGGCAACCTGCACGTGAACATCATCCGCGGCAACCTGACCGATGAGGAATGGAATGTAGGGCTGCGTCAGCCCATCACGGAGATTTTTGAGCTTTGCGTAAAGCTGGGCGGTACCATCTCCGGGGAGCATGGCATCGGGCTGGTACAGAAGGGCTACATCGGCATTGCGCTGAAAGAAGTTAACCTGAACCTGATGCGCGGCATCAAGCAGGTATTCGATCCGCACGGCATCATGAACCCCGGCAAAATCTTTTAACCACCCGTGTTGCTTTCTTCCCTGCCTTCTGCATGCTAGCTCCCCACCTCATCGATTTTTCGAAGCTGGGGGAACCCGATATTGGCTTTATTTCCGTGGCCGAAGAAGGCCGCACACTGCCCTTCGTGCCCAAACGCACCTTCTGGACGTATTATACCCCGGAAACCATTGTGCGGGGCCGGCACGCGCATTACAAAACAGAGCAGGTACTGGTGGCGCTGTCCGGACGCATCATTGTAGTCATTGAGCGGCCCGATGGAGAACTGCTGAGCTTTCGCCTCGACAGTCCGCACCAGGGCGTCTACATCCCGCCCAACAGCTGGCACACCATGCAGTACTCCGAAACGGCCATCCAGCTTACGTTTGCTTCCGAGCTTTATAATGAGGCCGATTATATCCGCAGCTATGAGCTGTTCCGGGAAGTCTGGGGTAAGAAGTAAGCGCAACGTAATTGAAAAACAGCCGGCGCTAACCCAGCTAAAAAGAAGCCCGGTCTTTTCCCTTCATTAAGAAAGGAAAAGACCGGGCTTCTTTTCCGGGTGCTTCCCATGCCATTGCGCGGCCGGGGAGCCCCCATTCGTTATTGCTGCGTTTTCAGTTCGTCCTCGCCACCGTATGGCGCTCCGGCGTTCAGATTACCGCGTAGGCCGCCGGCCGAGATACCCGGGCCTTCCCGCTGGGCTTTTTCTGTCCCGGGGGAGGGGAGTTCCTGAGACGTCTGGTCGTTTACCTGGTCGGAAGTAGCAGGCTGGCCGCTACCCGTGAGCAGAACGGCCTCTTGGTCCAGGGGTCCGGCAATTTCTTCTACCCGTCGGATGTACTGCCGCTTGGCTGCCTCCTCGCTCATGCCTTTGTATTTGCTCCAGGAGTCCCACTGCGCCTGCGACATGCATTCGGGCCCATCGGGGTTGTCATGCTGGTCAATATTTACGGTATCCGGCTGGGTATCATGGTCGCCCTGCGTGGCTTGTTTGTATAAGCCGTAAAGCTCGGTCATGTGGGGGCCGGCCTGTTCCTGGGGTAAGCCATCTACGCGCGTCACGGCGGCTTCAAATTGCTGTTGTAAATCCATTTGTTGCTGCAGATTCATAGGAAGGAAAGGCTAAAGAAGAGGATTATAGAATGCTTTACTCTGGGTCAGCGGGTTAGGTTGCGAGGGCCGGATGCACTTTTTCAAAACTTGCTACCCGATACTTCGTACTTTTGCCCGCTAATTATGTGTGGAATCACTGGAGTATTCGCTTTTACTGAAGCAGGCCGCAACTCGCTGGCTTCGCTTCATGCTTCTACTGACGCTATCAGCAGCCGCGGGCCTGATTCGCAGGGACATTATGTATACGATAGGGTAGGATTGGGCCACCGGCGCCTGAGTATCCTGGACTTGTCGTGTGATGGAAACCAGCCGATGACCGATGCGGCCGGCCGTTACACCATCATCTTCAACGGCGAGATTTTTAACTTCCGGGAGCTGCGGCAGAAGCTGGTGAAGAAAGGTTACACCTTTCATTCACAGACGGATACGGAAGTTATTCTGCAGCTGTATATCACCGAAGGCCGGGGCTTCCTGAAAAAGCTGAACGGCTTTTTCTCGCTGGCTATCTACGATAAGGAAGAAGATTCCCTGTTCATTGCCCGCGACCGGATGGGGGTGAAGCCCCTGCTGGTATACCGCGACGAGGACAAGATGCTCTTCGGCTCAGAAATGAAGGCCCTGATGGCCCTGGGCGTACCGCGCAAGCTGGACTACGCCGCGCTCAGTCATTACCTGCAGCTCAACTATATTCCGGGGCCAGCCACCATTTTTAAAGGAGTTAAAAAACTTCTGCCCGGCCATTACCTTTATGTAAAGGGCGAGAAGGTAGTGCGCAAGGCCTGGTATCGTATTCCTTACGATCCTAAGAAGGTAGCCAAAAACAAGCTCACCTACGATCAGCAGCAGCAAAAGCTGGTAGACCTGATGGATGAGTCGGTGGCGCGCCGCTTGGTGGCTGATGTACCGCTGGGATCATTCCTGAGCGGCGGCATTGATTCGTCGGTGGTTACGGCACTGGCGGCCCGCCACACCCCGCACCTCAATACTTTCAGCATTGGTTTCAAGGATGAGCCTTTCTTCGACGAAACGAAGTACGCCAACCTAGTTGCCAAAATGCACAAGACCAACCACACGGTCTTCTCCCTCACCAACCAGGACCTCTACGACCACATCTTTGATGTGCTCAATTACATCGACGAGCCCTTCGCCGATTCCTCGGCTCTGGCGGTGTATATCCTCAGCAAGCAAACCCGCGAAAAAGTAACCGTAGCCCTTTCCGGCGACGGCGCCGATGAGCTGTTTGCCGGCTATAACAAGCATATGGCCGAGTGGCAGGTGCGCCGCGGCGGCCCCAAAGCGGAGGCCGTAGCTGGCTTGGGCATTCTGTGGGAAGTGCTGCCGAAGTCGCGCAACTCCTTCATTGGAAATAAAATACGCCAGTTTCAGCGCTTCTCCCGCGGCATGAGCAGCGGCCCCAAAGACCGTTACTGGGATTGGGCTTCGCTGGCTTCGGAGCAGGATGCCCGCAGCCTGCTCAGCGCGGCTTCAAAACGCAAAGTGGGTAAAAAGCTGGTGGAAAAGCGCCGCAAGGACATCCTCCAGAATCTACGCCCCGAGGGTGACCTAAACGAAGTACTCCTGACAGACATGAACCTGGTGCTGCCCTATGACATGAATACCAAGGTGGACCTCATGAGCATGGCTAATTCGCTGGAAGTTCGCAGCCCATTCCTCGATTATAACGTGGTCAATTTTGCCTTCTCTTTACCCGTTGAAAGCAAAATCGACGCGAAGATGAAGAAGAAAATCGTGCAGGATGCCTTCCGCCCCATGCTACCCGAGGAACTGTATAAGCGTCCGAAACAAGGATTTGAAGTACCTTTGCTAAAATGGTTCCGCAACGAGCTCCGTCCCCTCATCGAAGACGACCTGCTTTCGGATGCCTTTATCGAGTCACAGGGGGTATTTGATGTAGATGCCATTCGCGGACTCAAAGCGCAGCTCTTCTCCCGCAACCCCGGCGACGTACATGCCCGCATCTGGGCGCTGATTGTATTTCAGCACTGGTGGAAGAAGTGGATGATGTAATGCCCTGCTTTTAGCTCCTGATCATTCGAAAACAGACGCAATAACGCAAGCAAGTAATATGAAAGTAGCAGTAGTAGGTACCGGCTATGTAGGCCTTGTAACAGGAACGTGCTTTGCTGAGGTTGGCATTGATGTGACATGCATCGACATTGATCAGAAAAAGATTGACAACCTGCACAAAGGCATCCTGCCTATCTATGAGCCGGGGCTGGAGGAGATGGTGTCGCGCAATGTAGCCGCCGACCGTTTACATTTCTCCACTAACCTGGGCGAAGCTATTAAAGATTGCGACGTAGCGTTTATTGCGGTAGGTACTCCTCCCGGTGAGGATGGCTCGGCCGATTTAAAATATGTTCTGGCCGTTGCCCGTAGCATTGGCGAGAATATGAATAGCTATAGTGTTATTGTAACCAAGAGCACCGTTCCGGTAGGCACCGCAGCCAAAGTGCGCAAAGAAATTGCGCAGGCGTTGGAAAAACGCGGCGTTGATATCGACTTTGATGTGGCTTCTAACCCGGAGTTCCTGAAAGAGGGTGCTGCTATTGATGACTTCCTGAAGCCAGACCGCATTGTGGTAGGCGTGTCATCAGAGCGTGCGGAAGAGGTAATGAGCAAGCTCTATAAGCCTTTCCTGCTCAATGGTCATCCTATCATCTTCATGGACATTCCTTCGGCTGAGATGACGAAATACGCCGCTAACTCCATGTTAGCGACTAAAATATCGTTTATGAACGATATTGCTAACCTGTGCGAAATCATGGGTGCCGATGTCAATATGGTGCGCAAAGGCATTGGCTCCGATGCCCGGATTGGCACCAAGTTTATCTACCCCGGCATTGGCTACGGTGGGTCCTGCTTTCCGAAAGATGTGAAGGCCCTCATCAAAACGGCCTCCGAGAATGGCTATGAGATGCAGGTGCTGAAAGCTGTAGAAAGCGTGAACGAAGCCCAGAAAGAAGTGCTGTTCGATAAAGTAGTAAAGCACTTCGACGGCGACCTGAAAGGCAAGAAAATGGCTATCTGGGGTTTGTCGTTCAAGCCTAAAACGGATGACATGAGAGAGGCGCCCTCGCTGGTAATCATCGACAAACTGTTGGCCCATGGCTGCGAAGTCTCAGCCTATGACCCGGTGGCAATGGAAGAAGCCAAGCATACGCTGGGTGAATCCATTACCTATGCCAATGATCAGTTCGAGGCTGTGATTGATGCCGATGCCTTACTGATTGTTACCGAATGGCCGGAGTTCCGCTCGCCCAATTTTGAGGTAATAGGGCGTCTGTTGAAGGAAAAAGTAGTTTTTGATGGCCGTAATATTTATGAGCCTCAGGAAATGGAAAAGGCTGGCTTTGCCTATCACTGCATCGGTATTCGTACTACCCACAAAGAGCCTGCTGCTTAGCGTTATTTGCTGCTCCTCGTTTCAATCTTAAAGCTCGCCGCTGGCTAAACGCTAAAAAATGGCTACTAATCCCGATCAAAAACGCATTCTTATTACCGGTGGTGCTGGCTTCCTGGGTTCGCACCTCTGCGACCGGTTCATGGCTGAGGGCTACCACGTTATTGCCATGGATAACCTCATCACCGGGGACCTGGCTAATATTGAGCACCTGTTCGGCAAGGAGAACTTTGAGTTTCACCATGCTGATGTATCGAAGTTTGTCTTCGTGCCCGGCAAGTTGGACTATATTCTGCATTTCGCCTCGCCTGCCTCGCCTATCGACTATCTGAAAATTCCAATTCAGACACTGAAAGTAGGCTCGCTGGGTACGCACAACCTGCTGGGCCTGGCCCGCGTGAAAGGCGCCCGCATGCTGATTGCAAGTACCTCGGAAGTGTATGGTGACCCGGAAATTCACCCGCAGGTTGAGGAATACTTCGGCAACGTAAACCCTGTAGGCCCACGCGGCTGCTATGATGAAGCCAAGCGCTTCCAAGAAGCCATTACGATGGCCTACCACAACCACCATGGTCTGGAAACCCGCATTGTCCGTATCTTTAACACCTATGGACCCCGGATGCGCCTCAACGACGGCCGCGTATTGCCAGCCTTTCTGAGTCAGGCCTTGCGCGGTGAAAACCTTACCGTATTCGGCGACGGCTCACAGACCCGTTCGTTCTGCTACGTAGACGACCTTATTGAAGGCATCTACCGACTGCTGCTCAGCGACTACGCTCTGCCGGTAAACATCGGTAACCCCGACGAAATCACCATTAAGGAATTCGGCCAAGAAATTGCCCGTCTAATTGGCGTAGACTTCAAGCATGATTATCTGCCGCTACCAACCAATGACCCCATGAAACGTCGACCGGATATCAGCAAGGCCAAGGAAATTCTTGGCTGGGAGCCGCAGGTAGGCCGTGCCGAGGGACTGCGCCGGACGCTGGAATATTTCCAAGAGAATCTATCCGGTGTAGTGACCGGTGAGTTATATAAAACACCGCGTAGCTTTTGATTAATAGATTGTACTGCTATTAGGAAAACCATTATGCTGTATGTAGGCGAGCATAATGGTCTTTTTCTGTACGATATTCAGGTCGTGCAATCAGGTAAAATGTGGGAAAGAAGTACGGCGTAAGCATATGATGCAAGATAATTTGACGGATAATGAGGTAATCTAGCTAAACCTGACACAATTAGAAAATAGTTTGAAAATGGGTTTGGAATGTGGTTGGGTGAGCGGTAACCAAGGGCTGAGTGGCGATGTTAGGTGTAGTAATAGGCACTGTGGTGTCTGATTTCGAGTTTGGTTTCGGCAAAGCCGTAAAGGCTGCCGTCGTGTAATTCGGCCTTGAAGACCTCGTCGTATTTTCACTCTTTGTCAGGAGCCGCCACGCTGGATTTGTTTGTCATAACATAAGAAAAATAAGTCCATCCATCGTCCGGCTAAACTTTACTACCTAATTATTCGATAATTCTAGTTGTCAGTGCTTAACCATTTACGTTGAGCAGGCGCTAAAAGGTGAACATGTATGACCGTGATGACTTATTAACACTAGTCTCTCTGCGTAGTGCCATAGCGTATTAAGGTCGACAATGAGAGTGAGTTTATCTGCAAATTCATGGATAAATGGGTCTATGAGCAGCAAGTCACGCTGGATTTCTCGAGACTAAGTAAACCGACTGATAACCCTTATATAAAATCGTTCAATGGCAGCATTCGGGATGAATTTCTGAACATGCATTGGTTTCTTTCGTTGGCTGATGCACCGGGGAAAAATCGAGCAGTAGCTGCATGAGTACAACGACTTCCTGCCTCACAACTCATAACAGAATTTAATATCCTATCAGGTAACGACTGCCACTACCGTCGAGCTTCAAGCCGCCATATTTTCCACTTCAAATCTATACAAGATTTAGTAGTAGCTCACAATATGGGGGAATGTACAACTACTCCTTAGTAAAGATGTTCGTATCTTTGCTCCCCGAAATGCATAAGGCAAGTTGTTCTGTCTCCAGTAACAAAATTTAGCGTTGCACGCTGTTGTTACATATTGTCATACCAACTTCCAAGCTTTCATCTTACTTCTGAAAAAAAAACGAACTCATATGCAAGGCCCGCCCCAACTAACTTTTCAACGTCGCGTTTTGAATAAGGCCAAACGGATGATGGGGCTTGCTCCTGTAATAGAATATCCTCATACTCAAGGTGCGTATTTAAACTTCAATCACATCGATTTATATTATTGGCGGCCTTTATGGACTTATGAACAAAATTTTGGTGACCATCTCTCCAAAATTATTGTATCTAAAATATTGGCTGATGGGGAATGTTTTCTGGAAGAAGAAACGCCTGAGAGCCACCGGATGTTCGCGATAGGTTCTATTATGCACGTTGCCAAGAACGACGAGGTAATCTGGGGTTCGGGAGTTCACGGCAATATGAAATCCGAGGACCATACTTTTCAACGCTTGGATGTGCGCGCCGTGCGCGGCCCGCTGACCAGAAAATTCCTGCTAAACCGCGGAATTCAGGTACCGGAAGTGTACGGTGATCCGGCACTGCTGCTACCTCATATATTTCCGCACAAGTTTAAACCAACCAGCCGGATGGCGTATGGGGTAGTGCCGCATCACACGGAATATGAGATGTTTGAGGCACAAAATACGCCCAACCTGATTTCATCGATGGGTAGCTGGAATCAGATTATTCATAAAATTTTGGAGGCGGATTTCGTAATCTCAAGCTCCTTGCATGGGTTGATTATTGCTGAGGCCTACGGTATTCCGGCGCGTTACCTGCGGGTAACTACCAATCAAGACTTGTTTAAATACAATGACTATATGAAGGGTACTGGCCGTGGAGATATTGAATATGCCAGTAGCGTTGAAGAAGCCCTGAAAATGGGGGGCAGGCCCCACCTGTATTTGATCATATCCCGTTGCTTAATTCCTTTCCCTGGGACTTGTGGGGAAAGAAAAAGGATTAGGTAAAAAGCAGGAATTGTATTAAAAATAAGTGTAAGCCGATGAATGGATTGCGAAAAAAAATAAGTGCAAGACTGAAAGCGGTTGGAAATCTATTGTCTTTCTATAAATTTTATCTTAGCAAGCCTAAGTCGGATGTTCAGCAGTTTGAAAAATACGTAATTCTTAATGTTAAGAATACGGTGATTGAGAGGGTGTACGCGCATATTTTGTTCGCTATGCAGGTTAATGGCTACAAGATATATCTCGTCAATAACCCCAGGCTTTTTGCCAATATTATTGAATATCCCGCTCAAATAGCATCTCTTCCGAATCTAACTATTGTTGACAACGTAAATAATGTAAGTCATGAAGCTTTATATATTTATGATTTTGATCTACAAGATGAAACTAGATTTAATAAGGTTAAATTACAGGAAAGTATATTAACTAATTCGAATAAACGAAATTTAAATATTATGCCATTTCCGATGATTCCCCGAAATTACTTTTCGGGTAACTACCGGAACGCTGAAAAGCTCAGGGATGGTAGAAGAAACATTGGAATATATTTTTCCGGTAACTCAGAACCCAAAGTGTATGATCATCCTATCTACAGAAATTTTCTGCGTTTGATGAGCCGTACCAGCGTAATAGATGCAGTAAAAAGGATGCTTCTGCCCAATGAACTAAGTATAGTTACGCAACAGGATCAGATGGCAGTCGATACGGATTTAACTGAAAAATTCGTGTTGTATGAGTGGGTCAGAAGTAGGGAAGGTATTATCGTTGGTAATCGTACTAGCAATGAGGACTGGTTTGTTCAACTAGCCAAGTGTAACTTCTTTCTGGGATGTCCCGGCTATATTCAGCCCCTATGCCATAATTTGGTAGAAGCCATGAGCGTTGGAACAATTCCTATTCTGGAATACGGGGATTACCTGAATCCAACTCTGGAAGACGGGGTTAACTGTATTTCTTTTTCAGGGGAGGAAGATCTAATAAAAAAAATTCGCCAAGCTCTTCGCATGACTGATGAAGAAATAGCCCGGATGCGGAATAATGTTATTAAGTACTATGACCAGCATCTATCTCTGACGGCTGTCTGCTCATTTTTAGAGAAGTCAGCAAGAAGTAACCAGAACGTTGATCTGATTACTTCCTATAATTATGAGAAGCAGTGGAATATGGGTTGCCTTAATACATAATAAATCGATATCCATAATAAACGCTTGATTTTTATGTAATTTTATAAACGATTAACTGTTCTCTCTCCAGACTCAGAAAAAATGGACTCCAGATTTGGGCCAATTGGCTTTGCCTTTCGTAGCATGCTTTATTACCTCAGTGCTGCTCAGAGGAGGCAGGGGGTAGTGATGTTTGTGCTATTAGTTGTTTCCTCGCTACTGGAAGCAGTAGGTTTGGCAGCACTCGTGCCGGTTATTATGATGGCTGCAAAGCCTGGGGCAGTTCATGAGAATAGATGGTTTAGCCTAATTTATAACTATCTGGGTTTTATTACTGAAAAATCATTCCTGTTATTTCTTATAATTGCAATATTTGTATTTTTTATACTAAAGAATATATTTAATTCTTGGGTTTTATATGCACAAGCTCGATTTACTTCTGAAATCGGAATGGATGTAGTACAAAGCCAAATAGATAAATATCTTAATTTTCCACTTTGGAAATTTCAGGAATTGGGTTCGGCTAAATTTATAAATGGTACTATACAGGCAACTTATATGTATGTTAATACAGTGCTTAGGCCGTTGTTTAGCTTTTTCTCGGAAATAGTTATTGTTTTGATTATAGTTGTTGGAATACTTATTTATAAGCCAATCTTAGTAGTTATACTTGTGATAATTATGGGAACTGCATCATGGGCTACTTACGGAATTTTGCGAAACAGAACCCAGGCAGTGGGGTCTCAAATTCATCAACTAAAACCCGCTTCTCTGAATATACTTAATAACTTATTTAATGGCTTTCTGGAGCTGAAACTTGCGAATAAGCAGCACTATTTGCGTAAGCAATTATTGAATAATGAAGATACTTTGCAGAGGCTCAATGCGCAGGCGTATCTGTACAACCTGATGCCGATTAAGATTATAGAAATGGTAGCTATATTGGGCTTGCTCACCATTCTTCTATACTCTGTTTTATTCACTGGAGCATCAGACTCGCTGATTACCCTATTGGGGTTATTTGCCGCAGCTGCTTACCGGCTTATGCCTTCCATCAATAGAATGTTGTCATCGATGGTTAGTATCAAACAAGGCCAGGCATCGATTGAAGAACTGTGGGCGCATCGTACTATGGATTATGATGCTTCGTTGCCTGCGGTTCAATTACCTCTCGCATTTGAGCGGGACATTGTATTCAAAAAAGTTAGCTATACCTTTCCTGGTAGTAAACAGCCTGTACTGAATAATATAAATATCGCTATTCAGAAAGGCGATATTGTTGGATTTGTGGGCAGTTCGGGGTCAGGAAAGACTACTCTTATGAACGTGCTTCTCCGTTTTTTACGGGAGCAGGAAGGGCATATCGCAGTAGATGGTCAAGCGTTGACTCCGGATTACATGTTGTCCTGGTACAAACTTATTGGCTATGTCAAACAGGATACCTTCCTGATGGAAGCATCCATAATGGACAATATAACTCTGCAGCAGGGAGAAGATGATGTGGATATGGCTCAGTTACTGGATGCCATAGATAAAGCTTCATTAACTACCTTCATACAGAGTCTGCCGGAAGGGGTAAATACCCTTATAGGCGAGAGAGGGTCACGACTGTCCGGGGGGCAGCGGCAGCGCATAGGAATTGCCCGAGCCCTGTATAAACAGGCCCAGATTCTGGTACTGGATGAGGCAACCAGTGCCTTGGACAATGAAACAGAGCGCGAGGTAAATGAGGCTATCCATAATTTATCGAATAGTCAGATTACAATTCTGATTGTAGCCCATCGTCTGACTACACTGCGGGAGTGCAACCGTATTCTTGAGCTCAGTCAGGGTAAGCTGGTCGGTGATTATGATTATGAAACGTTGATCAGCACCAAAATGCCCTCCTAAACGCTGATGCCAGTGCTCCGGCATTACGTGACCTACCCTTCTAGGTATTTCAATTCCTTAAATTCGTAGCTCCAACATGCCCCTGAAGCATTACATATGAATATCAACGTCACTAAAGCCTATTTGCCACCATTGGCTGAGTATTCTGCCTACTTGCAGGGGATTTGGGAACGGGGATGGCTCACTAATAATGGCCCGCTGGTACAGCAACTTGAGAAGGAGTTGAGCGACCATCTGGATGGTAGTCTAGTGCAGTTCACAGGCAATGGGACTATTGCGTTGCAAGTCGCCATTAAAGCGCTTGAGTTAAGCGGTGAGATAATTACGACGCCTTTCTCCTACGTAGCAACGACCACTGCTATTCTGTGGGAAAACTGCACACCGGTATTCGTTGATGTAGAAGATCGGACGTTCTGCCTGGATGCTACCAAAATTGAAGCTGCTATCACTCCTCAGACTACTGGTATTCTGGCTACTCATGTGTATGGCTATCCTTGCGACGTTCTGGCTATTGAGGATATTGCTCGTCGGCACAATCTTAAAGTGATTTATGATGGTGCGCATGCTTTCGGGGTACGGGTGCATGGTAAACCATTGTTGAGCTATGGCGACCTGAGTACCTGCAGCTTTCATGCCACCAAACTATTCCACACAGCTGAGGGAGGAGCTATCGTTATGAACGATCCGGCTCTAGCGAAGAAGGTGTGGCTTTATAAATCGTTTGGCCATATCGGGGATGAGTACTTTTCCCTTGGTATCAATGGTAAGAACTCTGAATTTCACGCTGCCATGGGGCTGTGTAACCTACCGCGGGTACCAGACTTTATCGTGGCTCGTCAGGCTTTAGCGGTCCTTTATCGGCAGGAACTTGTCGGGCTTCCACTGCAGTATCCGGAGCCCACAGAAGATAGCCTGGAGTATAACCACGCTTACTTTCCGGTCGTGTTCGATTCTGAAGAGCGGTTACACGTGGTGAAAGATGGGTTGGCGGCGCAAATGGTGAATACCCGACGGTATTTTTATCCGTCCCTGAATCATCTCCCCTATCATAAGGGGGCTTCCTGTCCTGTTTCGGAGGACATTGCTAAGCGAGTACTTTGCCTTCCGTTTTACCAAGAGTTAGCAGCGGAACAGGTCCGCTGGATCTGTCAGCTTGTGCGCAAGTTTCATGGTTTCGTTTAAGCCCGATACCCCATGCTGATTCTTGGAGCCAATGGGCACGCCGTCGAAATACTACAATGTCTGTCAGCTGAACAACGCGAGAAAGTAGTGTTTTTTGACGATGTATCTCCGGCGGAAACTTTCGGCGACATAATAAAGCGGTACTTGGTGTTGCGGAGTTTCGAGGACGCTCTTGCTTATCTATCCTCAACAGACAAGAATTTTGCTTTAGGTCTTGGTAATCCATACCTGAGAAGCAGACTGGCTACGAAATTCCGGGCGTGCGGTGGCAATCTTACTTCAATAGTGGCAGATACTTCCGTTGTAGATGCTCCTAGAAAGCATTTAGCAAGAGGGTTAAACATCATGCATCACACCTTGGTCGCGCCTGGGGCGATATTAGGGGAGGGGGTATTAGTTAATGCCGGAGCATCAATTCATCACGATGTGAAAGTAGGAGACTACTGCGAAATATCCCCAGGGGCACGGTTGCTGGGACGTTGCCAGCTGGGACGCTACTGCCAAATCGGCTCATCAGCAGTTGTGTTGCCAGATGTTATTGTCGGAGAAGGAGCAGTAGTGGGTGCGGGTGCGGTAGTTACTAAAAACGTAGTGGCCGGAGAAATTGTGATAGGCATCCCGGCTCGTAGCATAATGAAGTAACTCTCTGCCTATGAATGTTAAATCAGAAAATTCTCCTGTAGTAAGCGTTTGCTGCATCACCTATAATCACGCAGCTTTCCTAGCTGAAGCCATAGAATCGGTACTGATGCAGAAAACCAATTTTGTGGTGGAAATGGTAATTGGGGAAGACTGTTCTACAGATGCAACGCGAGCTATTGCATTAGAGTATGCCAGCCGGTATCCGGAACAGATACGCGTTTTGCTGCCTAAAAAGAATCTGGGCGCTATGCAGAATCTTATGGCAACAATGTCAGCCTGCCGCGGAGAATTCATAGCCTTCTTGGAAGGAGATGACTATTGGACGAATGAAAATAAGTTGCAGTTGCAAGTTGATGCACTAAGAGAAAACACAGATTGTTCCTTTTGTTTTCATGACTCTAATATATTAAGCGATAAGTTTCCGGAGGGATTAATTTTTAGTCAGAGAATAGCTCCTGATATTCTGCCAATTCCATCTGAAGATGGATGTTTGCTAAAATTTTCCCAAAAACATTTGATCAAGAGATGGTTTGTGCCATCAGCTTCGATGCTGTTTCGATCTAACAGTTTGTGCTTGCCTCTGCCCGATTGGTGTGCTTCCATATTTAGTGGAGACCGTACCCTGCAATTGTTGAGTTCGCGTCATGGACTCTCGCTTTACATACCAAGAGTAATGAGTACATACAGAGTACATGCAACAGGACTTGCTACTATCACTAAGAATACTATATTTCATTTTGAGAAAAAAATTTACGATGGAATAATGTTTCGGAAATATCTTATTCTCCCTAAATATAAAAAATACGCAAATTATTATTTGTCTACTCAAATCGCTTTGTATGCTAATTATTTGAGAGATAATGGTGATTATTCAAAGTATAATATGCTTTTATTTAAGAATATATATAATCTTGCTCCGCGCTATATTCCTTTTATCAAAAATAAAATTCATTCTATAATAAAAAAAATAGCTCACTAGTTTTCTTTTTGATCATGAAAAATTTAGTATCAATTCTATTGCCGGTTTATAATGTTGAAGATTTTATCCATAAAACAATATATAGTCTGCTTAATCAAACATATCAAGATCTTGAAATAATTGTTGTAGATGATCGATCGACGGATCGTACCGTTGAAAAAATTCGTGAGATTAACGATCCACGTATCAAGTTGATCGTAAATGAAACAAATTTAGGAAGGGCGGGCTCGGATAATGTGGGGATGCAATATGTGAAGGGAGAGTACGTAGCCAAAATGGATGGCGACGATATCTGCCACCCTGAACGCCTAGCCCGGCAGGTAGCGGTTTTGGATTCGCGGCCGGATATAAACGTAGTAGGTTGCTGGCTTCAAAACTTTGGGGCCAGTGATTATCTGCACAAGTATCCTATTACACCGGAGGAACTCAAAGTCCGGACATTATTCACATTGCCGGGGGGAACAATTGCTTTATGCTGCGGACTGCGTTGTACAAGTCGCAAGGTATGAGCTACGATGGCTTTCTTAGACAAACGGAGGACTATGATTTTTTTGTTCGGTATATTGATGAGTTAGCTATTCTAACTATTCCCTACCCCCTTGTCAAGTATAGAGTTATTCCCAAGAGTATTAAGCGCCCTATACTGGAGGAGAGGTCCCGCGTTTCTACTCAAATTCAGAAGGAGTTGTTTAGGTCATGGGGTCTTGTGGCTTCAGATTTGGAACTTAATATTCACACCATGTTATCATTTATGGATAGCTCGAAAATAGATATTTCTGCGAAAGATGTAGAAAAATGGTTGTTAAGAATTATTGATCATAATATTCATTATCCAAAATTTCAGCACAATGCTTTGGTAAAAGGCTTGGCGGAAAGATGGTTTGAAATTTGTTACAATCTAGTTAATATGAATGGATTCAATGCTAATGTATATAAAAGCAGTGTATTATCAAACTTTTGGAAGCCTGGTTTGTGGCAATTAGCAAGGATGAATATTAGAGAAATTTTAAGACGCTAATATTCTTATTGGTTTCTGTTGAGGTGTTTTTTTGTTTTTAAAATACACACAAAAAAATTTAAATGAAAGTATTTGCAATAAGCTTGGAGCGCGACTTGGCGCGTCGATCTTACATTGGTAACCACTTGAGTAGTCTGAATTTGGATTACGAAATAATAGATGCAGTAGACTATAGAAAGATAAGCAGTGATGATTTTGCTAAACAGGTAGATTTAAAGGCTATGGAAAAAAACTATTGTTTGACTTCAGGTGCAGCAGCATGTGGCTTATCTCATTTAAAAATTTATGATAAAATAGTTGAAGAAAATATACCCTTTGCATTAATCGTCGAAGATGATGTGTGTCTACCATATAATATATCTGAATTGCTGTTAAAAATCGAAAAAAGTATCAAAAATGACGAAATAATAGCATTTTCATATTACAGTCATTTTGATGAAAAGATGCATCTAAGCAAAAAATACGAAACGGTTCTTGATGAGGATAACTTTCTTCTATATCCCGTGAATATTGCAGCTGTTGCGTCAACTATGGCCTATGTTATTACTAAGTCTGTTGCTAAGAAAATGGGTCAGAAGCTAATGCCTATATCTATTCAGCCTGATGACTGGGGAAAAATATATAGCAAAAGCTGTTTTACATCATTTCGCTGTCTGTATCCTGTACAAGCTATGCCTGCCTTGTTTGATACAACGCTGAATTATAGTGCGGCTAAAGGATGGAAAAATAAATTATCGACTTTTATTAAAAAACACAATGTTATTGTGCTTAATGATGTATTGAAAAAAATATATGTTTGGCGTATGAAGCGTAAGCACGCCACTGTTATATCAAATGAGTCTCCCTTCTTTGAAAATGCAAAGCAAACTAGTAACAGATAAAAACCTGCTTCTCCTCATCCCCAACCTGGGCCTGGGAGGGGCACAGCGCGTTTTTCACGACCATAGCGTAGAACTGGCCAAGCACTATCACGTGACGGAGGCCGTATTCAATCTGGAAGGGGGCAATATGTACCCTAGTGGTAACGAGATGCTGAGCTTGGACGTGGCTGGTGGTGGCAGTCCGGTGGAGAAGCTCCTCAACTTCGGCCGCCGCATCGGGCGGCTGCGGGCGCTCAAGCTCCGCCTGCGGGCCAAGGTGTGCGTGAGTCATCTGGAAGGAGCCGATTACGTGAACCTGCTCAGTAAGGGCTCGGAGAAGGTGGTGCTCTGCATTCACGGCTCCAAGCTCCACGATGGCAACATCACGGGGCTTGTGGGCTGGCTGCGCAAGAAAGTGCTCATGCCCGGCCTTTACAACCGCGCCGATAAAATTGTAACGGTCAGCCGAGATATCAACCCCGAGCTGATTGAAGGCTTTGGTGTGAAGCCGGAGAAACTGGTGACCATCAACAACTTTTTTGAAGTAGCCCAGATTGAGGCTAAATCACGAGAGCCGCTGACGGCCCGGGAGCAGGCGGTGTACGACTCGGCGCCGGTGCTCGTCACGTCAGGCCGCCTCACCATTCAGAAAAACCAGGCGCCCCTGCTTGATTCGTTTGCGGCCCTGATCAAGCGGCGACCGGCCAAGCTGGTATTCGTGGGTGATGGAGAACTGCGCAACGACCTGATCGGCCACGCCCGGCAGTTGGGCATGCGGGTGTATGAGGCCTGGAGTCAGGATACCCTCACGCCCGATTACGACGTATACTTCCTAGGGCTGCAACAGAACCCGTTCAAGTACATTCGGCCAGCTTCGCTGTTCGTGTTTCCTTCGGCCTGGGAAGGCTTCCCGATGGCCCTTGGCGAAGCCATGATTTGCGGTGTACCGGCTGTCACGACTGATTGCCCGACGGGGCCCCGCGAAATCCTGGCTCCCAGTACTGCCACCCCCCACCTCCTGATCCGGACGGCCGAACGGGCCGAGTTCGGACTCCTGATGCCCATGCTTAATCAGCCCGCTACGTTGGCCGCCGATCAGCGGGTCTGGACGGAAACGCTCTACCAGCTACTCGGCGATGCGGCTGAGCGGGAGCAGTTGGGGCGTCTAGCCAGCCTGCGCATGCGGGATTTTACCCGGGAAAAGATTTTCCGCCAGTGGGTGGCCGTACTCGAAGACGTACTCTCAAACTAATGCCACAAAAGACCACCAAGCCCGTTATCCTTATTGCTGATAACTCCACAGCCGTAACGGGGGCTCTTATGGCTATCTGGAATGCAACTGATCCACTTCGCCACAATTTTGAATTCATTTATGTATTGCCTAAAAATAGTCAAGGACGTAATATGATAGAAAAGGCCGGCTATGTTGTCCATGAATTGCCCTTTGTGGAAATAAGTCGCCGGAAAGGAGATTTAGTGCGTTATCTGCCAATGCTGCTACTAAACGGCTGGCGAGTGTTTCAGTTAATACGTCAGCATAATGTAGCGTTACTACATGTAAATGATTTTTATAACCTCACAGGTTATATAGCCAAATTATTAAGCTTCGGGCGCCTGAGGCTGGTTATTCATGTGCGGTTTCTTCCCCAGAGCCTGATACAGCCATTGGCACGCATGTGGAGGTGGCTTGGCGAGCATTATGCTGACAGAGTAATATGTGTGTCAGAAGCTGTTCGACATTACTTTGACGCACCCAATGTCCATGTTGTATTCGATCCAATACCAGGGGTAGAGCGTCACCCAGCTGCACCGACTCCTGCTATACGTCCTGACAGTACGGTGCAGCTGCTTTACCTTAGTAACTACATTCAAGGAAAGGGGCATGATCTGGCATTGCAGGCTTTTCAGCACGCATATACAAGCAATCCGAATTTGCGGCTTACCTTTTTGGGCGGCGACATGGGTATGCCAAAAAATCAAAAATTTCGGCAGTTACTGGAGTCGACTGTTCTTACACAAGGCCTTACTAATGTAGTAAGCTTTGGAGGCTTTGTAAAAGATGTGGAGTTGGCTATTAAACAGGCCGATATTATTCTAAACTTTTCCGAGTCTGAGTCGTTCTCACTGACTTGCCTTGATGCTTTATTTTATGGTACACCTTTGATTGCTACTGATTGCGGCGGGCCAGCAGAGTTGTTTGAGAACGAAAAGTCAGGTCTACTAGTTCCTAACCGGGATGTGTCAGCTATGACAGTTGCAATTCTACGGCTTGCAGATAATATCTCCCTTCGGCAGCAGTTTTCTAAAGAAGGCAGGTCGTTTGTGCAAAGTAAATTCAATGCAGGATCTACCTATGACAAAATCAGAAAAATATATGAAGGTCTTCTATAATCGGGTAGTAAAAGGTAAAAATGGCTATAAAAGTATTTGTTAATTATTGTATTATGTAAGTATTTTAAACTTAGATTTGCGCTTGTTTGCGTGTTTCGCTAATAGGAACAGACTTATATTGCATAATATACAAAGCACTTAAATAGAAAGGCATTAATGGTATTTTATATCGTACAAGCGTTCCGAAATTTCCGCTGTTTGTGCCCACGCCAATAGCGAAAATTATTGAAAATAGGAAACAGAATAGAATAACGGGCTCACTAACAATCAATTTAAAGCCTTTTAAAATTCCTGTTTTATAAAATAAGGCAATGGTAAGATATAAGAACAGGAATGCTTCTAATGATGATAACACCATGACGGGGTTTTTGGCCTCAAAAATAAAAGGTCGAAATAAGGATATGAAAATAGCTTGAGGGGAAACTCTTAGAATGGATCCCAAGGAGCCATCGAGTGTGCCAATATCATACGCTGAACCACTGATTACATAAGTGCTAAGATAGTCTTTAGTTATTTTAGTTCTTTCTCCTATTTTATCTACGTCAAATCTCTCATCGCCGGCTGTTATGTTAATTGCAATGAGATAGGCAGCAAAGGCACCTGTAATAATAAATATGGGCTTTAAAAGATTTCGCGTGGTTGCTGATTTTATTCTTTTGTTATTTTCAATAAAGACCCAAAATAATGCGGCTGGTATAAAAGAAAGTAAGATATATACTTTCGTTGCTGTTAATATATAAATGGCTATTAAACCGAATACTGATGAAGTTATTATTTTATTTTTCAGAATAAAAATATGATTAATGGCGTAAAATATCCAACCAAGGGCGCCAATGCATAAAGAGTCCTTCATTAGTCCTGATCCCCAAAAAAATACAGATGGTAAAAAAAACACTGGTAAGGAAAATTTATTATAAATTCCTGGATATAGACTGGAAAATGTAATATACATAGCCCACATACCGGTGAAACTTAGGGCAGCAAAAAATATTGCGATAATTGTATATGTGTTAAAACATAATAATGAAAAAAAGCCAGCTAACTGAATTACAAAATATTCGGTTGATGAATTATACCAATATATTCTATTTGTATACGTAATTATAGCTTCTGAAGAACTATGCATCAAAAGTTTTAATCCTATGTCAAAAGATTTATCGAAGGCTTCATATATTACTTTTGCCTGATTATAATAATTAAACGTATCGCCGCCTTTATAATAGAATTGATAAATAACTCCCAGGCCTATGGCTCCAATAAACTTTACAGTCAATGCCGGTATAAAATATTTCTTAGTATATACATTCGTGAACTTCGGGCGCACTGCGTAAGCAATAGCATAGAATATCCCCAGATACAGAGGCGTTAGAAAAAGGTCCTTTAAGTCCATGCTGTTTCTACTTCTTGTTCTTCTTCAAATACTCCTTCGCCTCGCGATACTGCTCTGACTTACGCTCTGATTTCTCCTTAACGATATCATAATACCGTCGGGCAGTCTGCTTATCCTTTTCTTTGGCGGCCATACGCGCCAGGTTTAGGTTGGCATAGAGGTAAAAGCCGCCGTCCGTATCACCGGTGGATTCTGCGAATACAATACAGCGTTGGTAATAATCCTTTGCTTTTGCCAAGTCCTTGTACTTGTTCTGCATCATCCACCCGAGGAAATAGGTGGCATAACGTCCGCTGATGCCTTCATAGCCGGGCATTCCCCGGTTGATTTTATCCAGTATTTCGCGGCTTACCCGCTCACACTCCCTAAATTCTCCTTCGTTATAACACAGCAGCGCGTAGAAGCGCTGGAAGTAGCCGTTGTCGGGGTAAGTAGTGGCTAGGTAGCGCGCCACGGGCATTGCTGTGGCTGGGTTGTTTTCTTCGTTGTTGAGGATGCGCATCAGGAAGAACCGGGCCTCCGTACCGGTGTAGAAGCCATTCTCCGAAACGTTGCGCAACTGTTGCAGCCCTAGCTGCTGGTTGCCTTTAGGGAATAGTAGCAGTACCGGCTTTAAGATGGGGTAGTGCTCCGGTATCCAGACGGAATAATAATTGAACAAGGCCTGCCCAAACAGGAACTCGGGGCTGAGACCATTAGCTTCATTACTAATTTCAACATACTTCAGTGCCCGCTTTGCGCTGATGGTAGCCTTGGGCCAGTTGCCTCTTTCAGCATGTAAACGGCCACTAAAACCATAGGCTGCTGCCAAGAAGAAGCAGGCCTCATAGTTCTTACTGTCCTGCTCATATAACTTCTCACCGTACACAACGGCGGTATCCATGTAAGCGAAGAAGAGCTTATCGTACTGCTTGGTCTGAACGTTAGTTGGGACTATTTTCCACCAGGTGCTCAGGCCCAACAGGAAATAGGGCATTGGATGGTTGGGGTAGCGCCGACGTAAAGAGCGAAATTGCTTTTCAGCCCGGTCAAATTTGAAGTTGTAGAGGTTCTCTACAGCTCCATCCAGTTCCAGTTGAATATCCCGGTCGAGGAGGAGCCAGCCTTTTGTATCCACAGCGCCGGGAGCAATGTCTACGTTCTCCAGCTCAATATTGCGGATAGGATCGGCCGGGCGAGCGGTATCGGGCTGCTGTGCCTGACTCCAAAACGGAAGCAGGCAAAGGATAGACAGGATAAAACGCAGTTTGAGCATGGTAACAAGCCTAGTATACGGCCATAAATCAGCGCACCTTTTATTTGGCAAAGCTGCGGCGAAAGGACGAAAGTAGGTCAATTAAACTAGATTTGGACAAAGTAGATATTCGTATGCGCCTGTTACACACCTTATGCCGGATTCCGGCACCATCCGGAAACGAAGCAGCTTTGTCGCTGTTTCTGCAAAACTACATAAACCAGCACAAAGTCACTTGGAAGGTGCAGCCAGAAATGGTGGTGGGAGAAGAATTTCAAGATTGTATTATTTTGATTTTTGGCAAACCCCGTACTGCCGTTTTCGCGCACATCGACTCTATTGGCTTCACCGTACGTTACGGCCGGGAGCTGGTGCGTATCGGTGGCCCAGTAGCAGAAGATGGATACCAGCTAGTGGGCCAGGACGAGCAGGGTGATATCGCCTGTACGCTTTCCATTGAAGAAGAAACCGGTGCACTGGGTTATGAGTTCACCCGCGAGATTGAGCGGGGAACGGAGCTAACCTTTCAGTGCGACTTCCGGGAAACAGAAACCAGTGTTCAGAGCTGCTACCTCGATAACAGATTAGGCGTCTGGAATGCTTTGCGGCTGGCTGAAACCCTAGAGGATGGCATCATCGTATTCAGCTGCTGGGAGGAGCATGGTGGCGGCTCCGTGTCGTATTTAGCCAAGTATATTCATGAGCGTTTTGGGGTACGTCAGGCGCTCATTTCAGATATAACCTGGGTAACAGAAGGCGTGCAGCCGGGTCAAGGGGTAGTGATTTCCCTGCGCGATTCCCTTATTCCTCGCCGGGCCTATGTCGACCGCATCCGGGAAATTGCCCGTAAGGCCGGTATTCCGCATCAGCTGGAGGTAGAGGGCAGTGGCGGTTCTGATGCGAAAGAACTGCAGCACGGTGCCCAGCCATGGGATTGGTGCTTTGTAGGCGCCCCGGAAGATAATGTACACACCCCGCATGAAATAGTGGATAAGCGGGATATTGAGAGTATGCTGGCTTTGTACCAAGTACTCATGCAAGAGTTGTAGAAAGATGAGACAGAGGATAGTAGCGTACTAAAAAAAACTCTTCTTAATAAACTAGTTGCAAAGGGCTGATAAAATTGAGGTTTAGCGAATAACCTCTATTTTACCAGCCCTTTGTCTGTTCTCATCCAACCTAACACCAACTCTCTTACCACCGCTTTATGACCCCATTTCTTTACGTAGTGCCCGGGCTGGGCATACTGGCCCTTTTGTACACGTGGTTGCGCTCCGGCTGGGTGACGCGGCAGGACCCCGGCGACGAACGAATGCGCACCATTGCCGGCTACATTGCCGATGGCGCCATAGCCTTTCTGAAAGCCGAGTACCGTGTTTTAGTCTTATTTGGGTTGATTGCCAGCGCGTTCCTGTTTTACCTGGGATCAACCGGTGAGAAATCCAGCCCAGTCATTGTCATAGCCTTCATTATCGGTGCTGTTTTCTCCGCTTTGGCGGGCTACATCGGAATGAAGATTGCCACCAAGGCCAACGTGCGCACGGCCCAGGCGGCCCGCACCAGCCTCTCGCAGGCGCTTAAGGTTTCCTTCTCCGGTGGCTCTGTTATGGGCATGGGCGTAGCCGGACTGGCTGTGCTGGGCCTGGGCTCCCTGTTCATTGTTTTCTACCAGATGTTTGTAGTAGGCAAAGGCGGCGCCAATGGCGTTGAGATGGAAAAGGCGCTGGAAGTACTCACGGGCTTCTCCCTCGGGGCAGAAAGCATTGCCCTATTTGCCCGCGTGGGCGGCGGTATCTACACCAAAGCAGCCGACGTAGGCGCCGATTTGGTAGGTAAAGTAGAGGCCGGTATTCCCGAGGACGACCCCCGCAACCCCGCCACCATTGCCGATAACGTAGGCGACAACGTGGGCGACGTAGCCGGCATGGGCGCTGACCTGTTCGGCTCTTATGTGGCCACCATTCTGGCCACCATGGTGCTGGGCCGCGAGGTAATTGCCACCGGTGACCAGTTCGATGGCCTTTCGCCTATCCTTTTGCCGATGGCTATTGCCGGCATGGGCATTGTCGCTTCCCTCATTGGTATCCTGATGGTGCGTGTGAAGGAGGGCGGCAGCGTACAGGCGGCACTCAACCTGGGCAACTATATATCGGTCCTCGTTTCAGCTGTAGCATCCTACTTCCTGATTATGTGGATTATGCCTTCCGGCAGTCTGGAAATTCGGGGAATTACGTTTGATGCCATGGATATTTTCTACGCCGTGGTAGTAGGCCTGATTGTGGGCACGCTCATGAGCATCATTACTGAATATTACACGGCTATGGGCAAGCGGCCCGTGCTCAGCATTGTTCGGCAGAGCAGCACGGGCCACGCCACCACCGTTATCGGTGGTCTGGCAGTCGGCATGGAATCAACGGTTCTACCCATCCTGGTTTTGGCCGCGGGTATTGTGTTGAGCTACGAAGCCGCCGGCCTCTACGGTGTGGCTATTGCCGCAGCCGGTATGATGGCCACTACGGCCATGCAGCTGGCTATTGATGCATTCGGCCCCATTGCTGATAACGCCGGTGGTATTGCTGAAATGAGCGAGCTACCCAAGGAAGTGCGCGAGCGGACGGATATTCTGGATGCCGTGGGTAACACCACCGCTGCCACGGGTAAAGGCTTCGCCATTGCCTCCGCGGCCCTTACCTCGCTGGCACTGTTCGCTGCCTTCATGGGCACAGCCAATATCACTTCTATCGATATCAGCAAGGCTCCCGTATTGGCGGGCGTTTTCATCGGTGCCATGATTCCCTTCATCTTCTCTTCCCTGGCCATTGCCGCCGTGGGCCGCGCTGCCATGGCTATGGTGCAGGAAGTGCGTCGGCAGTTCCGCGAAATTCCCGGCATTATGGAAGGTACGGGCCGTCCGGAGTATGAAAAATGCGTTGCTATTAGCACGCAGGCCGCAATTCGGGAAATGGTGTTGCCTGGTGCCATTGCCTTGCTTACGCCCATTGTGGTAGGCTTCGGCTGCCGGGGCTTGTTTGCCACGGCTTCCGCACCCGAAATACTGGGTGGTTTGCTGGCCGGCGTAACGGTGAGCGGCGTACTGATGGCCATGTTCCAGAGCAACGCCGGTGGCGCCTGGGACAACGCCAAGAAGTCATTTGAAAAAGGGGTGATGATTGACGGAACCATGCATTACAAAGGCTCCGATGCCCACAAAGCCTCCGTTACCGGCGACACCGTCGGCGACCCTTTCAAAGACACCTCCGGCCCGTCCATGAACATCCTCATCAAGCTGATGTCCATTGTGTCGCTGGTAATTGCCCCCCACATTGCTGCCCCCGATGTGGCGCCGCAGCGGGGCGTGGCCATGCCGGTGCCCTCGGAACAAACCCTGGAAAGCCTCTCCAAACCCAAGGTGCAATACGCTGATATAGCGCCTGCCGCGGCTAAAGCTGTCTTCATGATGCTGCGCGAAACCCGCTAGCCTGGTGAATATGGTCTAATGAAACAGCCCCTCCGGCGCGGAGGGGCTGTTTTTTTTCTGCTACCTTTGACCACGCTTACGCCCTAAGAATCAACCCCGCACTGAATGCCGCTGTCCACTATTTCATTGCACGACAAGGAGTTTTCGCCGTATTTGTCGGCAAATGAGCTTTCGACGGCTATTCGCCTGCTGGCCCAACGCCTCAACGAGGAGTATGCCAACAGGCAGCCGCTCTTTGTGGCCGTGCTCAACGGCTCCTTCATGTTTGCGGCCGATCTGCTGAAGGAGATAACCATTCCCTGCGAAATCACCTTCATCCGCGTGGCTTCCTACGAAGGTACCGGCAGCACGGGCCACATACAGCAGGTGCTGGGCCTGCGGGAAGAAGTAAAAGAACGCCACGTGGTGCTGCTGGAAGACATTGTGGATACCGGCAACACCATGCAGCTCTTGCTGGAGCAGTTCAACAAGCAGGAGCCTGCTTCCCTGGAGGTAGCTACCCTGTTTATGAAGCCCGAGTGTCTTCTCCATGACCTGCATATCCGCTACGTGGGCCTCAGCATTCCCAACGATTTCATTGTGGGCTATGGCCTTGATTATGATGGGTTAGGGCGTAATTACCCCGATGTCTATAAGGCCGTCTGACAGAAAAGGATAGCCGAAAACTGTCGGTTGTCGTACCGGGCTTTTTGCCCCTGATTCAGTATCTTTCCCAACCTCCCGCATTTCTCCTTCGCGAAACACTCCGCTCTATGCTAAATATCGTGCTGTTCGGCCCTCCCGGTGCCGGTAAAGGAACCCAAAGCCAAAAGCTGATTGCCCGCTACAACCTGGTGCACCTCTCTACCGGCGACCTGCTCCGGGCCCAGATTACGCAGGGCACCGAGCTGGGCCTGCGGGCCAAGCGGCTGATGGATGAAGGCCTGCTGGTACCCGATGAAGTGGTGATTGGTATGATTGACAGTGCCTTGCAGGCTAATAAGCAGGCAGCAGGCTTTATTTTTGATGGTTTTCCCCGCACCGTACCGCAGGCGCAAAGCCTGGATGAGCTACTGGCCCAGCACAACACCAAGGTGACCTGCATGGTGGCCCTGGAAGTAGCGGAAGAAGAGCTAGTGAAGCGCCTGCTGGAGCGGGGCAAAACCTCCGGCCGCCCCGATGATCAGAACGAAGAGAAGATCCGCAAGCGTGTAACGGTGTACAATACGGAAACCGCGCAGGTGGCCGGCTACTATGCGGAGCAGAACAAATTCCACGCCCTGAACGGCATTGGCGCCATCGACGATATCTTCGGCCAGATCTGCGCTATCATTGATCAGCACCAGCCGGCCACCCCGGAAAGCAGCCGTCAAGCAACCGACGAAGTAAAAGCGTAACTTTGTAGCCGCTGCCCATGTGGGTAGTAGCAGATAACGTCTGTCATCCGGAGCGCAGCGAAGGACCTATCCCACCAGAACGATACTCGTTCCGCCAGGATAAGGTCCTACGCTGCGCTCCGGATGACAGTTGTTTTTGAGTTGGCTGCCAAGTCAACCGGCAACCTTCAGCAATCAACACGCAAACCAGTGGCTTCTAATAACTTCATCGATTACGTCAAAATCAACTGTCGCTCCGGTAAGGGTGGGGCCGGCTCGCACCACTTTTTCCGGGCCAAAGGCCTGCCCAACGGTGGCCCCGATGGTGGCGACGGTGGCCGCGGTGGCCACATCATTCTGGAAGGCAGCTCCCAGCTATGGACGCTGCTGCACCTGCAGTACCAGAAGCACCTTATTGCCCAGGCAGGCGAAGGCGGCGGCGAAAACCTGCGCTCCGGCAAGCAGGGCGACGATATCATCATTCAGGTTCCGCTGGGCACTATTGCCCGCGACGCCGAAAGCGGCGAGAAAAAGGTAGAGATTACCGAAGATGGCCAGCGCGTTATCCTCACGCCCGGTGGCCGCGGCGGCCTCGGCAACGACCACTTCAAGTCCGCTACCAACCAGGCCCCGCAATACGCGCAGCCCGGCGAGCCCGGCATTGACGAGTGGGTGATTCTGGAGCTGAAGCTGCTGGCGGATGTGGGCCTGGTAGGTTTCCCCAACGCCGGCAAAAGCACCTTGCTCTCCGTAGTATCGGCGGCCAAGCCTAAAATTGCCGATTACGCCTTTACCACCTTAGTGCCCAACCTGGGCGTAGTAGCGTACCGCGACTACAAATCCTTCGTAATGGCCGATATCCCCGGCATTATTGAAGGGGCCGCTGAGGGTAGGGGCCTGGGCCACCGTTTCCTGCGCCACATTGAGCGCAACGCCATTCTGCTGTTCATGATTTCCTGCGACAGCCCCGACATTGCGGCCGAGTATCAGGTGCTGCTCAGCGAGCTGGAGCAGTTTAACCCCGATTTGCTGGATAAGCGCCGCATGCTGGCCATTACCAAGGCCGATATGCTGGATGAAGAGCTGGAGGCTGAAATCAAGGCTTCGCTGCCCACGGACATTCCCACCATTTTTATTTCCAGCCTGACCAACAAGAATATCCAGCCGCTGAAGGATATGATCTGGCAGGAGCTGCACGCGTAAGACTTCGGCCGTAATTTCCGAACTAAATGCCTGTTGGGTAAGGTTGTTGTGCCAAATTGACACCTGCCGGGCATTTGGCAGGTTCCTTGTGCCTGCCGCAGTTGCTTATGTCCAACCGATTCAACCCATTCCGACGATTTCAAGCGAAAATGGCTGACGATAAAGTACCACACCCCGACGAGTTGCAGAACGACCAAAATACTTCCGGTGCTGCCACCGACCATGTTGCCGGCGAGTTGCCCGAAGACCCCAATGCCCCCGATCTAGGCGAGGTAGAAGGCGCGCCCAAACAGGCCGAGTCTAAAACCGATGCAGAACTGGCTGATTTGAAGGACAAATACCTGCGCATGGCGGCCGAGTTTGAAAACTACAAGCGCCGTACCACCAAAGAGCGCACGGACCTGTTCAAAACGGCCAATCAGGAGCTGATGGTGGCCTTGCTGCCCGTGCTCGATGATTTTGACCGCGCCCGCAACTTCACCAAGGATACCGACGATATCAACGCCGTGCGCGAAAGCATCGACATTATCCATGGCAAGCTCGCCAAAACGCTGCAGCAAAAAGGCCTGGTTTCGATGGAAGCCAAGGGCGGGGCGTTTGACCCGGAGCTGCACGAGGCCATCACTCAGATTCCGGCTCCTTCCGAAGACCTGAAGGGCAAGATTGTGGATGAGATTGAAAAAGGCTACTACCTGGGCGACAAGGTTATCCGGCACGCCAAAGTAGTATTAGGCCAGTAACAATATTCGTCATGCAAACCAAGAAAAGCATGACAGACGAGTAACAAAACAATGGCAACGAAGCGAGACTATTACGAGGTGTTGGGTGTGGCCAAAACCGCGGCGGGCGACGAGATAAAGAAGGCCTACCGCAAGGTGGCCATCAAATATCACCCTGATAAAAACCCCGACGACCCTACTGCCGAGGACAAGTTTAAGGAAGCCGCTGAGGCCTACGAAGTACTGTCTGACGAGCAAAAGCGGGCCCGATACGACCGTTTCGGCCATCAGGGTGTGGGCGGCAATGGCGGTGGCCCCAACATGGAAGACATCTTCTCCCAGTTCGGCGACATCTTCGGCGGGGGCGGCTTCGAGGGATTCTTTGGCGGTGGTGGCCGCGGACAAGGCGGCCGGCGCGTGCGCAAAGGTTCTAACCTGCGCATCAAGCTGAAGCTGGACCTGGAAGAGGTAGCCAACGGCGTAGAGAAAAAAATCAAGGTGAAGCGCTACGTAGCGTGTGCCCCTTGCTCCGGCACCGGCGCCAAAAACGGCACCGACCTGAAAGACTGCAGCACCTGCCACGGCCAGGGCCAGGTAAAGCGGGTGGTAAACACCATGCTGGGCCAGATGGTGAGCTCTTCTACCTGCCCCACCTGTAACGGCGAAGGCAAAGTAGTAACCAGCAAGTGCGACGTATGCCACGGCGAAGGCCGTCAGCTGCAGGAAGAAATCATTCCAATCAACATCCCGGCCGGCGTAGCGGAAGGCATGCAGCTCTCCATGAGCGGCAAAGGCAACTACCCCGAGCGCGGCGGTGTGCCCGGCGACCTGCTCATTCAAATTGAGGAGGAGCCGCACGAAGTGCTACGGCGCGACGGCAACAACATCATGTACGAGCAGTACATTTCGTTCGTAGATGCCGCCCTGGGCGCTAACATTGAGGTGCCTACCATCGAAGGCAAAGTCAAAATTAAGGTGGACCCCGGTACCCAGCCCGGCAAGATCCTGCGCCTGCGCGGCAAAGGCATCAAAGACCTGAATGGCTATGGCCGCGGCGACCAGCTTATCCATCTAAATGTCTGGACGCCGAAGAACGTAACCGGCGAAGAGCGGGAGCTGCTGGAGCGTCTGCGGGACTCGCGCAACTTCACGCCCAACCCCGGTAAAAACGATAAAGGCTTCTTTGAGAAAGTAAAGGAGTACTTCCAGTAAGCGCCTGCGCTAACGATAGAAAAGCCCGGTTTCCAGTTTGGAAGCCGGGCTTTTTTGTGTTTGGAGTAACACCAAATGCCTGTCATCCTGAGCTTTGCGAAGGACCTTCTCACGCTAGCACAAGTCGTGGTTACGATTATCGTTCAGACGTGATAAGGTCCTTCGCAAAGCTCAGGATGACAGGTAGAATGAGGAAGGAAACTGGGGTAGGATGACAGCGGGGTGAGGGGCTCCTGAAAAAAATATCTGGCAGGAGTTGTAATGTTGAAGCCGGAGCGGCGACTGATAAGCCAAACCCTGCCGCTATGTCTGCTGATGCTTCGCCGGATTTCCTGGCTGTTCTGAACCAGTACCAGCCCTTGCTGCGGCGGGTAACCCGCGTATATGGGGCTGATGCCGATGACCAGCAGGATCTGTACCAGGAAATAGTGCTGCAGCTGTGGCGCGCGTGGCCCAGCTTTCAGGGGCGCGCCAAGGTAAGCACCTGGCTCTACCGCATTGCCCTGAACGTGGCCATTTCGGCGCTCCGGCACCGTGCGCGCAGCCCCGCCACTGGCCGGCTGGATGCGGCCGCGACTGATGTGCCATTGCCACCGGAATCCGGCCCCGATGCTGATGACCTGGCCGAGCTGTACCGGGCTATAGAGCAACTCTCCGATGTAGAAAAGGCCTTTGTGCTGCTGTATCTGGAAGAGCGCACCTACGAGGAAATGGCCGATATCCTGGGCATTACCCAAAATAATGTGCGGGTAAAGATGCATCGTGTACAGGACAAGCTTCGCCAACTTTTAACCCAACCCGCCTGATGGAACTCGACGACCTCCGCCGCCGCTGGCAGGAACAACCCGCTGGCCCCTCCGAACCTTCTCTCACTCAGAAAAAGTTACAAGCCATGCTAGCCAGTCAAACCGATACGCCTCTGAGCCAAATGTTACGCAACGCCCGCAAAGAGCAGCGGATGCTACTGTTCGTTCTGGTGCTGAATTTGGCTAATGTTGCCAACCTGATGAACCGCTATCTGAGTGATACAGTCTTCCTGGCCCAACTGCTGCTCTATATCTGCGTGGGCCTGATGGTGGTCTTCATGGCGTGGACTACCTACCGCCAGCGGCGACTCCTAACCCAGTTGCAGGCTGGGGATGCCTCTACTTATACCCACCTAAGACAGTCAATTCACCAGATACGAATCCTGATGACTACTAAAATGAATGCCGGTATGCTGTTTCTGGCCTCGATTATTCTGGTGGGTTTTTATATCCGCTACGACACTATTGTGCAGGCTTTGCACCAGGGAACTATAGACTGGCCCCTAACTATTCTGGTCATTTTAGCCATCGTAATGCTGATTACCGGGTTGCTGTATGTAGACCAGCGCATGCAGCAGCGGCGCTACGGCCAATACTTAGACCAGCTAGAGACTACCCTGCGCGAGTTGGAAGAATAAAATAATGGGTTGGCCTCTGGCATGATAAACATAGCAAAACACCTACATTAGCCCCCAAAATCGTCCACAGATCCTTTCAGCCGTGAAACCAATTCTTCAAGTTATTGACGTACATAAACAGTACGCCAGCCACACTGCCCTGGATGGGGTAAGCCTGGAGGTGCCGGAAGGCTCCATCTTCGGGTTGCTGGGGCCCAATGGCGCTGGCAAAACCTCCCTCATCCGCATCATCACCCAGATTACCGGGGCCGATTCCGGTGAAATCCTGTTTCGCGGGGAACGACTGAACCCCTCGCACATTGGCCAGATTGGCTATTTGCCCGAGGAGCGCGGCCTCTATAAGAAGATGAAGGTAGGGGAGCAACTCCTGTACCTGGCTCAGCTGAAAGGCATCAAGAAGGATGAGGCCCGGCACAAAATCAAAGGCTGGCTGGAGCGCTTTGATATTAAGGGATGGGCTGATAAGAATATTGAGGACCTCTCTAAAGGCATGCAGCAGAAGGTGCAGTTTATTGCCACTGTGGTGCACGACCCCACGCTGGTGATTCTGGACGAGCCTTTTTCAGGCTTCGACCCCATTAATGCCAACCTGCTGAAAGACGAAATCCTGGCCATGCGCGACCGGGGCGCCAGCATTATCTTCTCCACGCACCGCATGGAATCGGTGGAGGAAATGTGCGACCATATTGCCCTGATTAACCGCTCCAAAAAGGTGCTGGATGGTCCCGTAAGTGAGGTGCGCAACGCCTACCGTACGCAGACCTACGAGGTAGAAGGCCGCGGCCGCCTGATAGTAGTACACCCCGATTTTGAAGTGATAGAGCACAAAGAGCGGGAAAACGGCCACTTCTACGACCGCATCCGCATTGTGCACGGCACGCCCAACGACCTGCTGCGCTACCTCATCGGGCCGGCCAACGTGGAGGTGCACACGTTCCGCGAGAAGGTGCCCAGCATCAATGACATCTTCATTCGCCGGGTGCAAGAAACTCACCCCGACTATGTGCCCCAGGAAGAGGAGCTGGTAGCCAGAAGCTGATAGGCTCTGTGCTGCTCCGATAACACGCTTTTTCTTCTGACTTCCTGCTCCTAGCTCCTAAAAATATCATGTCCAAAATCTGGCTTATCGTACAGCGCGAATACCTGACCCGCGTGCGCAAAAAGAGTTTTATTATCATGTCCCTGATCGGGCCGCTGCTCACCGTAGGGCTGTTTGCAGTACCCTTGCTGATTGCCAAAATGTCGGATGGGGGCAAAGTAGTGGCCGTGGCGGATGCCGGTGGCCTCTTCACCGAAAGACTGCCCGAGCCCAAGGACGATATCAGCTTTACGCGGGTATCGGCGGACCTGGCCACAGCGAAAGCCGAGTTTAAAAAGGCGAAGTACGATGCCCTGCTGTACGTGCCCAAGCTGGATGCCGCCAACCCCACCGGCTTCCAGGTGTTTTCGCGGAAAGGGCTGGGCATGTCGCTCGAAAACGACATTAACCGCGCCGTCAATAAAGCCATTGAAACCCAGCGCCTGCGCGCCGCCGGCATCGACCGGTCCGTGCTGGATAACCTGAAGGCCGACGTAGACCTGCAAACCGTGAGCCTGAGCGACGATGGGGAGAAAAGCTCCAGCACCGGCATCAGTACCGGCGTGGCCTATTTCTTTGGCTTCCTCATTTACATCTTCATCTTCATTTACGGCGTGCAGATTATGCGCGGGGTAATGGAAGAAAAGACCAGCCGCATTGTGGAGGTAGTTATTTCCTCTGTGAAGCCCTTTCAGCTGATGATGGGCAAAGTGCTGGGTATTGCCGCCGTAGGCTTCACGCAGCTGGCCCTTTGGGTGCTGCTATCCATAGGTGTCAGCTCGGTTATGGCCGGCTCTATCAGTCCAGATAAGATTGTGGAAGACCGCGCGTCCCGCACCACGGCCCTGGTGCGCCCCACTACCACACAGGATCAGGCGGCCAAGCAGGAAAATGTAGCGGCCAAATTCTCGCAGGCACTGGCCAGCGCTGATCTGAATATGCCCTTGCTGATAGCCTGCTTCCTGTTCTATTTCCTGGGCGGCTACCTTTTCTACGGAGCCTTATTCGGCGCCATTGGCTCGGCCGTGGATAGCGAAACCGATACCCAGCAGTTTATGATGCCCGTGACCATGCCGCTGGTTCTCACGTTTGTAGTGTCGCAAGCTGTGCTCACTACCAATCCCAACGGTTCGGTGGCGTTCTGGATGTCCATGTTTCCCCTGACCTCGCCCATTGCTATGATGATGCGCCTGCCGTTTGGCGGCGTGCCCGCCTGGCAGCTGGGCCTGTCTATGCTGCTGCTGATTATCGGGTTTGTATTTGCCATCTGGATTGCCGGCCGCATCTACCGCGTGGGTATTCTCATGTATGGCAAGAAGGTGAATTACCGCGAGCTGTCGCGCTGGCTGTTTTACAAAGGCTAAATCAGCCTCTGAATTGTTAGTGGAAAGCCCCGATGTAGCTGCACCCGCAGACTGGCATCGGGGCTTTCTACGTAGCTTCGTTGCTGTTCCCGGCCTTGCATGTTGTCTGTATGATATCCTCCAAACTGCTGCTTCCCCTCGCTCTGCTGCTAGCCAGCTTTACCGCTGCCGATAAACCGGCCTATCGGCTGTTCACAGGTGCAGGCCGCCCGGTGCGCTACGCTAAAATGCTGAAAGAGCTGGTCAAGGCCGATGTAGTGCTGTTTGGGGAGCAGCACAACGATGCCATGGCCCACTGGCTGGAGCTGCAGGTAGCCCGCGACCTGGCCCAGCTCAGGCAAGGGCAGCTGGTGCTGGGCCTGGAAATGTTTGAGCGAGACGTGCAGCCCTTGGTAGAGCAGTACAACGTAGGCGAGCTGGACGAGAAGGAGTTTGAAGCCCAAAGCCGCCCCTGGCCCAATTACCCCACCGACTATAAACCGCTCCTCCAACTGGCCCGGCAGCAAAAGCTGCGCGTGGTAGGCACCAACGTGCCGCGCCGCTTTGCCTCCCTAGTAGCCAAAGGCAGCCTCACCGCCCTTGATACCCTGACAGCCAATGAAAAAGCCTGGCTGGCGCCCTTACCTATCACCGTTGATTTTGACCTGCCCGGCTACCAGAACATGCGCAAGATGTTTGGCTCGGATGCTGCCCATGCCAGCGCGGTGCAGAACATCATTCAGGCGCAAGCACTAAAGGATGCCACCATGGCCTACTTCATCCGCCAAAGCCGTCAGCCCGGCCAGCTCCTGCTGCACTTCAACGGCAGCTACCACTCCGATAACCACGACGGCATTGTGTGGTACCTGCGCCAGGCCGAGCCCCAGCTGCGCATTATGACCATCAGCACCGTTTCGCAGGAGCAGTTAAAAGAGCTGGATAAGGAGAATCGGCAGAAAGCGGATTATGTGCTGGTGGTGCCGGAGGATATGACCAAGACGTATTGAAACTACTTAGCCTCTAAATAGGTAATTCAGAAGCGCTTTCTAGTGATGGAACAATTATAGAATCGATCGGACCGGAACATGCCTCAGATGAATAGATGGACCCAAAAATATGATTCATAAAACGGCATATAGGGTAAGAGGTAAATAATCTACTGAAAATTGGATATTTAAGAGATAATGTGGTTGTTTTGTAACGATGTTTAATAACTGTATATGAATAAATTTCTACCTCTGTTTTTACTTCTTATTATCTTTTTTTCGGATTCTTGCTTAGCGCAGGTGCCCGCCTTTCAGCTAGATAAAAGGGTAGGTGTGCCAATTGATTTTCCTTATGATATAGGTGTAGATGGGCAAGATAATATCTATATAATGGAATTTGATCATATTACTAAACTCAATTCCGAAGGACAGTATTTACTTACCATACCTAAAACGCGACCGGGCTCTTTTGGGGTAGACCGGGCTGGTAATGTGTACGTGTCCACTAGTTATACTTATGCTGATAGTATTAGCCAGTATGATTCTAAAGGAAAGTTGGTAGCTAAGTACAGTGCAGATCCAGATACAACACTATATAGGGAACTTCAAGTATTAGCAGTTGATCAACAAGGTGTAACCTACACTTTTGATAGTTATTATTTACTGCAGAAAGTAGCCAACACGGGACAAGTTGTATATTCCCGCCAGATAGGGGAATATGGTAGAGGAGTTGTAGCGGGCGCAATAGATGAAGCTGGATTTTTCTACGCTTTTTGCGAAGATTACTCTGTATTAAAGCTGAATAAGCAAGGCCAAGTAGAGGATACAATTAATCTTCAGGCTGTTTATAAAGATGATATAACTCATGGTTTGATAGATAAGAATGGTACGATCTATATATCAACACTTCGCCATAATAAAATTGAAAAATTCAATCAACAGGGCCAGTACATTGGTGATTTAGGAGAGAAAATAATAACGGAAACAAAGAGTGCAATGGCATTGGACTCTAAGGGTAATTTTTTGATTACCAGTCCTGCACATCAAGTAAATAGTTCTTCTATTTTAAAAGTTAACCCTGAGGGAGAGTTATTAGCACGCTGGGGACACTTAACAGCTTATTCCGATGTCGCACAGGATGAATTTGGCAACTTTTATATTTTCGATTATCTGAGTCTTAAACTTCTGAAATATTCTGCTACGGGCGAAAAACTGTTAGAAATTGGTGCAGGTAAATTTGCAAGAGGGGTTAGAGCAATCAAAATAGATCTTTTGGGAAATATCTACACCTTATCGGGCTATGCCGGATTTAATAGTAAATATGATTATTTTATTCAGAAATTTGATTCGGAGGGCAATTACCTTACATCTTATACTCCGCCTAACATAGGTGGTGATGACATCTATACCGACTTTGCGGTAGATGCTATGGGTAATCTTTATCTGGCTGATTACTATGGGGGCTGTGTGCGGAAAATCAATCCAAATGGTTTGCTTGTAGCCTCAATTGGAAAATGGGGAAAAGGAAAGGGTGAAGTTTGGATTCCACTTGCTGTAGCAGTAGACATCCGGGGTAATGTGTATGTAGCCGATTATGAAGGCCAGCGTATACAAAAATTCACGGCTGGCGGTAAACTGGTACGCGCCTTTGGGGCGGAAACTACTTCAGAGGATTTTTCACCATCTCAAGGTGCCGTAGTAGGGCTAGCGGTTGATGGTTTGGGTAATGTGTACATCAATGGAAATAGAGGAGAAAATGGCCTACGAGTGTACGGTTCTAACAGTGAGACGGCAACTACTGTTGTCGGTAGTTATACAGATAGATTGACTATTAATGCGCAGGGCTCACATTTAGTAGCTATTCCTACGGGTTCTGATTTAATCTATATATATAACTCTAATGCAACAAAAGTTGACACACTAAACCTGATTACTGGTCGGATATATCAGGATAATAACGCCAATTGCTTGCGGGATAATGAAGAATTGCCGCTGCCTGGGATGATAGTAATGGCTGGCAACTATTATGGAGTTTCGGATGCAAATGGTCGCTATAGAATTGCGGTTGATACAGGAACATATGTAGTAAAGCAGTTACAGGCAAATCAAGACATTGGTAGAATTATAACGCCAACCTGTATTGTAAATCAAGCGGTTAAAGTTACCAAGCAGCAACAAACTGCGGTTGGGCCTGATTTCGGCAATCAAGTGACCTTGTCGCCCTATTTGTCGGTAAATATTACTTCTAACCGTCGTCGGCGCTGTTTCCGCAATGTCACTACTGTTTCTTATTCCAATAGAGGATATAGTGTCTCGGAGCCTGCCTTTGTTACGGTAGCATTGCCGCCGCAGGTAGCATTTATTTCAGCTAGCTTGCCCTATGAGCGAAATGAAGCTGGCCAATACGTTTTTGCAGTTGGCAGTCTGAAGCCCGGCCAGCAGGACAACATTATTATTCAGGACTCCGTGGTGTGCGGTGATGAGAGTATACGTGGACTTACCGTGTGTACAAAAGCGTGGATAACTCCACCCAATGTTACTTCCACTACTGGTGGTGTACGTCCGGCTTCTCTTACAGTTGAAGGCCGGGCAGAAGGGAATAAGCAGGCGCGCTTCGTAGTTCGTAATGTAGGTCAAGAAGCCACCGCTGATAGCTTAGGACTGCGTGTGTTTTCTAATACCAAACTAGCTCTGCAGCACAATATTTCCTTGCCTGCTGGCGACAGTTTAGTATTGCGTATTCCTAGTACCACTGCCGTTGTACGGGTAGAAACTGACCAGCCTGCCAAATATTCAGGGCCCAAAATAGCCAGTGCCACATTGGAGCTATCGGAGCTTCGTACCATGGGACAACCCAGCCCCGCTATGGCGGCATTTCCACCCGACGTAAATACGGCGGAAGTAAAGGAAGATTGTCAGGCTATTGTAGACTCCTACGATCCGAATGATAAGCTGGTCATTCCAGGCGGTATTACAGATCAGTATTATACCACTCGCAAAGCACCACTCCGGTATAGAATTCGCTTCCAGAACACGGGTAATGACGTGGCCTATCAGGTGCGCGTTGTGGATTCCTTATCAGCTAATCTTGATATCAGCACGCTACAGCTAGAAGGGGCCTCGCATCCGTACCGGTTTGAGTTGCATGGCAAAGAACAGCCTGTTCTGACTTTCAATTTCGACGATATTCAGCTGCCGGATAGCTCGCGAAATATGGCTGCTAGTCAGGGGTTTATTCAATTTTCGATATGGCCTAAAGAAGGCTTGGTAGATAAAACGTTGGTCGAAAACTACGCCGATATTTATTTCGATTACAACTCAGCTGTTCGCACTAACTATACCTTCAACCGGATTTACGATATACCTGCTACGCTTAATACGACCCTACATTTTGACGATGTGGTGGCTACACCAAAAATTGTAGGTATTAGTCCTGCTCAGGGAGCCATTGGAGCAACTATTACCATAACGGGGCGCCAGTTTGCTAATGTAATGGCTAATAATCTTATCAGTTTCAATGGGGTGCAAGCTACCTCATTGTCTTTAAAGGCCGATACAATACGAGTTAAGGTGCCAACGGGTGCCACTTCCGGTCATATTCAACTTACTACGCCCGACGGACACACCCAGAGTCTGTCTGAGTTCATTGTGTTTCAGAAACCTACCATAACTGCGGTTTCGCCTAATGAATCAGTACCGGGCAGCACTGTGACTTTATCCGGTACACACTTTTCTGCCATAGCCGAACAGGATACGGTCTTATTCAATGGCGTAGCTGCCACTGTTCTGCAGGCCACAATTAATTCGTTGAAAGTGAAAGTGCCAGAGGGGGCACAATCGGGCAAAATAACCCTTCAAACCTGGGGTGGAAAAGCGGAAAGTGCCGAAGCTTTCAAAGTGTGGTATCCGCCTACGGTTATTTCCAGTAGCCTTTATAAAGCGAAAGCCAATACAGTACTCACCTTAACCGGGACAAATTTCTCTGAGACGCCAGCCCGTAACATTGTTTCACTGGGTGGTATCCAAACACCTGTTCTGCAGTCTTCTTCCTCTGGCTTACAACTGCGCGTGCCTGGTACGGCGCTGTCTGGTAAAATAGAGGTGAAAACACCAGGTGGACAAGCGGCAGCAGCTACTGATTTCACGTTTCTGCCTGCTCCTAACATCCTTGGTTTCTCTCCCGCTGAAGGAATTATTGGAACCGAAGTAACAATTACGGGCACAAACCTTGGGGTAGATGAACAACAGGATACCTTACTGTTGAATGGCGTTAGTGTAAAGGTGATGCAGGCTACCGCATCAACTATGGTTTTCAAGATTCCGAAAGGAACTCACTCTGGCACTTTGATGGTAGCCGGTATTGGTGGACGTGCCACTTCATTAAAGGAATTTCGAGTAGTTGATTTGCCTGATGAAGATGCGGTTACGGTGTCTCCTAATCCTTCACATGGGGTGGTAACCGTAGACTGGGCCAAAGCTAATTTTGAAGTACAAGCAATTCAGATTTATTCAGCCTTGGGCAGTTTAGTTTCCTCCATAGAAATTCCGACTACCAGTCCGGCTCACACTACTCTCTCTTTCACTAACTATAGCCCAGGTTTGTACTTGGTCATTATTCAATCGGATCATGGGCGTTTGATTAAACGCCTGCTAGTGCTTTAAAATGTTGTTTCACTACCAAAAAGCCCCGGCAACTTCTGTTGCCGGGGCTTTTTGGTAGTGAAACTTAAAGGTACTTGCTTATGGTAAGGAGAAGAACAGGCAAAAGGCCAACTTTGTGCTGGTGGTGCCGGAGGATACGACCAAGACCTATTAAAGACTATATAACTTTAATACGCGCTTAGAAACGAAGTAACAGGTGCTAGTTAACTACCCTAAGGCTGTTGGATTGGGTAATTAATACTGCCATTGTTGCTAATAGCCCCAGGATATGCTTTGTAGTCACGAGCATTTCCGTCATACCCGTTGGCAAGCTGTAATCCATAAGCACCTACAATGTAGGGCATCTGACAGGAGTCAGCCTTAATATTGTCAATTGCTATTGCCCAAGGCAGTTGAGGATCAATATTCTTAGACTTCAAACTGGCATAATAAATTGTATCCAGAAAGCCATTGTTAAGATTATCCTTTATTAGCAGGCTTCCTTTATTTACTTGAATGTTATAACCTTCATGGGAGAGGAATGCCGGCGAAAAGACATACCGATGATAGCGGGGCTTGGCTTCCGGCCATGATGGTGCCCCTGCACAGTTCTTTAATACGCCCTTTACTACCGTATATCCCTTATCCGGATGCCGCACCATTTCGCAGGTGTAACTGGCACAGGAGGTAATTCCCATCTGAATTACTTCCGGTAATGCCACATCCTTTTTGTCAAAAGGTAGATCATCGGTGAAGTATAAGGCATATTCAGGTAATGAAGATTTATATATGGACATTCTCAGGCGATGGCCGTGCGCCAGCTTTTTGGCAGTAAGCGAGAATTGACCATCTGCTGATGTTGTAGTTTTAAAACTTCCATCCAGTGTTTCTACCTGCAAGCCGCTATTATCGGTCAGGGCATCACCATACTGGTCGTATAGCTGAATACGCCCGGTAAAGGTTTGCTCCGTGAAAGTAGGGTCGGTTTTGTCGCCTTTTTTGCAGCTAGCCAGCAGGCACGTGGTAAGAGTTACTGCCAGCATCCACTGATATAAGTATACAATCTTCATGAAGGAAGGTGATAAGGAAGTAGAATGGACATAAAGGGAGAAGTAATACCGGAAAAGATGCAAGGACCTTAAAAAATCCATAAATACTAGAAAGAATAATTAGTCAATAAGAGCTGTTTGTCAGGAAAATTACTCTGACCTAGAGATTTACATATATGGCAATTTTGAAAATAAGAAAAAGTTAGTCAGTTATTTACAATTATAAATTTACATTCTTTCTATTGATAGCCCGTAACAGACTTCGTTTTTTTGCTTAACAGCTAGCAGCATATATCTAAACAATCACTATGCAAAGCCTCATGTGACGGCATGGTGAAAAAGATAGCGGGCAGGATACATTCATGTATCCTGCCCGCTATCGGGAAAACCTAACAAAGGCTTTGGAAAGCTAGGTAAGCAGCTTATGCTGAGAACGAAGTGCCACAGCCGCAGGTGCTCTTGGCCTGAGGGTTATTGAAAATGAAGCCGCGGGCGTTCAGGCCGTCCTGGAAGTCTACTTCCATGCCCATCACATACATGGCGTGCTTCTTATCCATTACCAGGCGTACCCCGTCTAAATCGAAGGTTTCGTCCTGTTCTTTGGGTTTATCGAAGCCCAGCAGGTAGCTTAGGCCGGAACAGCCGCCGCCCTGCACCCCTACGCGCAGGCCATATTCGGCCGGAACATTCTTCTCACGCAAAATATTTCTAACCTCCTCCAACGCGCGGGGAGTAAGGCTGATGGGAGCAAGTTTCGTGGCAGTTGCCATAGTGTGTGCAGAGTTAGACGATAACAGACGGCAAAGATACAAAGCCCGGCGCACTGCTGCTACTCCCGGGCTTTGGCCTATAACAACAGACACAAGGCTGGGGTTCACCGTATATCTTTGCCAGCCGGGCTTTGCCTGCGTACATTTCCTTTCCTTCCTCACTTGTTTGGCCGTCTTGCCCGCATGGATACCACTACCTACGTCTTCGATCTGCTAAAAATTATCCTGCCCGCGCTGATTGTTGCCGGGGTTATATTTTTCCTGATCAAAGAATACCTGCAAAAGGAGCAGCAGCGCCGCCTGATTGAATATCGGCTGGAAACCAGCAAAACCACACTGCCGCTGCGCCTGCAGGCCTTTGAGCGCATTACGCTGCTGCTGGAGCGCATTACGCCCAACAACCTGCTGGTGCGCCTGAGCAGTGCCGGCCAAACTGCCCCCGACTACCACCGCCAGCTACTGCAGGAAATCCGGGCGGAGTATGAGCACAACCTCTCGCAGCAGCTGTACATGAGCCCCGAAACCTGGGGCCAGGTAAAGCAGGCCAAGGAAAACGTACTCACTATGATTAACAAAGCCTACCACGCCATGCCCACGCCCCAGCAGGCCCGGGGTACGGAGCTGGCCAAGCGCGTGCTGGAAACCCTGATAAACGAAGAAGTAGACCCCACGGCCCAGGCCCTGTTTGCGGTGAAGCGGGAAGCAGCCCAGCTTTTTTAAGCGGCGTACTGCGAACGGCGTCAGCCAAACTTAAGTCCACCAAAAAGCCCTTCACGCTCATGAGCGTGAAGGGCTTTTTGGTGGACTGTACGGTGTCTTTCAGGCAACAGGAGTTGGAACTGCTGATGACAGCGCCTTATGCTACATCGTGGCCATTTGGGTGGCAATGGCGCGCTGGTAGCAGTCTTCGTAGCGGGGGAGGATCTTATCTACCGCAAACTCCTCGGCCCGGGCCCGGGCAGCGTCTTTAAAGCGGGGGAGGTTCTCATCCTGCAGTACGTACAGCGCATTCTTAACCATATCGGCCACGTCGCCAATTTCGCTGAGCATGCCCGTTACGCCGTGCACGTTCAGCTCGGGAATGCCGCCGGCGTTGGTGCTGATAACGGGTACCTCACAGGCCATCGCCTCCAGCGCGGCCAGGCCAAAGCTTTCCTTCTCCGAAGGCATCAGAAACAAGTCTGAAATGCTGAGGACTTCTTCCACGGCCTCCAGCTTGCCCAGGAAGCGGATATCGTTGCAATAGCCTGTTTCGCGGCAGAGCTTCTCAATGCGCGGGCGGTCAGGCCCGTCACCTACCAGCAGGAGCTTGGCGGGTATTTGCTTGCGCACGCCGGCAAAAATCTGCACCACGTCTTCCACGCGCTTCACACTCCGGAAGTTGGAGGTATGAATCAGCAGCTTTTCGCCTTCGGGGGCAATGGCAGCCCGGAAATGCTCCTTTTTCTGCTTTTGAAAACGGTCCAGGTTAATGAAGTTGGGAATCACTTCAATATCCTTCTCAATGGCAAAGTACTCGTAGGTTTCCTTGCGCAAGTCCGCCGAAACGGCCGTTACGCCGTCTGACTGGTTGATGCTGAAAGTAACCACCGGCTCGTAGCTGGCATCTTTACCCACCAGCGTAATATCGGTGCCGTGCAGGGTAGTAACCACCGGAATCCGGATGCCGCGCGTGAGCAAAATCTGCTTGGCCATGTAGGCCGCCGAGGCGTGCGGAATGGCATAGTGCACGTGCAGCACATCCAGCTTCTCGTTCTGCACAATGTCTACCATTTTGGAGGCCAGCGCCAGCTCGTACGGCGGAAACTGGAACAGCGGGTAGGGAGGGATATAGACCTCGTGGTAGAACAGGTTTTCGTTGAAGAAATCGAGGCGGACGGGCTGGCTGTAAGTGATAAAGTGCACGTGGTGCCCCTTCAGCGCCAGCGCCTTGCCAAGTTCAGTGGCCACAACGCCTGAGCCGCCGAAAGTAGGATAGCAAACAATTCCGATGTTCATGGGTGGGAAAGCAGACAGGCCGACGCCTGTGGGAAAGATGAAGAAGGGCAGGGGCCCAAAACTACGAGAAGGAAATAAGCCGGCAGCTTACCATAAAAAAATAGCGGTGGGTCATTCTAAGAATGTCCCACCGCCACAATGCGGTTCAGGAAGAACGGAGGTGCTTACAACAGGTCATGTCTTGATTAATGACTTGTAAATGACTTCATGGATGCGTGAACGGATATTGAATTGCACCAGCTTGTTGTTGCCGGCATCCGGATACACCCGATTGGAAAGAAAGATATACATGATTTTGTTTTCGGGGTCCATCCAGACGCAGGTGCCCGTGAAGCCCGTATGGCCAAACGTGCTAACCGGGGATAGGTTGGAAGTAGGCCCGTGCGGCTTGTTAGGGTCGCCGTGGTCCCAGCCCAGGCCGCGCCGGCTGCCAGCCTCGGTAGATCGGGCAAACTCCGCAACCACGGGGTTCTGGAAATAGCGCTGCCCGCCATAGCGGCCGTTCTGCAGATTCATCTGCATGAGAATGGCCAGGTCGTTGGCGTTGGAGAACAGCCCCGCGTGCCCGCTCACGCCCCCAATCATAGCGGCGGCCTGGTCGTGAACGGTGCCTTGTAGCTGCGTGCGGCGGTAGTAGGTATCGTTTTCGGTGGGCGCAATGCAGGATTTGGGGAAGCGCTCCAGCGGGTGATACGTCATGGTGTTAAGCCCCAGGGAGCTGTAGAAGTTTTCCTGCAGGAATTTTTCCAGGGGCTGGCCCAGCAGCTTTTCGCTCAGGCGCTTCAGCACAATAAAGCTCAGGTCGCTGTACTCGGAGGGGTATTTGCCTTTCACCTTGGGTAGCAGGCCGGAGCGCACCGTCCAGACCCACATAGAGTCTTCCGCCGATTTCAGGCTGTAGGTACCCGGCACCACTTCGCGGGGGAAGTCCTCGGTTTTGGTGCTGGCGTAGAAGGTTGATTTCAGGCCGCCGCTCCGGGTAACGGTCCGCTCCCAGAAAGGAATGCCCGGCTTCAGGCCGGCCTGGTGCAGCAGCACATCCCGCACCACCATATCCTTTTTGTTGGAAGCGCGCAGCTCGGGCAGATAATCAGAGAGCTTGGCGTCCAGGTTCAGCTTGCCCTGGTCTTTCAGGTACATAATGGCCTGCAGCGTGCCGGCTACTTTGGTCACCGAGGCCAGATCATAGAGCGTGCTGTTGGTGACGGGGTTCGACTTATCGTAGGTGGTGTAGCCGTAGCTTTTATCGAACACCACCACGCCATCCTTGGCCACCAGCACCTGGCAGCCGGGGGCGGCAGCATAGGCCACGGTTTCCAGGGCAATGTTGTCTATCTGGGCCAGTACTTTCGAATCGAGGCCGACGCTTTCCGGAACCCCGTAGCGTAGCCGGCGGAAATCGGGGGTGGGCAGGCCCAGCCCGGCTTGTAGCTTGTCGGAAACGGTGACGGGCAGCTGGCCCTTGGCCGGCAGGGCGCCAAACAGCACCTGCGGTACTACGTACTGAGAAGCCGGGTTATCCTCGTAGCCGCATACCAGGGTGCGGGCCTCTTCCAGATATTTCAGCGCATAGGCGTTGCCCATGGCCACCACCACCACTTTCAGCCGCGGGTTGGCCTGCAGGCGCTGAATAAACCGCAGCGTACCGTCGCCGAGGCCGTAGCTGTGCGCGGGGGTGTTGTTCATGTTGTGCAGGCTCACCACTACCGTGTTGTAGGGCGTGAGCCGATCCGCCAGCCGGTCGAAGGTAGAGTCCGAGGCGTAGCGGTTAGGCACGGAATAGGTGGCGCAGGGCATGTAATTAGCCATGGTCTGCGCGAAGATGTTGCCGGTGGGCGCCCCAATGGTAATGGAAGCCATGCGGAGAGTGTCCAGCCGGTGAAAGGGCAGGATATCATCGGCGTTTTTAACTACCGTAACAGCGTGCTCGTAAATCTGCTGCTGCACGGCCCGGCTCAGCGGCCGGTTCAGGTTATCCATCAGGCGGGCCATGTCCACGGGCTTGTAGCGGTTGAGGCCGGCCCAGAATTTGGCGCGCAGAATCTTCCGCACGCGGTAGTCAATGTCTTCCTGCGAAATCTTGTTGGCGGCCACCATCTCCTTAATCCTGCGGATGGCCACCGGCACATCTTCCGAAAACAGGAGTACGTCGTTGCCGGCCATCAGCGCCAGCGCATCCAGCTCCCCGGGCTTATAGAGGTCTGATACGCTCTTCATGTTAAGCGCATCAGTGAATACCAGACCCTTATAGCCCATCTTCTCCTTCAGCAGCCCCGTTACCAGGTTGTGCGAAAGAGTGGTAGACTGAGTACGAACCGTATCAAACAGGGGCATGTACAGGTGCGCCACCAGTACACCCATTACCCCGGCTTCAAACGACTTCTGAAAAGGGTAGAGGTCCACGCTAGTCAGGCGGGCCATATCCGTGTTGATGACGGGCAAGGCCAGGTGAGAATCGGTATCCGTGTCGCCGTGGCCGGGGAAGTGCTTGGCTACGGCAATAACGCCATAGTCCTGCAGGCCCCGGATGTAGGCCACGCTACGCTTGGATACCTCCTCCTTGTTTTCGCCGAAGGAGCGGTTGCCGATAACCGGATTGTTGGGGTTGGAATTAACGTCTACTACCGGCGAGAAGCTCACATGAACGCCCAGCGTTTTTAGCTTGAGGGCAATTTCGCGGCCCATCTGGTACACGTACTGGTCGTCGTCCATGGCGCCCAGGGTCATTTCCTTGGCGAAGTGCATGGAGCTGTCCAGGCGCATGTCCAGGCCCCACTCCGCATCCATGGCAATGAGCAGGGGCACTTTGGATTCAGCCTGGTAGCGGTTGGTCAGAACGGCCTGCCGGCGCGGGCCACCCTGCATAAACATTATGCCCCCTACGTGGTATTCTTTTACCAGAAAATCAATGTACTGCGTGTGCTTACGGTCCTTGTTGGAATAGGCCGCCACCATAAACAGCTGCCCCAAGCGTTGATCAGGGGTGAGCGAGGTGAAGACACTATCTACCCACGACTGTTCAGCGGCGCTGCTGGGCCGGGCGCCCTTGTCAAGAGGTGCAGAAGATGAGATGATCAGACCCGTAAAGGCGATAAAAACCAGTAAAAGTCTAATCCGAAATTCCTTGAGCATCGACTCCCGTTATAGCTGCGTAAAATTGAATGCGAGCGGAAATAGCCCTACTTTTGCCAGCACTGAAAAGTTTCGTGGGGGCGAGCTATTGCCGCATTACACGCCTGAATACAGGCCCCTTTCCACTCACTTCTCAATGCACCGATGCGGGCATCCGACCGATGCCCCACGGGCTTATGCTGACTGCAAACTTACGGATTATTTCCCGAGGCTGGACGTGTAGAATATCGTGCCAGTTGAATTTTTTTCGGATAACCCGCTCATTATCAAGTCTAGCTTTTCCCTGTTATGGCCGATATCATCCAGCTGCTACCCGAATATCTGGCTAACCAAATTGCCGCTGGCGAGGTAGTGCAGCGCCCGGCTTCGGTGGTAAAAGAACTGCTGGAAAATGCTGTGGATGCCAACGCCACGCAAGTGCAGCTTATTGTAAAAGAAGCCGGCAAGCAGCTGGTGCAGGTAGTGGACAACGGCACCGGCATGTCGGCCACGGATGCGCGCATGAGCCTGGAGCGGCACGCCACCAGCAAGATCCGCACCACCGACGACCTGTTCCGCATCCGTACCCTCGGCTTCCGGGGCGAGGCCCTGGCTTCTATTGCCGCCGTGGCCCAGGTAGAGCTGCGCACCAAGCAGCGCACCCAGGACACCGGCACCCTGCTTCTGATTGAAGGCTCCCAGATTACCAGCCAGCAGCCCGTGGCCTGCCCCGATGGCACCAGCATCAGCGTAAAGAACCTGTTCTTTAACGTGCCGGCCCGGCGCAACTTCCTGAAAAGTAATGCGGTGGAAATGCGCCATATTCTGGACGAGTTTCAGCACGTGGCCCTGGCTAACCCGCAAATCGGCTTCTCCCTGTACCAGAACGACCTGGAGGTGTTTAACCTGCCGGCCGGCAAGCTCAGCCAGCGCATTGTGGCCTTGCTGGGCAATGGCTACAAGGAGCAACTGGCGCAGGTGGAGGAGGTAACCCCGTTTCTGGCCGTGAAGGGCTACATCGGCAAGCCTGAATCAGCCAAGAAAAGCCGGGGCGACCAGTTTTTCTTCGTCAATAACCGCTTTATCCGTTCGGCCTACCTCAACCACGCCGTGCTCACGGCCTACGAGGGTCTGCTGCCTAAAGACACGCACCCGTTTTACGTGCTGTTCTTGGAGCTGGACCCCAAGACCATTGACATCAACGTGCACCCCACCAAAACGGAAATCAAGTTTGAAGACGAGAAAACCGTGTACGCCATTGTGCGGGCCGCTGTGAAGCAAAGCCTGGGGCTGCACAACATGGCTCCGTCCCTGGATTTTGATGGCAACGTGAACTTCGCGCCCATTCAGCCCCTGCGCCTGTCGCCGGACGCCAAAAATCCCTTCGATTCCAACAACGACTATCAGCCCGACGCCCTGGCCAACGCCGCTTCCCGCGCCGCGGCGCCTGCATCCCCGGGGAGCGGCCGCACCAGCAGTCAGGAAGCCACCGATGCTTATGCCCGCCAGCTGCCGCCTCGCCCCACGGAGCAGGCCAAGCGTGAGCTGGAGCAGTTTTATAAGTCCCTGGGTCAGATCAGCGTGCCCGATGTAGAGCACGAGGCCACGGCCATTGGGGTGCCGGTGCCCTCGGCCGCGGCCTTTGTGGAAAGCCAGCCCGAGTTATTGCCCGAGCCTGCCCCGGCGCTGCCGGAACCCTCCGTGAACCCTGGGAACAAAGTTATTCAGCTGCACCAGCAATACTTACTGGTGCCCGTAAAGTCGGGGGTGATGCTGATTGACCAGGTAGCGGCCCGGGAACGGATTTTGTTTGAGCAGTATGCCCAGCAGCTGGAGCGCGAAAACGGCGCTTCGCAAACGCTGCTGTTCCCGCGCACCATCACCTTCTCGCCCCAGGATTTTGCCGTGCTCAGCGAGCTGACGGAGGAGCTGCAGGCCCTGGGTTTCCGCTATTCCGAGTTTGGCCGCTACACCATTGCGGTAGAAGGCATTCCCGCTGATGTACCGGCCAGCGACGAAAAAGAGCTGCTGGAAGGAATAATTGAGCAGTTTCGCACCCACTCCGGCACGGTGCGGCTGGACCAGCGCGAGCAGATGGCCCGCGCCATGGCCCGGCGCGTGGCCGCCCGGGCCAGCAATGCCCGCCTCTCGGAAGTGGAAATGAATGCCCTGGTAGACCGGCTCTTTGCCTGCCAGGTGCCAAACTACACGCCCGATGGCCGCCACACGCTGGTCTTGCTGGAACTTGGCCAACTCCAGGAGCTTTTCCGTAAATCCTGAAATTTCACTTTTCCCGCTACTGCTGCGCCCATGCTCAACCTGACCCCCATGGTTCGGAACCTGTTGTTTCTGAACCTGGCCTTCTTTCTGGGACAAAACTTTATGGGCCCTGTGCTGAACATGCTGGCGCTCTATCCGGTGATGTCGCCGCTGTTTCAGCCGTTTCAGTTTATCAGCTATATGTTTCTGCACGCCGGGCTGGGCCATATCTTCTCCAACATGTTCGGCCTGATTTCCTTTGGCCCTTTGCTGGAGCAGCGCTGGGGTGCCAAACGGTTTCTGATCTTCTGGCTGGTGTGCGGCATTGGGGCCGGGGTATTGTATTCCGGCGTGCGCTACTACGAGCTGACGGCCATGAATGAAGCCCGTCTGGCGTTTCAGGAGCAGCCATCGGGCCTGGGCTTCAGCGACTTTTTCCGGGATTTTGCGCCCACGGCCCGGGGCTACGAGGTAGTGGCCGCCGCATTGCAGCGCAACCCCACCGACGCTGGCCTGGTATCATCAGCCAATGAAACGCTGGCGGCTATTTATGACAGCGCCATGAATGGCCCCATGCTGGGCGCTTCCGGCGCATTATTCGGGATACTTTTTGCGTTTGCTTATCTGTTCCCCAACACGGAACTGATGCTGCTTTTCTTCCCTTTCCCCATCAAAGCCAAGTATTTTGTCTTTTTGTATGGCCTGTATGAGCTATATAGCGGCGTGCACCGTACCCCCGGCGACAACGTAGCCCACTTTGCCCACCTGGGCGGTATGCTCATTGGCTTTATTCTGCTGATGATCTGGCAGCGCAGTCGCACCAAAATGTATTGATACCGATTCCTACCCGCCCATGAGTATTATTCACGATATCCGAACAGCTTTTAGTCGCCGCGACAATGCGCTGAATCAGCTGTTGCTGATTAATGTGCTGGTGTTTGCGGTGCTGGTAGTGTTGGGCGCCATTCTACACCTGAGCGGTGGCGATGCCCTGTACGCCCGCCTGGTGCGGCTGGTGGAAATACCTTCCGATCTGCCTTCCCTGGCCTGGCGCCCCTGGACTATTATTACCTACGCTTTTGCCCACGTCGGCTTTCTGCACATCCTCTTCAACATGCTCAACCTGTACTGGTTTGGCTCCCTGGTGCGCGAGTACCTCGGCGACCGGAAGCTGGTGAGTATTTATATCCTGGGCGCGCTGGTGGGCGCCGCCTTTTTTCTGCTGAGCTTTAATCTGGTGCCGGTACTGCGCCCGCAGTTGGGCATTCCCATGTTGGGGGCTTCCGGGGCCGTTACGGCCATTATCGTAGCCGCCGCTACACTGCTGCCAGATTACACCTTCAATCTGATTCTGCTGGGCCCCGTCCGCATTAAATACATTGCGGCCGTAGTAGTGCTGATTTCGCTGGCCGGCATCAACAGCAACAACCCCGGCGGCGAAATTGCCCATATTGGCGGGGCTATCCTCGGCTATCTTTACATCAAGCAGCTGCAGCGCGGCCGCGACCTGGGCCGCCCCGTGCAAGCCACCGGCGACTGGCTGGGCAGCCTGCTCAGCGGCCGTCCCCGCCTGCGCGTAACCCACCGCAACCGCGCCGAGGAAGCCGCTACTGCCACACCCGCCAAAAAAGCCGGCCCGCGCAAACCCGAGCAGGAAGAAATAGACATCATTCTGGACAAGATTTCCCGCTCCGGCTACGAAAGCCTGTCCAAGGATGAAAAGCAGAAGCTGTTCCGGGCAAGCCAGAAGTAATTGTCTGGTTTTTAACTACCATAACATAGTCTGGTGGTTTCAGCACTAACGATTTAATGAGCATCACATTCCTAAATTTTCTTGTCATCCTGAGCAAAGCGAAGGACCTTCTCACGTTAAAACAAGCCGTTGTTATGCCAGTCGTGCTAACGTGAGAAGGTCCTTCGCTTTGCTCAGGATGACAAGAAGGTTTGGATGAGTTTAAAGACACTAATGCGGCTAAGTGCTTAACACCCTTGAAAATAAAAGAAGCCCGACCAGAAAATCTGGTCGGGCTTCTTTTTTAGCTTGAACTAAGACAAACAGAGCTTAAGCCGTGGCTTTGCTCATGTTGTCCAGGGCATCCATTACCTCTTTCACGTGGCCGCGCGAGGTTTCCAGCATGGCTTTCTCTTCGTCGTTGAGCTGCAGCTCAATTACTTTCTCGATGCCGTTTTTGCCCAGGATAACCGGAGCACCGAGGTAAACACCGTTGATGCCGTACTCGCCCTGCAGCTCAATGCACACGGGGAATACGCGGCGCTGGTCGCGCACAATGGCTTCTACCATTTGAGCAGCTGCCGCACCGGGAGCATACCAGGCGGAGGTACCCATCAGTTTCACCAGCTCACCGCCACCTACGGCCGTGCGCTGTACAATGGCGTCCAGCTCTTCCTTGCTGATGAGCTCAGTTACCGGAATGCCGCCCACGGTGGTGTAGCGGGGCAGGGGCACCATGGTGTCGCCGTGGCCACCCATGAGGACGGCCTGAATGTCTTTGGGGCTCACGTTGAGGGCTTCGGCCAGGAAGGCGCGGTAGCGCGCCGTGTCCAGAATGCCGGCCATGCCAAACACCTTCTCGCGGGGCAGGCCCGAGGTAATGTGTGCCTGATAGGTCATCACGTCCAGCGGGTTGCTGACGATAATGATAATAGCGTTGGGCGAGTATTTCACCACCTGCTCCGTTACCGATTTCACAATGCCGGCGTTAGTCGAAATCAGGTCGTCGCGGCTCATGCCGGGCTTGCGGGGCAGGCCAGAGGTGATAACCACCACGTCGGAGTTGGCGGTGCGGGCGTAATCGTTGGTGACGCCTACCGTGCGGGAATCGTACCCGATGATGGGCGCTTTCTGCCAGATGTCGAGGGCTTTACCTTCAGCGAAGCCTTCTTTAATGTCAACCAGAACAATTTCGTTGGCAATTTCGCGGGTGGCAAGAACATCGGCGCAGGTTGCGCCCACGTTGCCAGCCCCAACTACGGTAACTTTCATCGGGTGATGGGTTGGGTGTGAGAATTTATTCGCGGCCGTAAAGCTAAGCGAAAACGGGTTTCGGGCGGTGGGTTTTTGCGAAAGTTCGCTTAGCTACATGCGCTTCACTATTAGCACCCGCTCGGTTTCCTCGGTCACCTTAAACCGGTCATCGGGCCGGAAGCCAATAACCCAGGCAATTTTACCGTCGCCGGAAACCAGCACCTGCACGTTGTCTTTCAGGTTAAGAGGCACTTTCTGATCAATCAGAAAATCGGAGAGCTTCTTCTTGCCTTTCATGCCAATGGGCATAAACCAGTCTCCTTCCTGCCAGGTGCGCACAATGAGCGGGAAGTGCAGCTTGTCGGCATCCAGCGCGGCCACGGCTTTGCCCTTCGGAATATCGAAGCCTTCGGTTACCTCCAGCAACTCCAGCCGCAGGTGCAGGCCATCTATCTTGAGTACTTCCTGCCCGGCGGCAATCTGGTGGGTGCCAAACTTCGACAGATTTTTGGGCGTGATAACCAGCTGCTCCCGATCCTTCACCAGCCGGTGCGAAGGAGACTCAAAGCGGCGGCCGGGCTCAGCATTGAAGGCGGCTACAATTTCCTTTACTACGGGGTAAGTGAAGCCGAAGGGGCGCAGCAACTCCTGCAGCACCAGCGTCGTGGCGGCCGTTTTTTGCAGGGTGGCAATGTTGAGGTAGGTGGCCTCGGGCTCGGTGCGCTGGGCCTGGGTGGCGGTGTCCTCTACGTAACGGCGCAGAATTTCCTCGGCCCCGCCCACGCGCTCGGCCGTGAACTGCAGGGTTTGGTCGAGGTTGGGGTTGATGTCGCGCAGTACGGGCAGCACCTCATGGCGGAGGCGGTTGCGCTGGTACACGGGGCTGTCGTTGGAGGCGTCTTCGCGCCAGATCAGGCGCTGCTCCACCAGGTAATCGAACAGCTCTTCTTTGCCGATGGCCAGCAGCGGCCGCACCAGGTAGCCGTTTTTGGCCCGGATGCCGTGCAGACCCGCCAGGCCGGTGCCGTGCGTGAGGTTCAGGAGCATGGTTTCGGCGGCGTCGCGCTGGTGATGGGCGGTGGCAATGTACTGGAAGCCCTGGGTCTGGCGGATCTGCTCAAACCAGGCGTAGCGCAGGGCGCGGGCGGCCATTTGGGTGGAAATACCTTCCTGCTGGGCAAAGGCTTTGGTCTGAAAGAACTCCACGAAGTAGGGTACCTCGTACTTCTTGGCCAGCTTGCGCACAAACTGCTCGTCGGCATCGGCCTCGTCGCCGCGCAGGCCAAAGTGGCAGTGGGCAATGGCAAATTGTACCCCCAGGCGGTGTAGCACATCGGCCAGCACCACGGAGTCCTGGCCGCCGCTCACGGCTACCAGCAGCTGGTCGGTGGTGGGGGAGAAGAGGTTGTTTTCTTCGATATACTGCAGGATGCGGTCGAGCATGGGAGGGTACTTTTACCTTGGGAAAGGCATAAATTGTATCAGAACTACAAAGATGGCCGTTAGCAGCCGGGCTTCTGTACCTTTGCGCCGAAATGTCGTCTCTAAAGCACTTTTTTCTTCTTTGCTGCCTGCTGTTGCCGGCCTTGGCCTGGGCCCAGCAAACGCCTGCCCGCAAGCCCGCTACTCTGGCCAAAGGCCAGCGCATTGAGCTGCTGCCCGGCACCCAGGAGCTGATTGGCGGCGAGTTTAACGGAGTAGAAATCCGCAAGCTCATCGGCAACGTCAGCTTTAAGCAGGGCGACACGTTTATGTACTGCGACTCAGCCTACCAGTACACCGACCGCAACTCTATTGAGGCGTTCAGCAATGTGCGCATTGTGCAGAACGACACGCTCACCATTACCGGCGACCGGGCCACCTACGACGGCGACGCCCGCAAAGCCCGCATGACCGGCAACGTGGTGATGCGCGACCCGCGCATGACGTTGACGGCGCCCGTACTGGACTACGACCTGAACCGGAAGCTGGCCTACTACAGCGGCGGCGGCCACCTCACCGACCCCGAAAATACCCTGGACAGCCGCCGCGGCTACTACAACACCCAAACCAAGGTATTTAGCTTCAAAAGCGGCGTTCAGGTGCAAACCAAGGACTATACCATTAACAGTGATACGCTGCAGTACAACACGGTTTCTAAAATTGTGTACTTCTTCAGCCCCACGCGCATAAAAGGGCAGCAGGGAACACTGTACGCGGAAAACGGCTACTATAATACGGTCACGCGGGTATCCAACTTTAAGCGGAACGCCAAAATTGAAACCCGGGACTACCTTCTGGGCGGCGACCAGCTGTACTACGATGAAAGTCGGCAGTACGGGCTGGCTACGGGGCGCGTATCCATGGTCTCGAAGAAAGATAACATCACCATTCGCGGCGACGTGGGCAAGTACTGGCGCACGCTGGGCCGGGCCAAGGTGTACGGCAACGCCGTGATGCGCAACATTGCCGATAAAGATACCCTGTACCTGGCCGCCGATACGCTCATGAGCGTAGACAGCCGCGACCCCGCCAAGCCCGGCGGGGTGGTATATGCCTATCAAAAGGTGCGCATATTCCGCAAAGACCTGCAGGGTCGCTGCGACTCCCTGACCTACAACCGGGCCGACTCCGTGATTTACCTCAACCGCAAGCCGGTTTTGTGGAGCGGCACCAACCAGCTCACGGCCGATAGTATGGAGCTGCGCATGCGCCGACAGAAAATAGATCAGATGCGCCTGTATGCCAACTCCTTTATTGCCGGCAAAGACACGCTGCTGAACTACAACCAGGTGAAGGGCCGCAACATGGTGGGCTACTTCCAGGGAAATAAATTAAAAAAAGTTGATGTGCTTGGCAACGCCGAGAGCCTCTATTTTGCTCTTGAAGGAGATACCAGCCTGACCGGCATGAACAAAGCCGTGAGTGCCAACATGGCGCTGCGCTTTTCCGAAGACAGTAAACTGCAGACCATCAGCTTTCTAACCAACCCCGATGCCAGCTTTATTCCGCCCCATGAGCTAAAGGATGAGGATAAGCAGCTGAAAGGGTTTCAATGGCGGGAAAAGGAGCGGCCTACCCGGCGCGGAACTCTGGGCAAGCACTTTGCCCTGCCCGTGAAAGCAAAGCCCAAAACCAAAGCCAAACGCAAAGCCACCACCACTAAAA